>NZ_JBSFJW010000045.1:0-65703 GCF_053598255.1 Streptomyces sp. NPDC001157
CCCGGACCCCCGCTCCTCAAACGCCGGAGGGGCTGGATTTGGCCCAGCCATCTCAGCCCGTCCGGCGTTTGAGGACGAGGCCGTTCAGGCCGAAGCGGGGGTCTGGGGGCGGCAGCCCCCAGGTACGGGACGGGTAGGGGCGGCGGGGGCGAGAAAACATAGGCTTCACATGTGAACGCAGACCTTTCCTTCGGCCCCGCCACCGGTATCGGCTCGATGCCCGGCGGCGACGCCCGCGAGGCGGCGAAAACCGTCACCGGGACCTTCGAGGACTTCCCCTTCCTGCCCGAGCTGCCGACCCGCGGCCCCGGCGCCGACATGATCGGCAGAACCGCGGGGATGCTCGTCGAGCTGTACGCCCGCGTGGAGCCCAGCGGCTGGCGCATCGGCGACCGCCCGGGCCGGGACACCAAGCGGGCCAGGTCATGGCTCGGCGAGGACCTCGACGCGATCGAGGAGTTCACGCAGGG
This sequence comes from Streptomyces sp. NPDC001157, assembly GCF_053598255.1. Lineage (NCBI taxonomy): Bacteria > Bacillati > Actinomycetota > Actinomycetes > Kitasatosporales > Streptomycetaceae > Streptomyces > Streptomyces sp. NPDC001157. The sequence goes on from NZ_JBSFJW010000045.1 coordinate 471, forward strand.
GTACGAGGGGCCGCTCAAGCTGCAGGCCGTCGGCCCCTGGACTCTCGCCGCCGCCCTGGAGCTGAAGAACGGCGAGTCGGCCCTCTCCGACCCCGGCGCCTGCCGCGACCTCGCCGCCTCGCTCACCGAGGGCCTCCGACTGCACCTCGCCGAGGTCGCCCGCCGCATCCCCGGCGCCCGCCTCGTCCTCCAGCTCGACGAACCCTCCCTCACCGCCGTACTCCGCGGCCGGGTGAAGACCGCCAGCGGCTACCGCACCCACCGCGCCGTCGACCGCCAGCTCGTCGAGGCCACCCTCCGCGACGTCGTCGGGGTTCACAGCGACGGCCCCACCGTGGTCCACTCCTGCGCACCGGACGTCCCGTTCGCCCTCCTGCGAAGGGCGGGCGCGGCGGCGGTCTCCTTCGACTTCTCGCTGCTCACCGAGCGTGACGGCGACACGATCGGAGAGGCGGTGGAAGCGGGTACCCGGCTCTTCGCAGGTGTCGTGCCGGGCACGGACGGCCCATTGTCAGACCCTGCCGGTAGCGTCATGGGTGTCAGGACGCTGTGGCGCAGGCTGGGGCTGCAACCGGGCCTTCTCGCGGAGGCGGTCACGGTCACGCCGTCGTGCGGACTCGCGGGGGCCTCCCCGGACTACGCACGCAAGGCCCTCGCCCACTGCGTCCGGGCGGCGAGATCCCTCGCGGACAACCCAGAGTAACGGGAGGACAACACGGTGGCCGGCGACAAGCAAGCGGAGACGACGGTGCCCGCCGAGGCGCGGGAGAAGCACGCGAAGCTCGCTGAGCAGATCGAGGAGCACCGCTTCCGGTACTACGTGAAGGACGCTCCGGTCATCAGCGACGCGGAGTTCGACAAGCTCCTGCGTTCCCTGGAGGCGCTGGAGGAGGAGCACCCCGAGCTGCGCACCCCGGACTCGCCGACCCAGAAGGTCGCGGGGGCGTACGAGACGGAGTTCACCTCCGTCGAGCACCGCTCCCGCATGCTCTCCCTGGACAACGCCTTCAGCGACGAGGAGCTGGCCGCCTGGGCCGAGCGCGTCGCCAGGGACGTCGGCGGGCCCGACTACCACCTCCTGTGCGAGCTCAAGGTCGACGGTCTCGCCGTCAATCTCACCTACGAGCGGGGCCGCCTCACGCGAGCGGCGACGCGCGGCGACGGCCGCACGGGCGAGGACATCACCCCCAATGTCCGTACGATCGCGGAGATTCCGGACAGGCTGTCCGGTGACCGCGTCCCCGATCTCGTGGAGATCCGCGGCGAGGTCTACTTCCCGATGGAGAAGTTCGAGGAGCTCAACGCCCGCCTGGTGGAGGCCGGCGACAAGCCCTTCGCCAACCCGCGCAACGCGGCGGCAGGTTCACTGCGCCAGAAGGACCCCCGCGTCACCGCCACCCGCCCCCTGCACATGGTCGTCCACGGCATCGGCGCCCTGGAGGGCTTCGAGGGCCTCACGCGCCTCTCCCAGGCCTACGACCTGCTCAAGACCTGGGGCCTGCCCACCTCCCGGCACAACAAGGTGGTCGACGGGCTCGACGGCGTACGGGAGTTCATCGCGTACTACGGCGAGAACCGGCACTCGGTGGAGCACGAGATCGACGGGGTCGTCGTCAAGCTGGACGAGATCCCGCTCCAGGGACGGCTCGGTTCCACCTCCCGCGCCCCGCGCTGGGCGATCGCGTACAAGTACGCGCCGGAGGAGGTCAACACCAAGCTCATCAACATCCGCGTGGGCGTGGGCCGCACCGGCCGGGTCACTCCGTACGCCCAGGTCGAGCCGGTCACGGTGGCCGGCTCCGAGGTCGAGTTCGCCACCCTGCACAACCAGGACGTCGTCAAGGCCAAGGGCGTCCTCATCGGCGACACCGTGGTGCTGCGCAAGGCCGGTGACGTCATCCCGGAGATCCTCGGCCCGGTCGTCGACCTGCGCGACGGCAGCGAGCGCGAGTTCGTGATGCCGGCCGAGTGCCCCGAGTGCGGAACGGCGCTTCGGCCGATGAAGGAGGGCGACGTCGACCTGCGCTGCCCCAACGCCCGCACCTGCCCGGCCCAGTTGCGTGAGCGGCTGTTCTATCTGGCGGGCCGCAAGGCGCTGGACATCGAGCATTTCGGCTACGTCGCCGCGGCCGCCCTCACCAAGCCGCTGGAGCCGAAGGACCCGCCGCTCGTGGACGAGGGCGACCTCTTCGACCTCACCATCGAGCAGCTGCTGCCCATCAAGGCGTATGTCCTCGACCAGGACAGCGGGCTGCCCAAGCGCGACCCGAAGACCGGCGAGGAGAAGGTCGCCACGGTCTTCGCCAACCAGCAGGGCGAGCCGAAGAAGAACGCGGTTGCCATGCTGGAGAACATCGCCGCGGCCAAGGAGCGCCCGCTCGCGCGCATCCTCACGGGCCTGTCGATCCGTCACGTCGGCCCGGTCGCCGCCGAGGCGCTCGCCCGTGAGTTCCGGTCGATCGAGCGCATCGAGCAGGCCACCGAGGAGGAGCTGGCGAACACGGAAGGCGTCGGCGGAATCATCGCCGCCTCCCTCAAGGAATGGTTCGCCGAGGAGTGGCACCAGGAGATCCTCCGCAAGTGGCGCGCCGCGGGCGTGCGCATGGAGGAGGAGAGCTCGGGCGAGGACGAGGGCCCGCGCCCGCTCGAAGGGCTGACCGTCGTGGTCACAGGCACTCTCGAACACTTCACCCGCGACGGCGCGAAGGATGCGCTGCAGAGCCGCGGAGCGAAAGTAACCGGTTCTGTTTCGAAGAAGACATCCTTCGTTGTCGTAGGTGACAATCCTGGGTCGAAATATGACAAGGCAATGCAGGTCAAGGTGCCCGTTCTGAACGAGGAGGGCTTCAACGTCCTGCTCGAACAAGGGCCGGACGCAGCGGCCGAAGTTGCGCTTCCCATTGAGGAATAGCGATTGAAGGCCACCCGATCGGCGCATACCAGATGCATACGGGTGGCCGGGGTGCATTCGGGCAACCGTCTACGACCGCTGCCCGTGGAAGCCTTCTGCGGCCTACTGTTGAGGTGTGCACCTGCCGTGCCCAGCTGCGGTTGGGGCATCCCCTTGCTCTTGACGAGCAAGGGGAAGGGTTTTCCAACGCGGTGCCGTTGACGGATGTCGGGCAACGGGCCGCGTGGCGTGGGCACCGCCGGCTGTGAGAGGGACGGGAATGGAACCGACCGAGAGCGCCGCCCCTGACTCACGGCTGCGCCTGCACCGGGTCACCGGTGCATGGCGGGCGAGCCGGTGGGCCGGGCGGACTTCGGAGCGTCCGGGTGCGGAGGGGCGCGCCACCGGACAGTACACCGTGACGGACGGGCGCGCCCCGCACCTCACGGCCGACCACCCTCCCGGACTGCCGGATCCCGAACACGAACGGCACATGTCCTGGCCCGCACTGCCCGCGGCGGTCGTCGCGGCGGCCGCCTTCGTCCTGGGCGCCGGCTTCTTCCGGGGGTTCACCGGGACCCACGCGCTCTTCCCGGCCGGTGCCGTCGGCTGGTCCTTCGCGGTGCTGACCGGCATCATCGTCGGCCACCTGGTCATGCTCGGCCGCTCCCGCTGGTGGGGCGGCACCGGCTCCGGCGCCGCCCTCACCCTCGCCGTCCTGATGCTGTACGGCTGGGTGCCCGCCGGAATGGTCAGCCTCACCGTGGTCGTGCTCGTCGGCATAGCCCGGCGCAACCGCTGGCGCCAGGGTGTGCTGCACGGCTCGGTGGACATCCTCGGCATCGGAGCCGGAGCCCTGGTGCTGGGCGCCTTCGGACGCGTGCCGTCCGTGGAGAAGCCCTGGAACCCCGACACCTGGACCCTCTACACCGCGCCCGAGGTGATGCTGGTCGCCGTCGGGTACCTCCTGGTCACCCGCACCCTCCTCTGGTACCTGCACGCCCCGCGCCACGGCGGTCTGCCCACCGTCGCCCGCACCGCCCTGGTCAGACAGGGCCTGGTCGCGGTCGCGCTGCTCGGCATCGCCCCGCTGGTCTGCGTGGTCGCCGCCGCCCAGCCGGTGCTGCTGCCGCTGTTCGCCATCCCGCTGATCGCCCTCGACTCCACTCTGTGGATAGCCCGCGCCCGGGCGGAGGAGCAGCTGCGCGACCCGCTGACCGGGCTGCCCAACCGGCAGTGGCTCCTCGAGCGCATCTGGACCGCGCTGGACGACGCCGAGCGCATCGGCGCCCGTGCCGCCCTGATGCTGATCGACCTGGACCGCTTCCGCTCGGTCAACGACACGCTGGGGCATCTCGCCGGTGACCGGCTGCTCCTGCAGATAGCCGACCGGCTGCGCCTGGCGCTCCCGCGCGGAGCGGAGGCCGCACGGCTCGGCGGTGACGAGTTCGCCGTCTTACTGCCGGTCGCCGACTCCACGACCTCCGCGACCCGGGTCGCCCGGGGCCTCGTCGCCGCACTCAGCTCCCCGCTCGACCTCGACGGACTCACCCTCGTCCTGGAGGCCAGCGCGGGGGTCGCCGTCTTCCCGGACCACGCGCTGGACGCGGAGGGACTGCTGCGGCGGGCGGACGTGGCGATGTACCAGGCCAAGCGGGACCGTACGGGCGTCGAGGTGTACGAGTCCAAGCGGGACTCGAACACACCGGACCGGCTGGGCCTGCTGGGCGATCTGCGCCGGGCGCTGGACGCGCAGGAGGTGCAGCTGCACTACCAGCCCAAGGTCCGCTTCGACGGACAGGTCGCCGGCCTGGAGGCCCTGGTCCGGTGGGTGCATCCCGAGCGCGGGAAGGTGCCGCCGGACGAGTTCATAGCGATCGCCGAGTCCTCGGGGCTGATGCCGCATCTCACGGAGTACGTCCTGGACACGGCGCTGGCCCAGGTGGCCCGGTGGCGGGCCCAGGGACTCCATGTGCCGGTCGCGGTCAACGTCTCCCCGCGTGACGTCCACACCCCCGGTTTCGCGGGCTCCGTCGCCGCCCGCCTGGCCCGGCACGGGGTCCCGGCGGGAGCGCTCCAGCTGGAGATAACGGAACACGTCCTGCTCGAGGACCCGCAGCGGGCCGCCGACACACTGGCCGGACTGACCGGGCACGGCGTGAAGATGTCGCTGGACGACTTCGGCACCGGCTATTCGTCCCTGGTGCATCTGCGGCGGCTTCCGGTGAGCGAGCTGAAGATCGACCGCTCCTTCGTGGCCCGCCTCGCCGTCGACGCGGAGGACGCGGAGATCGTCCGCTGCACGGTCGACCTCGCCCACTCCCTCGGTCTGCTGGTCGTCGCGGAGGGCGTCGAGGACGACGAGACCTGGGAGCGGCTGCGGGACCTCGGCTGCGACGCCGTACAGGGCTGGCTGGTCGCGGCCGCGATGCCGGCGGAGGAGACGACGGCATGGCTGCGGGCGCGGGGATCGCGGGGCTGGCAGCGGCCTCGCGCGGCCCTGCCGGCCGCGGCGACGGACGAGTAGTTCCCCCCGCCAGTCCCCCCGCCGGCCCGCCCATGAGGGCCGGCGGCTGCGTGTCCCTCGGCCACCTGCCTTCGCCGTTGTACGGGCCGAAGTGTGGTTCATTCGCGGGCCGGCGAAAGAGAAGGTCATGTCACTGTTCGTGCCGAAGCTCGACGAGTCCGTGATCGTCCGCGGTGCCGACGCCGAGATGTTCCACCTGCTCGACGGGCCCGCCGAGATCCTCTCCGGCGACGACATCGTCACCGCCGAACGCGGCGATCTCGTCATCGTCCCGAGAACATCCTCGAAGTGCAGGAGCGATACGACAATCACTTCCGCGAGAGCGCCGTCTGGGAAGGGCGCCGCTGGCCTCATGGGTGTACGGCCGACCTCATGGGCGTAAGGTCCGGGAAACCGTTTCACGGTCACAGGGCCCCGCCCCATAGGATTGGGCCCAAACCACACACACTCACCCCAGAGGAACGCTGCATGCCTGGCATCACGCGCGAGGAGGTCGCCCACCTCGCCCGGCTGGCGCGTCTGGAGCTGAAGCCCGAAGAGCTCGAACACTTCGCAGGCCAGCTGGACGACATCATCGGCGCGGTGGCTCGCGTCAGCGAGGTCGCCGACCAAGACGTACCGCCGACCTCGCACCCGCTCCCGCTGACGAACGTCATGCGCAAGGACGAGGTCCGTCCCTCGCTCACCCCCGAGCAGGCGCTCTCCGGCGCCCCGGCCCAGGAGCAGCAGCGTTTCAAGGTGCCGCAGATCCTGGGGGAGGACTAACCGCCATGACGGACAACGTCAACATCATCAAGCTCACGGCCGCCGAGACCGCCGCGAAGATCGCCTCCGGCGAGCTCACGGCCGTCCAGGTCACCGAGGCCCACCTGGCCCGTATCGAGGCCGTCGACGAGAAGGTGCACGCCTTCCTGCACGTCGACCGCGAGGGCGCGCTGGCCCAGGCCCGTGCCGTCGACGAGAAGCGTGCCAAGGGCGAGAAGCTCGGTCCCCTCGCCGGTGTGCCGCTCGCGCTCAAGGACATCTTCACCACCGAGGGCATCCCGACGACCGTCGGCTCGAAGATCCTTGAGGGCTGGATCCCGCCGTACGACGCGACCCTCACCAAGAAGCTGAAGGCCGCCGACGTCGTCATCCTCGGCAAGACCAACATGGACGAGTTCGCCATGGGGTCGTCGACGGAGAACAGCGCCTTCGGGCCGACCGGCAACCCGTGGGACCTCACCCGTATCCCGGGCGGCTCCGGCGGCGGTTCGTCTGCCGCGCTCGCCTCCTTCCAGGCGCCCCTCGCCATCGGCACCGACACCGGCGGCTCCATCCGCCAGCCGGCCGCCGTCACCGGCACGGTGGGTGTGAAGCCGACGTACGGGGCGGTCTCCCGTTACGGCATGGTCGCCTTCTCCTCCTCCCTCGACCAGGGCGGGCCCTGTGCCCGTACGGTCCTGGACGCGGCGCTGCTGCACGAGGTGATCGCCGGGCACGACCCGCTCGACTCGACGTCGATCGACGCGCCCGTCCCGCCGGTCGTCGAGGCCGCCCGCAACGGCAGCGTCGAGGGCATGCGCGTCGGCGTCGTCAAGCAGTTCCGCGGCGAGCACTACCAGGCCGGTGTCATGCAGCGGTTCGACGAGTCCGTCGCGCTGCTGAAGGAACTGGGCGCCGAGATCGTCGAGCTGGACTGCCCGAGCTTCGACCTCGCGCTGTCGGCGTACTACCTGATCGCGCCGAGCGAGTGTTCGTCGAACCTCGCCCGTTTCGACGGCCTGCGCTACGGCCTGCGCACCGGCGACGACGGCTCGCACTCCGCCGAGGAGGTCACCTCCCTCACCCGCGCCGAGGGCTTCGGCCCCGAGGTGAAGCGCCGCATCATGCTCGGCACGTACGCCCTGTCGAGCGGCTACTACGACGCCTACTACGGCTCCGCGCAGAAGGTCCGCACGCTCATCACGCGCGACTTCGAGAAGGCCTTCGAGCAGGTCGACGTCATCGTCTCGCCGACCACGCCGACGACCGCCTTCCCGATCGGCGAGCGCGCCGACGACCCGATGGCGATGTACCTGGCCGACCTCTGCACCATCCCCACGAACCTCGCGGGCAACGCGGCCATGTCGCTGCCCTGCGGTCTGGCTCCGGAGGACAACCTCCCGGTCGGTCTGCAGATCATCGCTCCGGCGCTGAAGGACGACCGTCTTTACAAGGTCGGCGCAGCCGTCGAGGCCGCCTTCGTGGAAAGGTGGGGGCACCCGCTCCTCGAGGAGGCTCCGTCGCTGTGACCAAGGCACTGACCAAGGCCAAGGACTTCAAGAAGTCCAAGTCCGGTACGTACGTGTCCATCGCCACCACCGCCTTCGGCGCGTTCGGTGTCGCCAAGCGGATCAAGAAGGCCAAGGCCGAACAGGACACCCTGCGGCTGATCGACGCGACGGTGGCCGCCGTCGGCATCGTCACCGGCCTCGCCATCCTGTACCGCGAGCTGAAGCGGCTGGGCGACGACGACGTCCTGCTGGGCTGAGAGGGAAGTTTCACCGTGACCACCACGACCGACCTGGAGTCGTACGAGGACGCGCTGGCGTCGTACGACCCCGTCATGGGCCTTGAGGTCCATGTCGAACTCGGCACCAAGACCAAGATGTTCTGCGGCTGTTCGACCGAGCTCGGTCAGGACGCCAACACGCAGACCTGTCCCACCTGCCTCGGCCTGCCCGGCTCGCTCCCGGTCGTCAACGCGACCGGCGTCGAGTCCGCGATCAAGATCGGTCTCGCGCTGAACTGCGAGATCGCCGAGTGGTGCCGCTTCGCCCGGAAGAACTACTTCTATCCGGACATGCCGAAGAACTTCCAGACCTCCCAGTACGACGAGCCGATCGCCTTCAACGGCTACCTCGACGTACAGCTGGAGGACGGCGAGACCTTCCGCGTGGAGATCGAGCGCGCCCACATGGAGGAGGACACCGGCAAGTCGACCCATGTGGGCGGCGCGACCGGCCGTATCCATGGCGCCTCGCACTCGCTGCTCGACTACAACCGGGCCGGCATCCCGCTGATCGAGATCGTCACCAAGCCGATCGTCGGCGCGGGCGACCGTGCCCCCGAGGTGGCGAAGGCGTACGTCCGTGAGCTGCGCGAGGTCATCAGGGCGCTCGGTGTGTCGGAAGCCCGTATGGAAATGGGGCAGATGCGCTGTGACGTGAACCTCTCGCTGATGCCCAAGGGCAGCGAGAAGTTCGGCACGCGCTCCGAGACGAAGAACGTCAACTCGCTGCGGTCCGTGGAGCGTGCGGCCCGCTTCGAGATCCAGCGGCACGCGGCCGTGCTGAACAGCGGCGGCACGATCATCCAGGAGACCCGCCACTTCCACGAGGACACGGGGTCGACGACCTCGGGCCGAGTGAAGGAAGAGGCCGAGGACTACCGGTACTTCCCCGAGCCGGACCTGGTGCCGGTGGCCCCCTCGCGCGAGTGGGTCGAGGAGATCCGGGCGGCGCTCCCCGAGATGCCGCTGGCCCGCCGCACCCGGCTGCTCGCCGAGTGGGGCATCTCCGCCACCGACATGCAGGCGATCCTCAACGCCGGTGCGCTGGACCCGATCGTCGCGACGATCGACGCCGGTGCCGACGCGGCCTCCGCCCGCAAGTGGTGGATGGGTGAACTGGCGCGCAGCGCCAATGAGTCGGGCACCTCGCTCGACGAGCTGGCGATCACGCCGGAGCAGGTCGCCCGGGTCACCGCGCTGGTCAACTCCGGTGATCTGAACGACAAGCTGGCCCGCCAGGTCATCGAAGGCGTTCTCGCGGGCGAAGGCACCCCGGACGAGGTCGTCGAGAAGCGCGGTCTGAAGGTCGTCTCCGACGACTCGGCGCTGGGTACGGCGGTCGACGAGGCCATCGCCGGCAACCCGGGCATCGCCGACAAGATCCGCGGCGGCAAGGTGGCCGCGGCCGGCGCCCTGGTCGGCGCGGTCATGAAGGCGACCCGCGGTCAGGCCGACGCGGCCCGCGTCAAGGAGCTGATCCTTCAGAAGCTGGGCGTCAGCGAGGGCTGAGGCCCCGTACGCGGTACGGCCCCGGAGACATGGCCTCCGGGGCCGTACGGCTGTCTACTTACGGCGCCCCACGACCCGTACGAACCCCAGCGTGCGTCCCTCGTCCGCCCGCACCATCTCGCCGACCCGGCGGGCCATCGTGCGGTGGAACTCCTCCGGGCTCTCCTCGGCGACCACCTCGCACCACAGCAGCCAGTCCCGCCAGCCGTCCGGCTGCCAGTCGGCCGCCTCGACCTCGACGGCCCCGCCGCGGGTCCAGTGGCGCCGCCACCAGTCGGGGGAGTGGAAGCACCAGAAGTCGGGCTCCCACCACGGCCTGAGATGCTCCGGCGGCTCGTCGCCCTCCGGTTCCTGCCGGAGCGCCGGTACGACGACCCCGATCCGTCCGCCCGGCTTCAACAGCCGGGTCAGTGTGGGCAGACAGAGATCGTCGGTGCCGAAGTACTGATACGCGTCGACGGACACGATCGCGTCGAAGGTGCCCTGGCCGAAGGGCAGGTCGTGGGCCTCGGCGTACACGGGCAGCACGCGGTCGGCGACGCCCGCCTCGGCGATGCGTACGGCGTTGTCGTCGGGCTTCACCCACAGGTCGGCCGCGGTGACCTGGACGTCGTACTCCCTGGCGAGGAAGACGGACGTCATGGCGCGGCCGCAGCCCAGGTCGAGGACGCGGGCGCCGGGGCGCAGCTCCTCCAGGCCGAGCGCGGGGGCCAGCCACTCCAGCAGCCACAGTGCGTGCGGGCCCATCTGGTTCTCGATCGTCCAGCGGACGTCGTAGCGGTTGCTGCGGCCCCATCGGGGGTGGGTGAGGCGGTCAGTCAGGTCGTCGTTCGTGGTCCTGGTGTCGGACATCGGTGAACGGGCTCCTCAAGATCTTCGTAGTGGAAGGAGATGCGTAGGAGCTCGGTCGGACCTTCAAACAATGCACCCGCTTCGGTCGTCGGCGAGGAGCCGGGGACGGTCGACGGGCGGAAGCTAGCAGCCCTCGTGGACGCCTCGCACCTGGTTTCTCGGCGGGACGCGCTACGCTCGCCCGCCATGAACGGACGCGTTGATTCCGAGATACCGGACACGGATGTCGTGGACGCGCGCCGGGCCCGCTGGACGGCGGCCGGAACGGGAGCGCTGCTGACCCTCGCGGGATTGGCCGCCTCCGTGCTGCGAGCCTCTGGTCCCGCCCCGGCGGTGGTGCCCGCCGCCTACGCCTTCGGGGCCGCCGTCTGTGCGCTGGCCTCGGTGCTCGGCTCCCGGGGGCGCACCCGACGGGCGCTGTGGCTGCTGATCATCGGGGCGATGGTGATGGCGCTGGGGGACCAGTTCGACTGAGGTGACAGAGTGGTCGTTACTGTCCTGTGATCTGCCTCCCATTCCTGTGAATAAGCCCATGAACGGCGTAAACGATCACTTCTGCCTGCAAGAGTGGTCCTCGCATTGCTCATGCGTTCTTTGCGGGCTGTTCATCTTGTGAACGACAGTTTCACGGCTGTTCCCGGTCAAAGATCCACAAATCATCCTCCGGGAGCTCGTTCGTGGCAGCCCTTGCACGCTGGTGTGTTCGGCACCGCCTCGTCGCGGTACTGCTGTGGCTCCTCGCCTTCGGCGGGGTGAGTGCGGCCGCCGCCGTCACCGGCTCGGCGTACTCGAACGACTACGAGGCTCCCGACACCGAGTCCGGACGGGCCATGCAGCTGCTGCAGGACGGCTTCCCGGGGTTCGGCGGCGACAGCGACACGGTGGTCTGGCACACCACCTCGGGCACCGTCCGCGCCGCAGACGTCGAACAGACGATGACCGAGACCCTGGACAAGATCGCCGACCTGCCGGGCATCGCGTCCGTCGCCGGTCCCTACGACAGCCAGGGCGCGGGCCGGATCAGCGCCGACGGACACACCGCGTACGCCACGGTCACCTTCGACGACCGGGCCGAGGACATCAAGAAGTCCGAGGCCGAGGCCGTCGTGCGCACGGCCGAGGCGGCCCGGGCCGACGGTCTCCAGGTGGAGCTCGGTGGCAGCGCCATCGGGCTCACCGAGTCCGCGGGCGGGCATCTGGCCGAGGTGGTCGGCGTGGTCGTCGCCGCAGCCGTCCTGTTCCTCGCCTTCGGCTCGCTCGCCGCCTCCATGCTGCCCATCGCGACCGCGCTGGTGAGCGTCGGAACGGCGTACGGCGCGATCGTGCTGCTCGGGCACGCCATGACCGTCGCCGACTTCGCGCCCATGCTCGGCATGCTGATCGGGCTCGGCGTCGGCATCGACTACGCGCTGTTCATCGTCACCAGACACAGGCGCGGACTCAAACGCGGGCTGTCCACCACCGAGGCGGTCACGGGCGCCGTGGCGACGACGGGCCGCGCCGTGGTCTTCGCGGGTGCCACGGTTTGCATCGCCCTGCTGGGGATGCTGATCCTCAGGCTGAGCTTCCTCAACGGCGTCGCGATCGCGGCCTGTCTGACGGTCGTCCTGACGGTCGCGGCCTCCGTCACCCTGCTGCCCGCCCTGCTGTCCTTCATCGGCCCACGTGCCCTGAGCCGGCGCGAGCGGCGCCATCTGGAGGAGCACGGTCCGCAACCGGAGCTGCCGACCGGGTTCGCCCACCGCTGGTCGGCGTTCGTGGAACGTCACCCCAAGGTGCTCGGCATCGTCGCCCTGGTCGTCATGACCGTCCTGGCGCTGCCCACGCTCTCCCTCCACCTGGGCACCTCCGACCAGGGCAACGACCCGAAGACGTCGACCACCAGGCAGGCGTACGACCTTCTCGCTGGGGGCAGCTCCCGCGCGGAGCGTGGGGGAGGGTTCGGGCCCGGCGTGAACGGCCCGCTGACCGTGGTGACGCGCGTCGACGGCGCCGAGGACAAGCTCGCCCTCGACAACCTCGACGCCACCATCCGCACCACCGAGGGTGTCGCGTCGGTGACTCCGGTGACCTACAACACCGGCGGCGAGACCGCGTACTTCACGATCGTCCCCGAGTCGGCGCCCCAGTCGCAGAAGACCAGCGACCTGGTCGACCGGCTGCGCACCGAGGTGCTGCCGCGGGCCGAGACCGGCACCTCGCTCGACCTGAAGGTCGGCGGCGTGACAGCCAGTTATGACGACTTCGCCGACGTCATCGTCGGCAAGCTGCCCCTGTTCGTGGGCGTCGTCATCGGCCTCGGCTGTCTGCTTCTGCTGCTGGCCTTCCGTTCCATCGGCATCCCGGTGAAGGCCGCCGCGATGAACGTCGCCGCGGTCGCCGCCGCCTTCGGCATCGTCGTCGCGATCTTCCAGTGGGGCTGGGGGAGCGAGCTGCTGGGTCTCGGCCGGGCGGGTCCCATCGAGCCCTTCCTCCCCGTGATCATGGTGTCCGTCCTCTTCGGGCTCTCCATGGACTACCAGGTCTTCCTGGTCAGCCGGATGTACGAGGAGTGGCTGGAGACCGGCGACAATCGGCGCGCCGTCCGCGTCGGGCTCGCCGAGACCAGCCGGGTGATCAACTCCGCCGCGGTCATCATGATCTCGGTCTTCCTCGCCTTCGTCCTCAGCGGCGACCGCGTGATCGCCATGTTCGGCATCGCGCTCGCCTCGGCCGTCGCCCTCGACGCCTTCGTGCTGCGCACCCTGCTGGTCCCGGCCCTCATGCACATGCTCGGCGGCGCCAACTGGTGGCTGCCCCGCTGGCTCGACCAGCGCCTGCCCCGTATCAGCATCGAACCGCCAGAAGCCCGCGCCGCCCATGAAAGGCTGGCCGCAGCGACGGACGCCGAGGTGGCGGACGTACTGGCGAAGGGGCGGGACGAGGATGTACGCGATACCTCTGGGTGACGATGCCGAACTGCGTCCCCTGGAGCCCTGGCACGCCGAGGAGTTCCTGGCGCATCTGGAGCGGGGACGGGACTTCATCGGGCAGTTCATCGCCTTCGGCTCTCAGGCCGTCGACGTGCCCTCCGCACGCGAGACGCTCCAGCGGTACGCCGACATGCGCGCCGCCGACACCGGCTCGTACCACGGCATCTGGCTCGACGGAAAGCTCGTCGGCGGAGTGCTCACGCTGAACTTCGACGCGGAGACCGGGAACGCCGAGGTCGGCTGCTGGCTGGAGCCCGCGGCGACGGGCCGCGGACTGATCACCCGGGCGATGCGGGTGCTCATCGACTGGGCGGTCGAGGAGCGCGGCATCCACCGCGTCGAATGGGTCGCCGCCTCGGGGAACGTCCCCAGCCTGAATGTCGCCCGGCGCCTCGGAATGACCCGCGATGGGGTACGGCGCCAGGCGCACCCCTATGGTGGGGTGCGGCACGACCTCGAGGTGTGGTCGATCCTCGCCCCGGAGTGGCGCGAAGCCCGCGCGCGTGCCGCACACAACGATCAGTAACGATCCGTAAGAAGAGGCCTCCACGATCGCCTCGACGATCATTAAGAGACTTCTCAGACAGCGTCCGTACGGTGCGAGGTATGGGAACCACCAAGACTGATGACGAGGCCGGCACGACCGAGGCCACCGAAGTGAAGACCGACGAGCAGACGGTGGACGCCACCGCCGCCGAGGAGACCCCCGAGGAGGCGACCGCCGAGGCAGACCTTGTCGAGAGCGACGGCGCCCGGGAGCCGTCCGGCGTGGGCCAGGGTGCCGGAGCCGTCGTCTCCGCCGCGCTCGGCGTCGTCTCGCTGACCGGCAGCTGGGTCGGCACCGTCGCCTCCGCTCGCCAGCAGCTCGTCGGTCAGCTGCACGCGCAGACCGCGCAGTCCTCCGATGTCGCCAAGCTCCTCAATGAGGGCTACGGCGACGCCTGGAAGGCCACCGCGTTCTGGGGCGGCGCGTTCGCGCTCCTCGCGCTGGTCGTCGGTGTCGTGGTGCTCGCCCGTCCCGCCTTCGGCGCCCCCGGCAAGCCGCAGCCGGTCTGGATCAAGTCGGTCGCCTGGGGCGGCGTCGCGCTCGGCGTCATCGGCCTGCTGCTGGCCGTCCTGAAGTACACCGACGTCCTGCTCGGCCTGCCGTCGACCCGCTGAACCACCACCGCATCACCGCAGGTCCTGAGGGGTCTTAGGGCATCCGTAAGCACCTTACGGAGCACCTGAGGCCCCTCACGCGCATCTAAGGCCCCCGGCGGCCCCGAAGATGCGGAACTCTCCCGATGTGGCGCACCCCCCTTGGAGACGAAGGTTGAGGCATCGCAGCAAGCGAAGCCCGAAAACCGCCTCTCACAAGGGACACACCATGTACGAGTACGAGATCTCCCAGCTCCGCTCCGCCGAACTGATCCGCCAGGCCGATCAGGAGCGGCTGGCCCGCGAGGCCGTCCGCGGCCGCCGCGCCGCCCGCCGCGAGGCAGCCCGCCACGCCGCCGAGGACGAAAGCCATAGCCCACGTCTTCGCCGGCTCCGGTCCGCCCGCGCGGCGTGAAAGCGGCCGACGCCGGGCGGAACCTCTCAGCCCCTCCGGCTTTTGAGGACGAGGCCCGTTCAGCGCCGAAGCGGGGGTCTGGGGGCGGCAGCCCCCAGACCACGGCAGCACCACCGCCGGGCAACGAGCATGACTTCGGCCCACTGAAAACCGGTGCCCCGTCGGCAGACCCTCGTGCGATGCTCGGCTTCGTGGAGACCAGGTCCGTAAGCCCCGTGTTCGTCGGCCGAACCGAAGAACTCGACATCCTCGGCGACGCCCTCGCCCAAGCCGCGGCAGGCACTCCGCAGGCCCTGCTGATCGGCGGGGAGGCGGGAGTCGGCAAGACCCGGCTGGTCGAGGAGTTCGCGACCGCGGCCTGCCGTGAGGGCGCCGTCGTCGCGCTCGGCGGCTGTGTGGAGATCGGTGCCGACGGGCTGCCCTTCGCACCCTTCTCCACCGCCCTGCGTGCCCTGCGCCGCGAACTGCCCGACGAGCTCGCCGCCGCGGCCGCCGGCCAGGAGGAGGAGCTCACCCGGCTCCTGCCCGAGCTGGGCCAGGCCTCCGGAGGGCGGCACGACGAGGAGGGCATGGCCCGCCTCTTCGAACTCACCGCCCGCGTCCTCGAGCGCGTCGCCGCCGACCGGACCGTCGTCGTCGCCCTGGAAGACCTCCACTGGGCCGACGCCTCCACCCGACACCTCCTCGCCTATCTCTTCCGCACCCTGCGCACCGGCCGCCTCGTCGTCCTCGCCACCTACCGCGCCGACGACATCCACCGCCGTCACCCGCTGCGCCCCCTGCTCGCGGAACTCGACCGGCTGCGCACCGTCCGCCGCGTCGAACTCGGCCGCTTCAACCGGGAGGAGGTGGGCCGCCAGATCGCCGGCATCCTCGCCACCGAACCGGAGCCCACCCAGGTCGACGACATCTTCGAACGCTCCGACGGCAACGCCTTCTTCGTCGAGGAACTCGCCGTCTGCGTCAGCGAGGGCTGCGGCACCGGCCTCACCGACTCCCTCCGCGATCTGCTCCTGGTCCGTGTCGAGGGCCTGCCCGAGATCGCCCAGCGGGTCGCACGGATCGTCGCCGAGGGCGGCTCCACCGTCGAGTACCGGCTGCTCGCCGCCGTCGCCGGGCTCGCCGAGGACGACCTCATCGAGGCGCTGCGGTCTGCGGTGAACGCCAACATCCTGCTGGCCACGCCCGCCGGTGACGGCTACCGCTTCCGCCACTCCCTGGTCCGCGAGGCGGTCAGCGACGACCTGCTGCCCGGCGAACGCTCCCGCCTCAACCGCCGCTACGCCGAGGCCCTGGAGGCCGACCCGGCGCTCGTCCCCGCCGACCAGCGCGTCATGCGCCTGGCCAGCTACTGGTACCACGCCCACAGCGCGGCCAAGGCCCTCCCCGCCGTCCTGGACGCCTCCGTCGAGGCCCGCTGCCGTCACGCCTACAGCGAGCAACTGCGGCTCCTGGAGCGGGCGATGGAGCTGTGGGACACCGCCCCCGAGGACGTACGGGGCCGCTTGCGTCCCATCGACTACACCGAGGTCTATCCCCCCTGCGGCTGCGACCCGGCCACCACACCCCTGCGCTATATGGACCTGATGGCCGAGGCCGCGGTCGCCGGCCGGCTGTCGGGGGAGCGCGAACGCGCCCTGAAGATCACCAAGCGGGCACTGCATCTGCTGGAGGACGAGGGCGATCCCCTGCGCGCCGCCTGGTTCTGGGTCCAGCGCTCCCGTCTCGTGCAGGCCCTGGCCCGAGGCGACGGCTGGAAGGAACTCGGCACGGCCCAGGAACTGGTCCGCGGCCTGCCGCCGTCCGAGGTGCACGCCGAGGTGCTCTCCACCGCCGCCAACTGGTCGATGCTCCACGAACCCGGTCCCGAAGCCCTCTCGTCCGCCGAGCGTGCCGTCGAGTACGCGCGCATGGTCGGCGCCCGCGAGATCGAGCTCAACGCCCGCCTCACCTACGGCGGGCTCATGGTCGACGCGGGCTCCGTCGAGGCGGGCCTCGCCGAGATGCGCGAGGTCAAGGACCGGGCCCTGGAGGAGGGCGTCTCGTACGTCGCCGGTCGCGCCTACGTCAATCTGGCCGCCGAACTGGACGCCGTCGGCCGCACCCGGGAAGCCGTCCCCCTTCTGCAGGAAGGCCTCGTCTACACCCGGAAGTTCGGTCAGCTGGATTCCGAGGCCTGGGTGTGGGCCAACCTGTCCGAGGCGCTCTACTCCCTGGGCCGCTGGGACGAGGCCGCCGACGCGGCGGCCGGCGCCCTGCGCGTGGGGCACGGCGCCAAGCCCCGGGGCAGCGGCGCCAGCTGCCTCGCGCACGTCGCCCTCGGCCGCGGCGACCTGCCCGAGGCGGCCCGCCAACTCGCCGCTGCCCGAAACTACTTGGGCACGCACGATCCCATGCCTCAACACACCCTGCTCCTCTCCCGCATCGAGATCGGCGTGGCCGCCGGCGAGGGCCGCCTCCTCGACGCCCGGGCCGAACTCGCCCGCGTCCTGGTCTCCGACATCCCGCCCGGCACCCAGCGCTACGGCTGGCCCCTGCTGCTCGCCGCCGCCACCGCCGAGGCCGACGCCCGGGCCCTGCCCGCGGCGGCCCAGGGCCGCACCGACGCCCTGGAACGGCTCCGCGAGGCCGTCAAGAAGACCACCACCGACACCCCCATCTGGCTCGCCCACGAGCAGTGGGTCCGCGCCGAACTCGCCCGCGCCGAGGGCGGCGACACCGCCGACACCTGGTCGGACGTGGTCACCGCCTTCGAGGCTCTGGACCGCCCCTACGACCTCGCCCGCGTCCGCCACCGGCTGGCCGAGGCCCTGCTCGCCTCGGGCGGTGACGACGAACGCGACCGCGCCACCGAACTGCTGCGCCTGGCGCACGCCGTGGCCGACCACCTCGGCGCCCGCCCCCTCGCCGATGCCGTCGCCCTGCTCGCCCAGCGGGCGCGCCTCGCCCTGAAGCGCATCCCGGACCCGCGGCCCGCCGACCCCGTGGAGGCGCTCGGCCTCACCGGGCGGGAACGGGACGTCCTGCGCCTGGTGGCCGCCGGCCGCACCAACCGCCAGATAGCCGAGGAACTCTTCATCTCCCCGAAGACCGCCAGCGTCCATGTGTCGAACATTCTGGGCAAGCTCGGCGTCTCAGGAAGAGGAGAGGCGGCGGCGGTGGCGCATCGACGGGGACTCTTCCCGCCGGGGGACGGCGACCGGCTGATCGCCGGATGACGGAGCAGCTGAAGGGAAAGCGATGTTCAACGTCTTCGAGGAACTCTTCGCACCCGGCCGCAAACACACCCGCGACGAGAAGAAGAGGCTGGAACTGACCCGCGAGGACGTCGGCGACAACGACCCCGGACACGGGCCGATAGACCTCGAGTCCGGGAAGGTCGTCGTACGGCCGCCTCGGCAGGAGGACGAGACGGACACTGCTGAGGAGTGATTCCTCAGCCGACCTGCAGCTCCAGTATTCGGTCGTCGCCGGACTTCGGCTCTCCTCTGCCGTCCGTGTTGCTCGTCGTCAGCCACAGCTTGTCGCCACCGGCCGAGACCACGGTCCGCAGGCGGCCGTACCTGCCCTGCAGGAAGGGCTGCGGATCGGCAGCGGCAGCCGTGCCCTTCAGGGGTATGCGCCACAGGCGCTGGCCCTTCAGACCCGCCATCCAGACCGAGCCCTGGGCGTAGGCGATGCCGCTGGGGGAGGCGTCGTCCGTGTGCCACTGGGCCATCGGGTTGTGGTACTTGCCGTCGGACGACCTCCCCTCGGCGTCCGGCCAGCCGTAGTTGTCGCCCGGCTTGATCGCGTTCAGCTCGTCCCAGGTGTCCTGGCCGAACTCCGAGGCGAACAGGCGCTGTTCGGGGTCCCAGGCCAGGCCCTGAACATTGCGGTGACCGTAGGTGTAGACGGGGGAGTCCGGGAAGGGGTTGCCGGGAGCCGGGTCGCCCTCCGGGGTCAGTCGGAGGATCTTTCCGCCCAGGGACTGCTTGTCCTGGGCCAGGCCCCGGTTTCCGCTCTCGCCCGTGCCCGCGTACAGCATCCGGTCCGGGCCGAAGGCGATCCGGCCGCCGTTGTGGATGGAGCCCTTGGGAATGCCCTTGAAGATCGTGTCCGGCGCGCCCAGCTGTTCGCCGGCCGGCTTCTTCGCGTCGTACAGCAGGCGGACGATGCGGTTGTCCGAGGCCGAGGTGAAGTACGCGTAGATCATGTGGTCCGCGGCATAGTCCGGGGAGAGCACGATACCGAGGAGGCCGCCCTCTCCGGCGGGGGAGACCCCGGACACCTTGCCCAGCTCCGTCTTCCTGCCCGTCTTCTCGTCGATCTTCGTGATCGTCCCCTCGTCCCGGGAGGAGACGAGGAGGTCTCCGCCGGGCAGCGGGGCGAGGCCCCACGGGGTCTTCAGGCCGGTGGTGACCGTGCGCAGCACCTTGACCGAGCCCTTGGCGGGTGGGGCCTGTTCGGCGGCCTGCCGCGACGGGGACGAGGTCCCGGCAGTGCTCCCCGGCTCCGTACCGTCACCGCCGCCCCCGGACCCTCCGCCGGAGGAACAGCCCGCCGTCAGCAGGAGCGCGGTCGTGGCCAACACGGCCGGCACAGCTCGTCGTAGCACGATCTTGGTCCCTTCGGGCGGCGGTCCAGCGGCAGGTTCTACTTGTCTTACACCGCTCGCGCCCCGCAGGTTCCCGGTCGGCGGATCCCGAATCTCCGCCGCCGCGGCCACCCGCCCGCTTTCGGTCTCTCGACCGCCCGCGTCAGTCCCAGGACCCTCGTGCGCCTGGCAGTGCCGCGACTTCGGCGAGGTCCTCCGCGGTCAGCCGGAGTGCTGCGGACGCGGCGTTCTCCGTCGCCCAGCGCTCGTGCTTGGTGCCCGGGACCGGGACCACGTGCCGTCCCTGCGCCAGCACCCAGGCCAGGGCCACCTGGGCGGGCGTGACCTCGTCGCCGTGCCGGGCGGCGATCCGGCGCAGGCCGGCCACGATCGGCTGGTTCGCGGCCATCATCTCCGCGGTGAAGCGGGGGTGGCGGGCCCGCACGTCGTCCGGTTCGAAGCCCTGGCCCGGGGTGAGCGTGCCGGTCAGGAAGCCGTTGCCGAGGGGCATCGCGGCCAGGAAGCCGACGTCACGCGCCTCGCACCACGGCAGCAGCGAGTCCAGCGCCTCCGGCGACCACACCGACAGCTCGGCCTCCACCGCGCTCACCGGGAACACCTGCTGCACCCGCTGGAGTTGCCTGATCGTCGCGTCGTGCAACCGCCCCCCGGACCGACGCCCGCCCCGTGCGCCGACCGCGCACAGCCCCAACGCCCGTACCTTTCCGGCCCGGACGAGCTCCGCCATCGCGCCCCACGTCTCCTCGACCGGGACCTCGGGGTCCTCGCGGTGCAGCTGGTAGAGGTCGATGACGTCCGTCTGCAGGCGTCTCAGGGACGCGTCGCAGGCACGCTTCACATAGCCGGGGCGGCCGTTGGCCACGATGTGCTGCTCGCCCACCAGCAGGCCGACCTTCGTCGACACGAAGGCGTCCTGACGGCGCTCCTTCAACGCCCGCCCCACCAGCAGCTCGTTGGTGAACGGGCCGTACATGTCGGCCGTGTCCAGGAGTGTCGAGCCCGCGTCCAGCGCCCGGTGCACCGCCCTGAGCGATGCGTCGCCCCGCTGCCGCGACCCGCTGTACGCCCAGCTCATCGGCATGCACCCGAGTCCGACGGCCCCCACCGCGAGTGCGCCCGCGCCGATCGTCCTGCGCTCCACCTGCTCGTGACCCTCCCTCTCCTGGCCTCCAACCTAACCTCTGCACCCCCATGGCCCTGACATAGCCTCCTGACATGACTGCTGACGTGTGGCTTTCCATCCCGCCCGACACCATCGAGGGGCTTCCCGAAGGCCCCAACTACCGCTTCTGGGACGGCGCCGACGACTTCCCCGCGGACCCTGCCGACTGCGTCTTCTACGTCGTTCCCTACATGAAGCCCAGTGACGTGGGCGTACGTCCCCTGCCGGCGTTGAGCGGCGTACAGGTCGTACAGACCCTGACGGCCGGCATCGACAGCCTGGAGCCGGGACTGAAGCACCTGCGTCCCGGCGTGCAGGTGTGCAACGCACGCGGAGTGCACGAGGTGAGCACCGCCGAACTCGCGCTCACGCTGATCCTCGCTTCGCTGCGCGGCGTCCCCGACTTCGTGCGCGCCCAGGGCCGCGGGGAGTGGCTGGGCGGGTTCCGGCCCGCGCTGGCGGACAAGAACGTCCTCATCGTGGGTTACGGGTCGATCGGATCCGCCATCGAGGACAGGCTCGTTCCGTTCGAGGTGGCGCGGGTGGCGCGCGTCGCGCGCTCCGAGCGCACCACGGCGCGCGGCCCGGTGCATCCGCTCACCGATCTGCCCGCCCTGTTGCCGGAAGCGGATGTCGTCGTCCTCGTCACGCCCCTCACCGAGGCCACCCGCGGCCTGGCGGGCGCCGACTTCCTCGCGCGGATGAAGGACGGCGCCCTCCTCGTGAATGTCTCCCGCGGCCCCGTCGTCGACACCAAGGCCCTGCTCGCCGAAGTGGAATCCGGCCGCATCACCGCCGCCCTGGACGTCACCGACCCGGAGCCGCTGCCCCGCGAACACCCCCTGTGGCGCGCGCCCGGCGTCCTGATCAGCCCCCATGTCGGAGGCCCCTCGTCCGCGTTCCTGCCCCGCGCCAAGCGGCTGCTGGTGGACCAGCTGACCCGTTTCCTGAACCGGGAGCCGCTGCGCAACGTGATCCTTACGACAGGCGCGAACGGCGCGTGACCCCGACGACTTGAGCGTCCCCTGCGCGCCCCGCGCGACGGGCGTAACGGGCGCGTAGTCCGCTTCCGGTACCCTCCGCAACCCTGCGGACGCGGTCCGTGCTCACATTCCCGCTGGTCGTCACGGAGCGTAGAGGAACTATGTCCCTGAGTGACGAGACTGGTGTATCGTCCCGAGCAGGGGCTGCGCCGCACCGTTCGGCGCCGGGGATGGAAATTCAGACTGTGAGGGGGGCGACGGGCGATGCACGGCCTATGGGCGAGCGATCCGACGCGACGGGGCCGCCGGAGGCGACTCTGGCGTACGGCCGCGCGCAGACGCGGTCACCACGGCAGTCACGGCTGCCGTCACAGCCATCACCACCGCGGGCACAGCCGCCGGGGGCCTGCGCACCCAGCGCACCGGGGGCCGCGGGATCTGGGAGCGATGCGGACCGGGTGGGCCCGGTGAGTTCGCCCCCGCCTCCCACGACCACCCTCGCCGCAGCGGTGCGGGTACAGCCTTCTCCGGGGACGCTGCTGCCCCGTCCGCCGACCGCCGGGCGCGGACCCGGCCTGGTCCCCCAACTCGTTCTGGCTCTGGTCTGCGCGGGATACGCCGTCGGTTCCGCGTTCGGCTGGGGCTCCGGCGAACTCTCGCTGATCATGGGTGACTTCGGGCTGAGCGCCGCGGCCGGCACCGCCGCCGTGTCGCTGTTCGTGTACGCCCGTAGCCGCCGTGTCCGCTTTCGACCCGCCTGGCTGCTGTTCGCCCTCTCCTCGGCCATGGCCAGCCTGGGCAACGCGGTCTGGGGGTGGTACGAGGTCGTCCTGGGGGAGCAGGTGCCCACTCCCAGCTATGCCGACCTGTTCTTCCTGTGCTTCGCGCCGCCCGCGATCGTGGGGCTCCTGGTGCTCGCCAAGCGGCCGGTGACGAAGGCCGGCTGGGTGTGCCTCGCGCTCGACGCCTGGCTGATCGGCGGCTCGCTGCTCACGCTGTCGTGGAGCCTCGCGCTCGCCCAGGCGGCCAAGTTCGACGGGCCGAGCGTCGCGCACACCGCGCTGTCGCTCGCGTACCCGCTGCTGGACATCGCCCTGGTCAGCATGGTGCTCGCGCTGCACTTCAGGCGCTCCGCGGTGAACCGCACGGCGGTCAACACCGCCATCGGCGCGCTGGCGCTGACGGTGATGTGCGACGCCCTGTTCACCTCGCCGCTGCTGCACAACAGCTATCACTCGGGCCAGTTGCTCGACGCGGGCTGGTTCGCCGGCTCCCTGCTCCTCGCGTACGCCCCCTGGGCCGCGCCCCGGCACGGGCAGCAGCCCGAGACCGACCGGTGCGACCTCGACGGGCACACGCGCGTGGTGCACGAACATGTGCCGGGCCACCGGAGCGGCGCGCACCAGCACCACCCGGCACCCCAGGGAGGTGATCACAGCCGGTATCCGGCCGCCCGGCCCATCGCCGGCTCCCTGGCCGCCCTCACGCCCTATCTCGCCGCAGCCGTGTGCACGCTCGGGATCCTCTACACCGTCCTGAACGGCCACCGGGTCGATCGCGTGGTGCTCCTCACCGGCGGCACGGTCGTGCTCGCTCTCGTGGTGCGCCAGGGCATCATGCTGCTCGACAACATCACCCTCACCCAGGAACTGGCGCAGAAGGAGAACCACTTCCGCTCCCTGGTGCAGGGCTCCAGCGACGTCATCATGATCGCCGCGCCCAACGGCATCCTCCGCTACGTCTCCCCGGCCGCCGCCGGGGTCTACGGACGCCCCGCCGAGGACCTGGTGGGGACGGAACTGGCCAATCTCATCCACCCGGAGGACCTGGGCTGCGTGGTGCACGAGGTGCGCCGCTTCCTCGCCGCCAGCCCGCTCGATGAACCCACTACACGCATCGAATGCCGCTTCCGGTCCGGCGAGGGAGGCTGGCTCAACGTCGAGTCCACCGTCAACCGCCACCAGGGCGGCCTCATCTTCAACAGCCGGGACGTGACCGAAAGAGTGCGCCTGCAGGCCCAGCTACAGCACAACGCCGAGCACGACCCGCTCACCGACCTGCCCAACCGCGCCCTCTTCACCAAGCGTGTCCAGCAGGCACTGTCCGGCCGCCGTGCCTCCGACCGGGGCGCCGCGCTGCGCGGCACGGCCGTCCTCTTCATCGACCTCGACGGCTTCAAGGCCGTCAACGACACGATCGGGCACCAGGCCGGGGACGAGCTGCTCGTCCAGGCCGCACGCAGACTCCAGGACGCGGTCCGGCACGGGGACACCGCCTCCCGGCTCGGTGGCGACGAGTTCGCGGCCCTGATCGTGGGGGACGGCACCCGGGACCGCTCCGCGCGCGAACGGCACATCCTGGAGCTCGCCGACCGCCTCAGGATCACGCTCTCCCAGCCATACCTCATCGACGGCAACGATGTCCGGGTGGCGGCCTCCATCGGTGTCGCCTTCGCCGAGCCCGGCCTCGGCGCGGGCGAACTGCTGCGCAACGCCGACCTCGCCATGTACCGCGCCAAGGCGGCCGGCAAGGGCCGCGTCGAGCTGTACGCCCCGCAGATGCAGCAGGACGTCGTACGCAAGGCGGAGCTGGCCACGCGGCTGCGTGCCGCACTGCACGACGGCGAGTTCGCGCTGCTGCACCAGCCCGTGGTCTGTCTGGAGGACGGCCGGATCACGTCGGTCGAGGCCCAGGCGCGCTGGCGCTCCTCGCAGGGGGTGCTGTTCACCCCTGCCGAGTTCCTGCGCGTCGCCGAGGACAGCGACAAGACCGCCGAGCTGAGCCGCTGGATGCTGGAGGAGGCCGTGGAGCAGGCCGCCGAGCGCACCGGCACCGGGCTGTCCGTGCCCGTCGCGGTACCGATGAGCGCCCGGCGACTGCTCGACCGTTCGATGCCGCTCGGCTCGATAGAGGCCCTGCTGACCCGGCACGGGCTGCCGTCCGGGTCCCTGGTGATCGAGCTGTCCGACCCCGACCCCCGGGTCTCGCTGGACGAACTGGAGCGACGCCTCGGCGCCCTGCGCAGACTCGGCGTCCGGATCGCCCTGGACTGCTTCGGCAGCGGCTGTGCGGCGATCACGGCGCTGCGCAGACTCCCCGTCGACGTGCTGAAACTCGACCGCAGCCTGGTCGAAGGAGTCGTCGAGTCCGCGCGGCTGCACAAGATCACAGCCGGGTTGCTGCGGATCGCGACGGACCTCGGACTGCAGTCCGTGGCCGACGGCGTGGACCTGCCCGAGCAGGTCGTGGCGCTGCGCGCGATGGGCTGCACCCACGGGCAGGGCATGGCGTTCTCCGGCCCGCTGGACGAGGTCCGGCTGCGCCGAGCGCTGGCTTCCGGCCAATATCCGGTTCCGCACGGGCCGATCGAGCCTGCGTTCGCGGGAGGTGGTTCAGGGGTGTACACAGGTGGTGTGCCCGCTGTTCTCGGAGGCGGAAGTGCCCTCCGCTCACATAATGAGACTCCCGTCCCACCCACTTGACACGTGGTGCGTGCCGGGGGGAGGGTCTGTGCCATGCGCACCCGAATTCTCGTACTTGGAAAGCGCGTCGGCTGAGCTGGTGATGTCCGGACGGATCCGGAATTCCCAGCGACCACACCCGGCGCGCTCCCCTCGCTTGCCTTACGGCACGAGGGGTTTTTTGTTGCACAGGCACCAGTCGTGCAGCGCTTGAACACCGCACAAACCTCGCAAAAACCCTCAGCATCGAGAAGAGACTGACGATGACCGAGCAGGCCACCGGGGCCCATCCGCAGCCGCGGCCCCGATCCGGAGGACAGCAGTCCGCACCCGAGCACGTCACGGGTGCGAAGTCCCTCATCCGCTCTCTCGAGGAGGTCGGGGCCGACACGGTATTCGGCATTCCCGGCGGTGCGATCCTTCCTGCGTACGACCCGATGATGGACTCCACCCGGGTGCGCCACGTCCTGGTCCGCCACGAGCAGGGGGCCGGCCACGCGGCCACGGGTTACGCGCAGGCCACCGGCAAGGTCGGCGTCTGCATGGCGACCTCCGGCCCGGGCGCCACCAACCTGGTGACCCCGATCGCCGACGCGCACATGGACTCGGTGCCGCTCGTGGCGATCACCGGGCAGGTCGCGTCCAAGGCGATCGGCACGGACGCCTTCCAGGAGGCGGACATCGTCGGCATCACCATGCCGATCACCAAGCACAACTTCCTGGTCACCAAGGCCGAGGACATCCCGCGCGTCATCGCGCAGGCCTTCCACATCGCCTCCACCGGCCGCCCCGGCCCGGTCCTCGTCGACATCGCGAAGGACGCGCTGCAGGCGCAGACGACCTTCTCCTGGCCGCCGGTCATGGACCTGCCCGGCTACCGCCCGGTGACCAAGCCGCACGCCAAGCAGATCCGCGAGGCCGCCAAGCTGATCACCTCCGCCAAGCGGCCCGTCCTCTACGTCGGCGGCGGTGTCATCAAGGCACACGCCACCGCCGAGCTCAAGGTTCTCGCCGAGCTCACCGGAGCGCCCGTCACCACCACCCTGATGGCGCTCGGCGCATTCCCCGACAGCCACCCGCTGCACGTGGGAATGCCGGGCATGCACGGTGCGGTCACCGCCGTCACCGCGCTGCAGAAGGCCGACCTGATCGTCGCCCTCGGAGCCCGCTTCGACGACCGCGTCACCGGCAAGCTCGACAGCTTCGCCCCGTACGCCAAGATCGTCCACGCTGACATCGACCCCGCCGAGATCGGCAAGAACCGCGAGGCGGACGTGCCGATCGTCGGGGACGCCCGCGAGGTGCTGGCCGATCTGATCCAGGCCGTCCAGAAGGAGCACAACGAGGGCCACCAGGGCGACTACACGGCCTGGTGGAAGGACCTCAACCGCTGGCGCGAGACGTACCCGCTGGGCTACGAGCACCCCGAGAACGGCCAGCTGTCGCCGCAGCAGGTCATCGAGCGCATCGGGCAGCTCGCACCGGAGGGCACGATCTTCGCCGCGGGCGTGGGCCAGCACCAGATGTGGGCCGCGCACTACATCCAGTACGAGAAGCCCGCGACCTGGCTGAACTCCGGCGGCGCCGGAACGATGGGCTACGCGGTCCCGGCCGCGATGGGCGCCAAGGCCGGTGCCCCGGACCGGACGGTCTGGGCGATCGACGGCGACGGCTGCTTCCAGATGACCAATCAGGAGCTCACCACCTGCGCCCTGAACAACATCCCGATCAAGGTCGCCATCATCAACAACGGCGCCCTCGGGATGGTCCGCCAGTGGCAGACCCTCTTCTACAACCAGCGCTACTCCAACACCGTGCTGCACAGCGGCCCGGACGCGGACGGCAAGCAGCCGAGCGCCGGCACCCGCGTCCCCGACTTCGTGAAGCTGTCGGAGGCCATGGGCTGTTACGCGATCCGCTGCGAGGACCCCGCCGACCTCGACAAGGTCATCGAAGAGGCGAACTCCATCAACGACCGCCCCGTCGTCATCGACTTCATCGTCCACGAGGACGCGATGGTGTGGCCGATGGTCGCCGCCGGCACCTCCAACGACGAGATCATGGCCGCCCGGGACGTCCGCCCCGACTTCGGCGACAACGAAGACGACTGAGCGAGAGAGACGCAACCAGACCATGTCCAAGCACACGCTCTCCGTCCTGGTGGAGAACACCCCGGGCATCCTGGCCCGGATCGCCGCGCTGTTCTCCCGCCGCGGCTTCAACATCGACTCGCTCGCGGTCGGCGTCACCGAGCACCCCGACATCTCCCGCATCACCATCGTGGTGGGCGTCGAGGACCTGCCGCTGGAGCAGGTGACCAAGCAGCTCAACAAGCTGGTCAACGTGCTGAAGATCGTCGAGCTGGAGCCTTCGCAGGCCGTTCAGCGCGAACTCGTCCTGGTGAAGGTGCGCGCCGACAACGAGACGCGCTCCCAGATCGTCGAGATCGTCCAGCTGTTCCGCGCCAAGACCGTCGACGTCTCCCCGGAGGCCGTGACGATCGAGGCCACCGGCAGCAACGAGAAGCTGTCCGCCATGCTCAAGATGCTGGAGCCGTACGGCATCAAGGAGCTCGTCCAGTCCGGCACGATCGCGATCGGCCGGGGCGCCCGCTCGATCACCGACCGCTCGCTGCGCGCGCTCGACCGGTCGGCGTAACGACGTATTGAGGCGGCCGGGTGACACCGGCCGCCCGTATTCCGAGACCGCGAAACCTCACTTCCGCCCGCCGTCATACGGTGGGACGCAACATCTGCACTCAAGGAGAGAACCCAAAGTGGCCGAGCTGTTCTACGACGCCGACGCCGACCTGTCCATCATCCAGGGCCGCAAGGTCGCGGTCATCGGTTACGGCAGCCAGGGCCACGCCCACGCGCTGTCGCTCCGTGACTCGGGTGTCGACGTCCGTGTCGGTCTGCACGAGGGCTCCAAGTCCAAGGCCAAGGCCGAGGAGCAGGGCCTGCGCGTGGTGACGCCGTCGGAGGCCGCCGCCGAGGCCGACGTCATCATGATCCTGGTGCCGGACCCGATCCAGGCCCAGGTCTACGAGGAGTCCATCAAGGACAACCTCAAGGACGGCGACGCGCTGTTCTTCGGCCACGGCCTGAACATCCGCTTCGACTTCATCAAGCCCCCGGCGGGCGTCGACGTCTGCATGGTCGCCCCCAAGGGCCCGGGTCACCTGGTGCGCCGCCAGTACGAGGAGGGCCGCGGCGTTCCGTGTATCGCGGCCGTCGAGCAGGACGCGACCGGCAACGCCTTCGCGCTGGCGCTGTCGTACGCCAAGGGCATCGGCGGCACCCGCGCCGGCGTCATCAAGACGACCTTCACCGAGGAGACCGAGACCGACCTCTTCGGCGAGCAGGCCGTTCTCTGCGGTGGTACGGCCGCGCTGGTGAAGGCCGGTTTCGAGACGCTGACCGAGGCCGGCTACCAGCCGGAGATCGCGTACTTCGAGTGCCTGCACGAGCTGAAGCTGATCGTGGACCTCATGTACGAGGGCGGCCTGGAGAAGATGCGCTGGAGCGTGTCGGAGACCGCCGAGTGGGGCGACTACGTCACCGGCCCGCGCATCATCACCGACGCCACCAAGGCCGAGATGAAGAAGGTCCTCGCCGAGATCCAGGACGGCACCTTCGCGCGTGAGTGGATGGCCGAGTACCACGGCGGTCTGAAGAAGTACAACGAGTACAAGCAGAAGGACGCCGAGTCCCTGCTGGAGACCACGGGCAAGCAGCTGCGGAAGCTGATGAGCTGGGTCGACGAGGAGGCGTGACCTCCGTGTCCCGTGGCGGTGCCCTCAGCCGGGGGCACCGCCACGGGGCTCTGCCCCGGACCCCGCTCCTCAATCGCCGGAGGGGCTACAAAATGGCGCCTCTCGTCCGGGTGATCCTTCCGCAGAGGCGTAAGACGATCGTCGTCGCGCCACTACACTGCCGTACAACATACGCGTCAGGCCCACAGCGTCGTGCGTCTCCAACGCGGCTAGCAACCCTCCACCGCCTGCGGCCGTCGGGACGGCCGTCCGCATTGGACTTGTGAGGACTCACGTGAGCTCGAAACCCGTCGTACTCATCGCTGAAGAGCTGTCGCCCGCGACCGTGGACGCGCTTGGCCCCGACTTCGAGATCCGGCACTGCAACGGAGCGGACCGAGCCGAACTGCTCCCCGCCATCGCCGACGTCGACGCGATCCTGATCCGCTCGGCCACCAAGGTCGACGCCGAGGCCATCGCCGCCGCGCACAAGCTGAAGGTCGTCGCACGAGCCGGCGTCGGCCTGGACAACGTGGACGTCTCCGCCGCCACCAAGGCCGGCGTGATGGTCGTCAACGCCCCCACTTCGAACATCGTGACCGCCGCGGAGCTGGCCTGCGGTCTCATCGTCGCCACTGCCCGCCACATCCCGCAGGCCAACGCCGCGCTGAAGAACGGCGAGTGGAAGCGCAGCAAGTACACGGGTGTCGAGCTCGCCGAGAAGACCCTCGGTGTCGTCGGTCTCGGGCGGATCGGTGCGCTGGTCGCCCAGCGCATGTCCGGGTTCGGCATGAAGGTCGTCGCCTACGACCCCTACATCCAGCCCGCCCGCGCCGCGCAGATGGGCGTCAAGGTGCTGTCGCTGGACGAGCTGCTCGAGGTCTCCGACTTCATCACCGTCCACCTGCCGAAGACCCCCGAGACCGTGGGTCTCATCGGCGACGAGGCGCTGCGCAAGGTCAAGCCGAGCGTGCGCATCGTCAACGCCGCGCGCGGCGGGATCGTCGACGAGGAGGCGCTGTACTCCGCCCTCAAGGAGGGCCGCGTCGCCGGTGCCGGTCTCGACGTGTACGCGAAGGAGCCCTGCACGGACTCCCCGCTGTTCGAGTTCGACCAGGTGGTCGCCACCCCGCACCTGGGTGCCTCCACCGACGAGGCGCAGGAGAAGGCCGGTATCGCCGTCGCCCGCTCGGTGCGTCTCGCCCTCGCCGGTGAGCTCGTGCCGGACGCGGTGAACGTCCAGGGCGGTGTGATCGCCGAGGACGTCAAGCCGGGCCTGCCCCTCGCCGAGCGCCTCGGCCGCATCTTCACCGCGCTCGCGGGCGAGGTCGCCGTCCGCCTCGACGTCGAGGTGTACGGCGAGATCACCCAGCACGACGTGAAGGTGCTGGAGCTCAGCGCCCTCAAGGGCGTCTTCGAGGACGTCGTCGACGAGACGGTGTCGTACGTCAACGCCCCGCTGTTCGCGCAGGAGCGCGGCGTCGAGGTACGGCTGACCACCAGCTCGGAGTCCGCCGACCACCGCAACGTCGTCACCGTGCGCGGCACGCTCTCGGGCGGCGAGGAGGTGTCGGTCTCCGGCACGCTGGCCGGCCCGAAGCACCTGCAGAAGATCGTGGCCGTGGGCGACTACGACGTCGACCTCGCCCTTGCCGACCACATGGTCGTGCTGCGGTACGAGGACCGTCCCGGTGTGGTCGGCACGGTGGGTCGTATCTTCGGCGAGGCGGGCATCAACATCGCCGGTATGCAGGTCTCGCGGGCCGTGGCCGGTGGCGAGGCGCTTGCTGTGCTCACCGTCGACGACACGGTGCCCGCCGGGGTGCTGACCGAGGTCGAGGCCGAGATCGGGGCGACGTTCGCCCGTTCCGTGAACCTCGTCTGACGCATCCACAACGCGAAGGGGCCGAGCCGACGTGAGTCGGCTCGGCCCCTTCGCGTTGCCCTACTTGTCGCTGACGTGAATTCCCCGCAGCGCCCTTGCCGCCAGCGCCGCCGCCCCCACCAGCAGTACCGTCCCGGCGATCGCCGCGCCCTGCATCCCGCTCGTGAACGCCTCCCGGGCCATCGCAGCCAGGGCGTCACCCGTGCGCCCCGGCAGCTGACCGGCGACCGCGAGCGCGCCGCCCAGTGTTTCGTGTGCCGCGGCCGGCGCCGAAGCCGGGATGTCGTGGCGGTAGAGCGCCGTACCGATGGAGCCGAGGATCGCCATGCCGAGCGCGCCGCCGAACTCCGCGCCGGTCTCCATCAGGGAGGACGCCGAGCCCGCCCGTTCCACCGGGGCGCTGCTCATCGCGAGGTCCGTGATCTGGGAGATGACCATGACGATGCCGGAGGCGAGGACGCCGCAAGCCGTCAGGACCAGCCAGAGCGAGTCGGTGTCCGCGAGGGCCAGCAGGGCGTAGCCGACGGCGCCGATGGCGAAGCCCGCGGTGACGACGTAGGCGCGATTGACGCCCTTCTGGACCAGCGCGGTCGCCATCGGGGCCGCCATGCCGATCGGCACCGAGGGGAGCAGCGCCCACAGGGCCGCTTCCATCGCGCTCTTGTCGAGCACCGACTGCAGGTACTGCGTGGTGAAGAACGCCGAGCCCAACATGGCGAACGAGGCGACGAGGTTGAGGGCGACGGAGGGGGCGAAGCCGCGGCCGCGGAACAGGGCCGGGGAGATCATCGGGTGCCCGGCAGTGCGCTGACGGTGGACGAAGGCGGCGGCGAAGAGCAGGCCGACCGTGATCGAGACGACGTACTGCGCGTGCCAGCCCTCGGACGGGATCTCCTTGAGGCCGTAGATGACGGGGAGCACCGCTGCCATCGAGAGCGGGACGCTCAGCCAGTCGAAGCGGCCGGGGTTCGGGTCCTTCGACTCGGGCAGCAGGAGCGGGCCGAGGACCAGCAGCAGTGCCATCGCGGGCAGGTTGACCAGGAAGACCGAGCCCCACCAGAAGTACTGGACCAGGACACCGCTCATCACCGAGCCGAGCGCGATGCCGGCCGTCATCACACCGGACCACATGCCGATCGCCTTGGCGCGCTGGCCGGGGTCGGTGAACATCGTGCGGATCAGCGCCATCGTCGACGGCATCAGGGTCGCGCCGCCGATGCCGAGGACCGCGCGGGCCGCGATCAGGGTCTCGGCGCTGTTCGCGTAGGCCGCGGTGAGCGACGCGAGGCCGAAGGCGGCCGCACCGATCAGGAGCAGCTTGCGGCGGCCTATGCGGTCGCCCAGCGAGCCCATCGTCATCAGCAGGCCGGCCAGGACGAAGGCGTAGATGTCGAAGATCCACAGCTGCTGGGTGCCGCTCGGCTCCAGGTCCGCGCTGATCGCGGGGATGGCGAAGTAGAGGACCGAGACGTCCATCGAGACCAGCAGCAGCGGGAGCATCAGCACGCCCAGTGCGGTCCATTCGCGGCGGCCGGCCAGTTGGCCGGACGGGGTTGTGGTGGTGCTCGTCGGGTTCGTCATGCCAGTGACTGTACAAGCGTATTAAACGAGTGTCTAGAACGAATGTATAAGTCATGCGTATAGGACAGGTGTATGGATCGGAGTAGGGTGGGGACATGGGACACCGTGAGGATCTGCTTGAAGGCGCCAAGCGCTGCCTGCTGGAGAAGGGGTTCCTGCGTACGACCGCGCGGGACATCGTCAAGGAGTCGGGGACGAACCTTGCGTCCATCGGCTACCACTACGGGTCGAAGGACGCGCTGCTGGTGCAGGCGTATGTGTCACTGATCGAGGCCACGGGGCACCGGTTCGAGCCCGGCGGGGAGGGGCAGGCCGCGAAGTCGACGCCTGCCGGGTCGCTGGAGCGATTCCGGGCCGTGTGGGAGAACATCGTCGGGGCGGTGGGCGAATCGCGCGCGATCTGGATGCTGAGCTTCGAGCTGATCCTCCAGGGCGACCGCATGCCGGAGGTGCGCCAGATGCTCGTCGAGGCGGAGGAGCAGGGCCGCTCGGGCCTCCTGCCCCTGTTCAACGACATCCCGGAGGAGGAGCAGGGCAAGGAGGCCATCGACAGCGAGGGGCGCTTCTACCAGACCCTCCTCCAGGGGCTCATGGTGCAGTGGCTCTTCAATCCGGACACGGCGACGGACGCCACGCAGCTCACCGAAGGGCTGCGCCGCGTGGTCGCGGGTGTCAACGGGAGCTGACCCGCTTGCGGCATGCCGCATCAGCAGCGGCAGGGCTACAGCCTTGCGCCCTTCAACGTCATGTGCAGCAGCAGCCGGTCCTCGCCGTCGTCCAGGTCGAGGCCCGTCAGCTTCTCCACGCGGGACAGGCGGTAGTACAGGGTCTGGCGGTGGATGCCCAGCTCGGCGGCCGTGCGGGCGGCCTGGCCCGCGCAGTCGAGGTAGATCTCGGCGGTGCGGGCGAGTTCGCGGTAGGTGGGGGACAACAGGGCATGTACGGCAGGGTCGTGGGCCACTTCCGGGGGCAGCGCGGTGAGCAGGCGGAACGGGCCGATGTGTGCCCACTCCGCGACCGGACCGAGCCGGGGCTCCGCCAGCGCGGCCCGCGCCGCCGCCAGGGCCTCGCGCCAGGCCGTCGCCAGCTCCGCGAGCCCGGTGCGCGCGGCCGCGATCCCGCACGCCGCCGTGCCGCCCCCTTCCAGCTGCCGCGCCCGCTCCAGCAGCCGCCCCGCCGCCGAGCCGGCCGGTGTCAGGACGTCCGCCGAGCGCAGCCGTACCAGCAGGGCCAGGGACTGGGAGTCCGCGCCCCACGGCACCGTGCACAGCGCCGTCGCCCCCGGCACCGTACGGACCGAAGGGGCGTCGTCCGGGTCGGCGGACGGCCAGGGGGTCACGCAGACCATCGTGTGCAGGCCGTCCGCGCGGGAGCCCAGCGCGGTGCGCAGCTCCGCCACCGCCATGTCCTGCGGCCAGCCGCGCTCGGCGGTGAGCACGGCCCGCAACTCCCGGGTGAGGTCGGCGCCGTGCTGCGCCTCGTCCGCCAGCAGAGCGCCGATGCGGGCCGCCACGTCCATCGCCGCCGTCAGCTGCCGCTCGGTCGGGCCCGGGTCGGAGTCCAGCAGCCACACATAACCCAGGACGACACCCCGATGGCGTACCGGCAGACAGATACGTCCCCGGTACACGCCCGCCTCGGGCGTCGGCGGGATACGGACCGGGCCCGTCGCCCTCGTGATGCCGAAGCCCTCGAACCACGAACGGACCGCGGCCGTGGAGCGCCGCGTCAGGATCGAGCGGGTGCGCACGGGGTCCAGGGCGGAGGCGTCGAGGTCGCCCTCACTGTCGTACGCACCGAAGGCGATCAGCTCGAAGTCCCGGTTCTCCAGGGTGGCGGGGGCGCCGAGAAGCTCGGAGATCTCGTCGACCAGCTCCTGGTAGTCACCTGCGTGGCTGAAGGCTTCGGACGTCACTCGGGCATTCTCCCGCATTTCCGGGCCCGCTTCATACATCTGTCTGAGATCTGCGGCACGGATGCGTGACAGCTGTCGATGGCTGAGGATCGGAGGGATCCTTAGGTTTCACGGTGGTTCTATCTGCTGGTTTGTGGAGGTGCCCCGTGCTGGGTCCCGTGATTCTTGCCGCGTCGCGCAGCGACCGGATGCGACGCCTGATCTCGGCGGCCCCGGTGACCAAGCAGGTCGTCGACCGCTTCATCCCCGGTGAGACCGTCGACGACATCGTGCCGATCATCAAGGACCTCACCGGGCGCGGCCTGGAGCTGACGATGGACGTCGTCGGCGAGGACATCACCACCCCCGAGCAGGCCGCCGCGGCCAGGGACGCCTACCTGGCGCTGATCGACCGGCTCAGGCAGCTGGAGCTCGTCGAGCGGGTCGAGATGTCCGTGAAACTGTCGATGTTCGGTCAGTCCCTCCCGTCGCCCACCACCGCCCTGTTCGAAGGGCCCTTCGGGCCCGCCCCTGCATTCCACGGCGGCCACGAGCTGGCCCTCGCCAACGTCCGGCCCGTCGTCGAGGCCGCCGCCGCCATCGGTACGACGGTCACGCTCGACGCCGAGGACCACACCACCCTCGACTCGATGTTCGCCATCCACGAGGAACTGCGCAGGGACTTCCCGCAGACGGGCTGCGTCATCCAGGCCTACCTGTTCCGCACCGAGGCCGACGCCCGCCGCCTCGCCGCGGCCGGCAGCCGGGTGCGCCTGGTGAAGGGCGCGTACAAGGAGCCCGCCGAGGTCGCGTACCAGCAGAAGCAGGAGATCGACAAGGCGTATGTGCGGATCCTCAGGATCCTGATGGAGGGCGAGGGGTACCCGATGGTCGGGTCCCACGACCCGCGCCTGATCTCCATCGCCCAGGAGCTGGCCCGCAAGGCCGGGCGCAAGCCCGACGAGTACGAGTTCCAGATGCTCTACGGCATCCGTAGCGACGAGCACCTCCGACTCGCCGCCGAGGGCCACCGGATGCGCGTCTACACCGCCTACGGCACCGACTGGTACGGCTACTTCATGCGAAGGCTCGCGGAGAAGCCGGCGAACCTGCGCTTCTTCGTCCGCAGCATGCTCAGCAAGGGCTGACCCCGCACCCCGCTCGCAACACCCGCTCAACATCAAGGAGTTACGGATCCCATGGACGCTGTGACCCAGGTCCCCACCCCCGTCAACGAGCCGGTGCACGGCTACGCCCCCGGCTCGCCCGAGCGTGCCCGGCTGGAAGCCAAGCTCAAGGAACTGGCCGAGAACCCGGTCGACCTGCCGATGACGATCGGTGGCGAGAAGCGGATGGGCGGCGGCGAGCGGTTCGACGTCGTGCAGCCGCACAACCACAAGGCCCGCCTGGGCACGTACGCCAACGCCACCCAGCAGGACGCGCAGGACGCCATCGACGCGGCCCTTGCCGCCGCGCCCGCCTGGCGCGCGATGTCCTTCGACGACCGCGCCGCGATCATCCTGCGCGCGGCCGAGCTCCTCTCCGGCCCGTGGCGCGAGACCCTTGCGGCCTCCACCATGCTCGGCCAGTCGAAGACCGCCCAGCAGGCCGAGATCGACTGTCCCTGCGAGCTCATCGACTTCTGGCGCTTCAACGTCGC
Source organism: Streptomyces sp. NPDC001157 (assembly GCF_053598255.1). Lineage (NCBI taxonomy): Bacteria > Bacillati > Actinomycetota > Actinomycetes > Kitasatosporales > Streptomycetaceae > Streptomyces > Streptomyces sp. NPDC001157. Next base: position 36,286 of record NZ_JBSFJW010000045.1, read on the forward strand.
CTACGCCCGCCAGATCCTGGCCGAGCAGCCCCCGGCCAACTCCCCGGGCGTGTGGAACCGTCTCGACCACCGCCCGCTGGAGGGCTTCGTCTACGCGATCACGCCGTTCAACTTCAGCGCGATCGCGGGCAACCTGCCCACCGCCCCGGCGCTCATGGGCAACGTCGTCGTCTGGAAGCCGTCCCCGACCCAGACCCACGCGGCCGTCCTGCTGATGCGGCTGCTGGAGGAGGCGGGCCTGCCCAAGGGCGTCATCAACCTCGTCACCGGCGACGGCATCGAGGTCTCCAAGGTGGCGCTGGTCCACCGCGACCTCGCGGGCATCCACTTCACCGGCTCGACCAAGACCTTCCAGTACCTGTGGAAGACGGTCGGCAACAACATCGAGAAGTACCGCTCCTACCCGCGGCTGGTCGGCGAGACCGGCGGCAAGGACTTCCTGGTCGCCCACCCCAGCGCCGACCGCGCGATCCTCAAGACGGCGCTCACCCGCGGAGCCTTCGAGTACCAGGGCCAGAAGTGCAGCGCGACCTCCCGCGCCTACATCCCGGCGTCCATCTGGAACTCCGGCTTCAAGGAGGAGTTCGCGACCGAGGTCGACTACCTGACGATGGGTGACGTCACGGACCTCTCCAACTTCATCGGCGCCGTCATCGACGAGCGCGCCTTCGCCAAGAACAAGGCCGCCATCGACCGCGCGAAGTCCGACCCGGCCTGCACGATCGTCGCGGGCGGCACCTACGACGACTCGGTCGGCTACTTCGTCCGTCCGACCGTCGTCGAGTGCAACGACCCGGAGAACGAGGTCTTCCGCACCGAGTACTTCGGCCCGTTCCTCGCCGTGCACGTCTACGAGGACGACAAGTACGAGGAGATGCTGACCCAGATGGAGTCGGTGTCCGACTACGCGCTGACCGGCTCGGTCATCTCGGGCGACCGCGCGGCGGCGGCGTACACGATGGAGAAGCTGCGCTACGCGGCCGGCAACTTCTACATCAACGACAAGTCGACCGGCGCCGTCGTCGGCCAGCAGCCCTTCGGCGGCGGCCGCGCCTCCGGCACCAACGACAAGGCCGGCGCCCCGCAGAACCTGCAGCGCTGGACCCTGACCCGAGCGATCAAGGAGACCCTGGTCCCGCCGACGGACTACACGTACCCGCACATGGGCTGACCGTTCTCGTAAGCGGCCGGGATGTGCGGCATGCTGGCCTCGCACATCCGGGCCGCCGGCCCTGTGTGCCCGTCGAGGAGGGGGTCCCTGAGATGAACGCGGAAGCCGACGACCCGTCAGTGATCCTCTTCGATCTCGGCAACGTCCTGTTCTGCGACCCATGGGAGACACTGCTGCTGACCCCCGGGGCGGGACTCGCGGACCGGTGGGGGCTCGCCCCCTCGGCCGTCCGGGAGGCAGGCCGGCGGCTGTGGCGGGAGTTCAGCGTGCGGGAGAGCACGGAGGCGGAGTACTGGCAGGCGCTCTCCCGGGAGCTGGGGCGCACCGTTCCCCCCGAGCTGGTCCAGGAGCTGGAGGAGGAACTGCTGGTGGCGAACCCCGCCGCCGGTGAGCTGCTCGCGGCCGCCTCCGCCGACGGGGCGCGGCCTGTGGGCATCGCCTCGAACAACACGTCCTTCTGGTACGTCAAGCAGGCGCAGCGACTGGACCTCGCCCGCTGGATCGACCCCGAACTCGTCTTCCTGTCCTGCCGGTTGGGGCTGACCAAGAGTTCGCCCGGACGGGGGCTCCTGGATGTCGCCGCGGAGCACACGCCACCGCGGTCCACGCTGATCGTGGAGGACCGGGCGGCCAACCTGGACCGTGCCAGGGCACTCGGATTCCGCACGTTCGCCTACGCCTTCATGGATCCCGGTGGTGTGTCGGCGGCGGAGTTGCTGGAAACAATGTCAGGGTGACCGACCCGCCGCCGTCGCCTCCCGCCCCGCGCAGGGCCGCCGCCCGCGGCCGGCCTCCGGATGCGGCGGCCTCGGCGGCGCTGACAGCGCTCCTCGCCGAGTACAACTCGCTGCGGTCGGAGAGCCTGCAGGCGATCAGCAACCGCATCCAGATCATGAACTTCGCGTTCACCTCGCTCGCGGTCGTCACCGCGGCGATGCTCACGTCCGACCTCTCTCGCGGCATCCTGATACCGGCCTGTCTGATCTTCGTCCCCGGTGCCGCGAAGGCGAGCCTGCTCATCTGGCTGGGCGAATACCATCGCTCCCAACGGGCCGGCCAGGGCGTGGCAGCGGTCGAGCGTCAGATCAACGGTGCCCTCGGGCAAGGGGAGTTGCTCGGCTGGGAGTCGCGGCTCGTCTCGTCCGGCACTCACATGGGGTATCCGTACATCGCCACCGCCGTGTTCATCCTGAGCACGGGTGTCCTGGCAGAGAGCCTCGGCGCCTACTTCCTGACCGAAGCCCTGGACCCCCACCCGGCCCTCCTCGGCGACCTCGCCATCGCAGGCGCGGTGCTCCTCTACGCCGTCGCTTCCGAGACGCTCTTCCTGCGCTTCTTCCTCCGCCGCTGGCGAGCGATCCGCAACGCCACGCACAGCGCCTAGGAAAGCACCTGAGCTCTCTCCGGTGGACCGGTCAGCCGGGCAGTTCCGTGCGCTCCCACCACTCGTACACCGGGAGCGTGCCCTCCGGTGTGTCCGCGTGACGGGTGGTCCGCCTGAAGTGTTCGTAGCCGTTGCGCAGCTCGATTTTCAGGTCTGCTCCGGGAGTCGTGATCGGGACGATCCGTTCGGGCAGATCCTGCGGGCCGCCCTCGAGAAGTGCCTTGGCCTTGTCGTTCATGACCTCACCGTTCCCTTCGCCGGTGGCTGTTGTCGCATGCCGTGCCGAGGATCAGCCGTGTGGGCGAAAGCCCAGCTCAGAGCGGTGTGAGCCAATCCACCGTCTCAGATAGTAGGAAGTCCGAGTAATTGTGGAGACAGACCGGGCCCGCTCGCTTACTTTTGTAGGAGCCGAACGTCTCGCTCGACCAAGCGAATGGCGGTCGTGAGCGCGCCCCGTGCAGGCAACCCCTGCGGCGCCGCTCCCCGCCCCATCCGGCGTCTCGTAACCCCTTTCCGCACTCCCGGATTTCGAAGGAGTCGATTTCCCATGGCCGAGACGACCGCACGCCGCCGAGTCCGTCACAGCTCCCGTACGAGCGAGTCCGACCGCAAGAACGCCGCAGCCGCCCTCCAGCGCGCCCTGGACCGCAGGGACAACGGCGGTTCGACCGGCCACTGAGCCGGGCATCACATCTGAGCCGGGAGCCGCACCCGCATGAGGTGCGGCGCGGACTCACACCCCGCGCCGCACCTCGAAGTGATCGATGCGCTCGCCGCCGTCCGTGAGCGCCGACACCTTCAGGGCGGGCCTCGCACCGCTCTCCGCCTCCACCGTGAGGAGCGAGAAGCCCCGGTAGCGCACCCGCGACCACTCCACGGTCTCCGCCGCGGAGGCCTTCGACTTCGTCCACTGGAAGGTGTCGACCGAGTCGTGGTGCGTGACGTGTCCCTCGTAGCTCTCCTTCACACCGGTCGGGAAGCCGTACAGATCACGGCCGCCGCCGCCCGCCGTGACGTACACGATCCCGTCCCGTGTCGGGTCGGTCGACGCACCGATGGGGACCGGCCTGCCGACCCCGCCGTTCCTGATGGCGTCCGTCCGCTCGTAGACATGGTTGTGGCCGTTGATCACCAGGTCCACCTGGTGCCTGGCGAACAGCGGCAGCCATTCCGCCCGTACCCCGCCGTCGGAGGCGTGCGCGGAGGTCGAATAGGCGCAGTGGTGGAAGAAGACGACGATGAAGTCGATCCCCTTCGCCGACCGCAGCTCGGCCAGCTTCTCGTCCAGCCACCTGGTCTGCCTGCCGCCGCTGTAGCCGAAGTTGGCGGGGATCTCGTACGAGACGTCGTTCGCGTCCAGCGCCACGAAGCCGACGTTGCCGTAGGTGAACGCGTACACCCCGGGCGCCGTGCGCGCGTCGAAGCCGCTGCCCGGGAGGGAGAAGCGGGCCAACTGGCCGCCGTAGCCCTCCGGCGAGTACCAGGCCTCCATGTCGTGGTTGCCGGTCGTCACCATCCACGGGACCGACCTGGCCACCGGCTCGTTCTGCTTGAGGAACAGGTCCCAGAACGCGGGGTCGTAGCCGTCCGACTTCTCGCCCCGGCCGTTGGTGTCGGCGTAGCAGATGTCGCCCGCGTGCAGGTGGAAGGCGGGCTTCTGGCGCAGGATGACGTGATCGTTGGCGGCCGCGGCCTGGCTGACGCCCTGGTCGCCGAAGGCCGTGAACACGAACTTCTCCGGCGACGCCGGCGCCGTGCGGAAGGTGCCGATCGTCGAGCGGTGCTTCGGGGCTGCCGGATCGAAGCCCTCGTGGCCCACGCCGTAGTAGTACGTCGTGCCGGGGCGCAGGCCGTCCAGGGCCGCGTGGAGGTAGTACTGCTCCAGCGCAGGACGCACGCCCGTCACGCCCGGCGTGTGCAGAGCGCGGACCTCGGCCTCGATCTTCCGGCTCAGGTCGTCCGGCTTCGCGCCGATGCGGACGTACGGCTTCCGCACCGCCAGCGGGACCTGCCAGGAGACCCGCATCTGCGACTTCGGGTCGGCGCCGAAGGCGAGATGCCGGCCGAAGGGGGCGACGACCGAGCCGTGCACCGTCGGGGTCGCGGGCGCCGAGGTCCTCGTGCCCTGCGCTCCCGACCCGCCGCCGCAGCCGCTCAGCAGCCCGCCCGCCGCCACCGCGCCCGCGTTCACCAGCGTGCGGCGCCGGACCAGCTTGGTACGCAGGTACTCGTGCTGCTCGGCCATGCTCATGCGGCTTGCGAGCTGCGGCGGGATGCCGAAGTCGGGTATGTCCATGGGAAGGAACTTCCCAGCGATGGCCAACGCCCGCCAGACATACGGGTGAACGGGCGACGACCAGTTGGCGCCACCCGTCACCGGCATGTCCGTATGGCGGACACGGCATGTCATCCCATGGGACGGGGAGTAGGGTTCCCACATGTCTCGCAGCATCAATCTCGCAGTGATTCCCGGTGACGGCATCGGCCAGGAGGTCGTGGCCGAAGGTCTGAAGGTCCTCTCCGCCGTCCTTCCGCAGGATGTGAAGCTGGAGACCAAGGAGTACGACTTCGGCGCCAAGCGCTACCACGACACCGGTGAGACCCTCACCGACGCCGACCTCGACGCGCTGAAGAAGCACGACGCCATCCTGCTCGGCGCCATCGGCGACCCGTCGGTCCCGTCCGGCGTGCTGGAGCGCGGCTTCCTGCTCAAGCTCCGCTTCGCCTTCGACCACCACGTCAACCTGCGTCCGTCGAAGCTCCTCCCCGGCGTGGCCACCCCGCTGGCCGGCGAGCCGAGCATCGACTTCGTCGTGGTCCGTGAGGGCACCGAGGGCCCGTACACCGGCAACGGCGGCACCATCCGCAAGGGCACCGAGCACGAGGTCGCCACCGAGGTCTCCGTGAACACGGCCTTCGGTGTCGAGCGCGTCGTCCGCGACGCCTTCGCCCGCGCCCAGGCCCGCCCGCGCAAGAAGCTCACTCTGGTCCACAAGAACAACGTGCTGACCTTCGCGGGTCACCTGTGGACCAACATCTTCAACAAGGTGGCCGAGGAGTTCCCCGAGGTCACCACCGACTACATCCACGTCGACGCCGCGACCATCTACCTGGTCACCGACCCCGGCCGCTTCGACGTGATCGTCACCGACAACCTCTTCGGCGACATCATCACCGACCTCGCCGCGGCCGTCTCCGGTGGCATCGGCGTCGCCGCGAGCGGGAACATCAACCCGTCCGGCGAGTTCCCCTCGATGTTCGAGCCCGTGCACGGCTCGGCGCCCGACATCGCGGGCCAGGGCAAGGCCGACCCCTCCGCCACCGTCCTGTCCGTCGCGCTGCTCCTGCGCCACCTCGGCTACGAGGCCGAGGCCGCCCGTATCGACGAGGCGGTCTCCGCCGACCTCGCCGAGCGCACCGGCAAGCCCGCCCGCTCCACGTCGGAGATCGGCGACGCGCTGGCCGTACGAGTAGCCGGCTGACCCCGCCGCCTCTCGAAAGTTTCGAAGCCGCCGGGTCGCATCAGCACCCGGCGGCTTCCGCTGTGTCCCCGCCGGGTGCCACCATCATCCCTGGACCGCATTTCACGCCGTTTCTTCCACGGTCCCCGCCTTGCGATAATCGAACGCGGAGCCGCGGATTGAGGGAATGCTCGGACGTCCCAGCACTGGCCACCGGCCGTACGGACGTGAGCGCGGCCCGTCACACACAACCGGTGAAGGACAACCACTCATGACGACGCCCACGATCGAGCTCAAGCCCTCGGCCTCGCCGCTCTCCGACGCGGAGCGCGAGGCGATCCTGGCGAACCCCGGGTTCGGCCGCCACTTCACCGACCACATGGTGACGATCAAGTGGACCGAGGGCCGCGGCTGGCACGACGGCCAGCTCGTCCCGTACGGCCCGCTCTCGCTCGACCCGGCGAACATGACCTTGCACTACGCGCAGGAGATCTTCGAGGGCCTCAAGGCCTACCGCCGCCCGGACGGCTCGGTCGCCACCTTCCGCCCCGAGATGAACGCCCGCCGCTTCCAGCGCTCCGCGCACCGCCTCGGCATGCCCGAGCTTCCGGTCGAGACCTTCATCGAGGCCTGTGACGTCCTCGTCCAGCAGGACAAGGCATGGGTGCCCGCGCACGGCGGCGAGGAGTCCCTCTATCTGCGCCCGTTCATGATCGCGACCGAGGTCGGCCTGGGCGTGAAGCCCGCCAACGAGTACCTCTTCCTGGTCATCGCCTCCCCGGCCGGCGCCTACTTCCCCGGCGGTGTCAAGCCGGTCTCCATCTGGCTCTCCGAGGACCGCGTCCGCGCCGTCCCCGGCGGCATGGGCGACGCGAAGACGGGCGGCAACTACGCGGCCTCCCTGCTCGCCCAGGCCGAGGCCGCCGCCAAGGGCTGCGACCAGGTCTGCTACCTCGACGCGGTCGAGCACAAGTGGGTCGAGGAACTCGGCGGCATGAACCTGTACTTCGTGTACGGCGACAAGATCGTCACCCCGTCGCTGACGGGCTCCATCCTGGAGGGCGTCACCCGTGACTCGCTCCTGACCGTCGCCCGCGACCTCGGCTACGAGTCCGAGGAGGGCCGCATCTCCATCGACCAGTGGCAGCGCGACGCCGAGAACGGCACGCTGACCGAGGTCTTCGCCTGCGGGACCGCCGCCGTGATCACGCCGGTCGGCACCGTCAAGCGCGCGACCGCCGAGTGGCAGCAGGCGGGCGGCGAGCCCGGCGAGGTCACCCTCAAGCTCCGCGAGGCCCTGCTGAACATCCAGCGCGGGACGGCGGAGGACAAGCACGGTTGGATGCACGTTCTCGGCTGAGGGCTGAGCGGGGTTCTGTGCGGGGGGTTGCCGTCACCCTACTGGGGGGCTGCGCCCCCCAGGCCCCCCGCTTCGGCCTGGACGGCCTCGTCCTCAAGCGCCGGACGGGCTGGGGTGGCCGGCCGGGACTTGGGAAGCACCCTCAGTTGCAGCACCGCGTACGTCAGGCCGCCCACCAGCCCCGACAGTACGAAGCTGCAGTCCACCCCGCCCGTCAGCGACAGCAGCGGGCCCTCGTACGACGGCAGTGACACCGCCAGCAGGCCGAACCCGGCGCCCACCGCCCAGGACACCGTGGCCGCAGGGTTCCAGCCGGCCCGGTACCAGTAGATCCCGCCCCGGGCGCGGCGGTTGAAGACCTGGAGGGCGTCCGCGTCGTACACCCCGCGGCAGCGCACGAAGCCGATGAGGGTGATGACCGCCCACGGGGTGCCGATGGCCGTCAGGAGCAGGACGAAGGACGTCATCGCGGACTGCGCGTTCCAGGTGTAGTGGCCGATGAAGACGCAGGCCGTGGCGACGACCGCGACGGTGTACGTGGCTCGGGCCCGGGACGCCCGCGGCAGGATCGCGTCCAGGTCGAGGCCCATGGAGTACAGCATCAGACCCGCGTTGCCGACCGAGCCCGCGGAGGCGGACAGCAGGAGCGGGATCAGGTACCAGGCGGGGGACGCCGTCACCAGCGGGCCCGCGTAGTCCGTCGCCGCGCGGGCCGCGTACGCCGTGAAGGTGCCGAAGAGCTGGGGCACCAGCAGGCCCAGGATCAGGCCGAGCCAGGTCGCGTGCAGGACCCGGCGGGAGGTGTGGCGGGCCGGGGAGATGTAGCGGGTGTAGTCGCCGAGGAGGGTGATGAAGGCGATCGGGCCGGACAGGCCCGCGGCCACCGTCGCCAGGAACCAGGTCGGCCAGTAGCCGCCCAGCAGGTAGCCGCCGGTCTCCGGGATCGCCGACGTCGTGAAGTGCGGGGCGTACGCGACGACGCCCAGCGCCAGCAGCGCCGTCATGCCGATCGCCAGGACCCGGGACATGGCCAGCAGCACCCGGTACCCGTACACCGCACCGGCGACCGTCGCTCCGGCGAGGAGCGCGTAGACCAGGGCGTACGCCACTCCGTCCACCGGCAGACCGAACAGCCGCCGCAGCACGCCCACCATCACGTCCCCGCCGATCCACACGGTCAGTGCCGTGTAGCCGAGGGCGAGCAGCAGACCGACCACCGAGCCGACCAGCCTGCCGCGCACGCCGAACTGGGCGCCGGAGGAGGTGGAGAGGTTCGTCGCGGTGCGCAGGGAGATCAGGGCCAGGGGCGCCGTCAGGGCCGTGCCCGCCACCGTGCCGACCACGATCGAGCTCAGCGACGACCACCAGTCCAGGCCGAACGACGGCGGCAGCCAGCCGAAGATGATCACGCCCAGACAGAGGTTGGAGCCCAGGAGGATCGAGACGAGATCGCAGGGCCCGCTGGTGCGTTCCTCGTCGGGGATGGTGTCCACTCCGCGCTGTTCCATCGAGATCGGCATGGCGGCCCTTTCGGTTGGTTAGAGCGGCACTCAATGTGACCCCTCACGCTGCGGCCGTCAAGGCCTTCCTCCTTCGCATTTCCACGTTTAGAGTGTCGCTCTAAATGGAGGGATGGACATGCGGCTGACACCGACCGAACGCGACCGGCTGCTGCTCTTCGGGGCCGCCGAGCTGGCCCGGGCACGCAGGGCCCGAGGCCTTCGGCTCAACGTTCCCGAGGCCACCGCACTGATAGCGGACACCGTCTGCGAGGCCGCCCGTGACGGCGCCCGGCTCGCCGAGGCCATCGAGCGCGCCCGGTCCGTGCTCGGCCCGGACGATGTGCTGCCCGGCGTCGCGGACGTCGTCACCGAGGTGCATGTGGAGGCCGTCTTCGACGACGGTTCGCGGCTCGCGGTGGTGAGTGATCCGATCGGCGGGGGCGGGCTGGGGGACCGGGCGCCAGGTGCGCTGATACCCGGGCCCGAGCACACCGAGCCCGAAGCGGTCGTGCGGGTGACGGTCACCAACACCGCCACCGTGCCCGTCTCCGTCACCTCCCACTTCCACTTCTTCGAGGCCAATCCGCGCCTCGACTTCGTACGCGCGAAGGCCTATGGGATGCGGCTCGCCGTGCCCGCCGGGTCGTCGGTGCGGTTCGGGCCGGGGGAGAGCGTCGAGGTCGGCCTTGTGCCGATCGGGGGCGAGCGGGTCGCGATCGGGTTCGCGGGGCTCGTGGACGGGGCGCTGGACGCGCCGGGGGCGAAGGAAGAGGCCCTGCGCAGGGCCGCCGCCTGCGGATATCTGGGAGCAGACCGATGAGCAACGATTCCTACGCGAGCATCGACCTTCGCGCGTACGCCGCCACCCATGGGCCCCGCGCCGGCGACCGCATCCGGCTCGGGGACTCCGGGCTGACCGTCCGCGTCGAGTCCGACTCCCAGCAGTACGGCGACGAGTTCCTGGCCGGCTTCGGCAAGACCGCCCGCGACGGGCTGCACCTCAAGGCGGCGGCCGTCCGGGAGACCTGTGACGTCGTCATCAGCAATGTGGTGGTGATCGATGCCGTGCAGGGGATCCGGAAGGTGTCGATCGGCATCCGGGAGGGGCGGATCTGCTCGATCGGGCGCGCCGGGAACCCCGACACCCTCGACGGGATCGACGTCGTCGTCGGTACGGGTACCTCGATCGTGTCGGGTGAGGGGCTCATCGCCACCGCCGGTGCCGTCGACACGCACGTGCACCTGCTCTCGCCGCGGATCATGGAGGCCTCGCTGGCGTCCGGCGTGACCACGATCATCGGGCAGGAGTTCGGACCCGTGTGGGGGGTCGGCGTCAACTCGCCCTGGGCGCTGCGGCACGCCTTCAACGCCTTCGACGCCTGGCCGGTCAACATCGGCTTCCTGGGGCGCGGTTCGTCCTCGCACTCCGCGCCCCTGGTGGAGGCGCTGGCGGAGGGCGGCGCGAGCGGCTTCAAGGTGCACGAGGACATGGGCGCCCATACCCGCGCCCTGGACACCGCGTTGCGCGTCGCCGAGGAGCACGACGTCCAAGTCGCCCTGCACAGCGACGGGTTGAACGAGTGCCTGTCGGTGGAGGACACCCTGCGCGTGCTGGAGGGGCGGACCATCCACGCCTTCCACATCGAGGGGTGCGGCGGCGGGCACGTCCCCAACGTCCTGAAGATGGCAGGTGTCCCGAACGTCATCGGCTCCTCCACCAACCCCACCCTCCCCTTCGGGCGGGACGCCGTCGCCGAGCACTACGGCATGATCGTCTCCGTCCACGACCTGAAGACCGACCTGCCCGGCGACGCCGCCATGGCCCGCGACCGCATCCGCGCCGGGACCATGGGCGCCGAGGACGTGCTGCACGACCTGGGCGCGATCGGCATCACCTCGTCCGACGCGCAGGGCATGGGCAGGGCGGGGGAGACCGTCCGCCGTACCTTCGCCATGGCCGGGAAGATGAAGGCCGAGTTCGGCGCCCCGGACGAGCACGACAACGAGCGCGTCCTGCGGTACATGGCCAAGCTGACCGTCAACCCGGCCATCGCGCACGGCCTCTCGCACGAGGTCGGCTCGATCGAGGTCGGCAAGCTGGCCGACATCGTGCTGTGGCGGCCGGAGTACTTCGGAGCGAAGCCGCAGCTCGTCCTCAAGTCCGGCTTCCCCGCGTACGGCGTGGTCGGCGACCCCAACGCGGCGACGGACACCTGTGAACCGCTGGTCCTCGGACCGCAGTTCGGGGCGCACGGCGCGACGCCCGCCGAGATCTCCGTCGCCTTCGTCGCCCAGGCCGCCCTGGACCAGGGCAACGACACCATGCCGACCCGGCGCAGAAGGGTCGCCGTGCGCGGCACCCGCGGCATCGGACCGGCCGACCTGCGGCTCAACTCCCGTACCGGAGCGGTCGATGTCGACCAGCGGACCGGACTGGTCACCCTCGACGGAGAGCCGGTCCGCTCGCAGCCGGCCGACTCCGTCTCCCTCAACCGTCTCTACTTCCTCTGAATCCTCCGACAAGGACCGCTCATGTCTGCTGCCGCCGACGGCTTCCGCATCCCCGCCGAATGGACCCCGCACGAGCGCACCTGGATGGCGTGGCCGGGGCCGAACCCCACCTTCGAGGACCCGGACGATCTCGCCGCCTCGCGCGTCGCCTGGGCGTCGGTCGCCCGTGCGATCCGCCGCTTCGAGCCGGTGACGGTGGTGTGCGGGCCGGGGCAGTCGGCGCAGGCGCAGGCACTGCTGGGCCCGGACGTCGACACGGTCGAGCGCGAGCTGGACGACGCGTGGATGCGGGACATCGGCCCGACGTTCCTCACCAACGGGCGTGAACTCGCCGCCGTCGACTGGACGTTCAACGGCTGGGGCGCCCAGGGCTGGGCCCGCTGGGAGCACGACGCGAAGATCGCCGCGTATGTCTCGGACCTCGCGGGCGCGAGGACGTACGCCTCGAAGCTGGTCAACGAGGGCGGTGCGATCCACGTCGACGGCGAGGGGACGGTCCTGCTCACGGAGACCGTGCAGCTCGGCCCCGAGCGCAACCCGGACTGGACGAAGGAACAGGTCGAGGCGGAGATCCACGCCCAGCTCGGCACCCGCAAGGCGATCTGGCTGCCCCGCGGCCTCACCGGCGACTACCCGCCGCACGGCTTCGGCACCCTCGGCCATGTCGACATCGTCGCCGCGTTCGCACGCCCCGGTGTCGTGGTCGCGCACTCCCAGCCGGACCCGGCGCACCCGGACCACGAGGTGACGAAGGAGGTCATCGGGCTGCTGAGGGCGCAGACCGACGCGCGCGGCCGCAGCCTGGAGGTCGTCGAGGTCCCGGCGCCCACCGTGCTGGAGGCCGACGGCCACTGGGCCGACTACTCCTACATCAACCACTACCTCTGCAACGGCGGTGTCGTGCTCTGCGGCTTCGACGACCCGCGCGACGAGATCGCCGCCGGGATCTTCCGCCGGCTCTTCCCGGAGCGGACGGTGACCCTCGTGGACGCCCGGACGATCTTCGCGGGCGGGGGCGGCATCCACTGCATCACGCAGCAGCAGCCGAAGGTCCGGTGACGGCCCGCGGGGCAGCGCCGTCAGGTAGAACATACGGGTGAACGTGCTGATCTGCGCCGCCTGCGGAGGCCGGCTGACCGAGCCCGTCCGGCAACTGGACGAGATGCCCGAGTACCCCGGCTGGGACGGACTCCCGGGCCCGGACGGCAGGCGGCACGGCCCGCCGAGCGTCCCCCGCGGGACATACGTCATTGACCCGCTGCCGTTCGGGGCGCCGTTCGAGCCGGTCGATGACGACGAGGAGTACGACGGGGTCGTGCCCGGCGGCAAGTGGAAGTTCGACGAGCGCGGCGCTCTGGTCTCCGCCGGACCGCGCGGCACCTACGTGCTGCACCCGGACGACGTCGTGGGCATCACCCCCCACTCCGACCACCGGCGCCTCATCGGCTGTTGCGGTCCGATCGGGGAGTACGGGGTCAACCACGTCTGCGGGTGTGGGGCCGAGGTGGCCATCGTGGCCGCCGACTGCTGCAGCGGCTACGAGACGCGGCTCGTCCCGGACGCCGTGCGCGTCGAGGCGGCCACGTGACCGCCCGGCGCCGCACCCCCGCCCCGCCCCGCGAACAACTCCTCGCCGCCGCCATGGACATGATCGCCGAGCGCGGTCTGGAGAAGCTCACCATGGCGGCGCTCGGCCGCGAGGTCGGCATGAGCAGTGGACACCTGCTCTACTACTTCCGCTCCAAGGACGAACTGCTGCTGCAGGCCCTGGAGTGGAGCGAGGGCCGGCTGGGCGCCGAGCGCGGACGGCTGCTGGCGCGCGGCGGCACGGCCCGCGAGCGGCTCGACGCATACGTCGACCTGTACGTCCCCGACGGCCACCGCGACCCGCACTGGACCCTCTGGCTGGAGGTCTGGAACCGGTCGCAGAACGCCGACGAGGACGCCCGCGACCGGCAGGCCGCCATCGAGGGCGTCTGGCACCGCGACCTGGTGGCGCTGATCGCGGAGGGGGTCTCGCGCGGCGAGTTCCGCCGGGTCGATCCGGACCGCTTCGCGACCCGGCTGCGGGCGTTGCTCGACGGCTTCTCCATCCATGTGGCGATCGGGCTGCGGGGGACCGACCGGGCGCAAGTTCTCGGCCATGTACGGGAGTTCCTGGACGAGAGCCTGCTCGCGGACGTCTGAGCCCGTGCCCCGGTTGTACTCAATTCGGGGGATTGACGCTGTCCCGTGTGGTGCGTTTGTCTCGAAAGGAGCCCTTGGTGCAGGGCCGGGGACAAGCGTCACACGGGGAACACAGGGGGAATCGTGCTCAGAGCCATGCGTGGGATGTCTGTCGCGGTGGTTGCGGGCGTCATGGTCGCGTTGACGGCGACGTCGTCGTCCGTGGCAGCGGCGCCGAGGCCGGGGACCGAGCGGGTCACGCTGTCGGCCACGGGGGAGCAGGCCGACGACAACGCGTACGGACCGCAGTTCAGCGCGGACGGCCGGTTCGCGCTCTTCACGGCGTACGCGTCCAATCTGGTGCCGGGCGACACCAACAGGACCTCGGACGTCTTCGTGCGTGACCTGCGCAGGGGGACGGTCGAGCGGGTCAATGTCGCCTCGGACGGCGCGCAGGCGGTCGGCGGCTGGTCGGAGGCACGGGCCATCAGCGCGGACGGCCGGTACGTGCTGTTCAGCTCCAACGCCAGGAACCTGGTCCACTGGGACAACCCGCCCACGAACGAGGCGGCCCAGGACATCTACCTGCACGACCGGCGCACCGGCCGCACGGAGCGGATCAGCGTCGCCCTCGACGGGGGTTCCGCCTTCACCGCCAACGCCACGATGACACCGGACGCCCGTTACATCGCCTTCAACGCCAAGGCCGACCGGATGGAGACGAACCCCCGCGACCTCTTCGGGATCGTCTATCTCCTCGACCGCCGCACCGGCACCGTGGAGCGGATCAGCAACCGCGACCGCCCTGACAACCCTTCCCTGCTGCAGGGACTGAGCGACAACGGCCGCTATGTGGCGTACACGCAGCTGGTGCCGCGCAGCTCCTACGGCCGCACCTGGGTGCACGACCGCCGCACCGGCACCGAGGAACAGGTCAACGTCAAGCCGGACGGCACCCCGGCCCAGCGGTACGCGCTGCCCGCCTCGCTCTCCGCCGATGGCCGCACCATCGCCTTCGACTACTGGGGCGACGAGCAACTGGTCCCGGGCGAGGACCCCGGCACCGGTTCCACGGTCTACGTCCGGGACCTGCGGAAAGACGTCACCCGGCGGGTCAAGGCCGGCCCCGCGGGCGAGGACGGGATCAGTCAGCCCGTGCTCAGCCCGGACGGCCGGTACGTGACCTATGAGGCCCAACCGCGGCTGGCGGACGGGCGCTTCGGGCCCGACAACGTCTACCTCCGCGATCTGCGCAGCGGATCCACCCGCCTGGTCAGCGAGTCCCTCGCGGGCGGACCCGTCACGGACGAGCCCGTGGCCGTCTACGCGGTGAGCGCGGGCGCCCGCCGCATCGGCCTCGGTAGCGACTCCGGCCAACTCGTCGCGGGCGACACCAACGGCTTCTACGACGGCTTCGTCCGCCGTATGCGCTGACCCGCCATCTGCGGTGATCAGCGCAGTGCTCGCATCCTGAGACGGACAGTGAACACGGGGGCGGATTGTGCCAGACTGCCCCCGTGCTCTCGTTCGCCATGATTATTGGCAGCAGGCGCGCCGGTCCGCAGTGACCGCCACGTACGACCAGGTACGGGTGGACACCGTCGTCCTCGACCCGCGCGCAGACCTCTCGCACCCGCGAGGGGTTTTTCGCTTTTCTGGCCCACCTTCAGCCGGGAGCAAAGCGCGAGGGATCATTGAGGACGGTGGAGCCGGTCATTCCGGTAACGACCGTGATCCGACGGGATCCAACAGCAGGAGCCTTGAACACCATGACCGCAACCAGCGAGCTCGACGATTCGTTCCACGTCTTCGACACCACGCTGCGCGACGGCGCGCAGCGCGAGGGCATCAACCTCACCGTCGCGGACAAGCTGGCCATCGCACGGCACCTGGACGACTTCGGCGTGGGCTTCATCGAGGGCGGCTGGCCCGGCGCCAACCCGCGGGACACCGAGTTCTTCGCCCGCGCCCGGCAGGAGATCGACTTCAGGCACGCCCAGCTCGTCGCCTTCGGCGCCACCCGCCGCGCCGGTGCCAAGGCGAGCGAGGACCCGCAGGTCAAGGCGCTCCTGGACTCGGGCGCCGAGGTGATCACCCTGGTCGCGAAGTCCCACGACCGGCACGTGGAGCTGGCGCTGCGGACGACGCTGGACGAGAACCTGGAGATGGTCCGCGACACCGTCTCGTACCTCCGTGAGCAGGGCCGCCGGGTCTTCGTCGACTGCGAGCACTTCTTCGACGGCTACCGCGCCAACCCGGAGTACGCCAAGGCCGTCGTACGCGCCGCGTCTCAGGCCGGCGCGTCCGTCGTCATCCTCTGCGACACCAACGGCGGCATGCTGCCGGCGCAGGTCCAGGCCGTGGTCTCCACGGTGTTGGCCGACACCGGCGCCCGGCTCGGCATCCACGCCCAGGACGACACCGGCTGCGCGGTCGCCAACACCCTCGCCGCCGTCGACGCGGGCGCCACCCACGTCCAGTGCACGGCGAACGGCTACGGCGAGCGCGTCGGCAACGCCAACCTCTTCCCGGTCGTCGCGGCCCTGGAGCTCAAGTACGCCAAGAAGGTCCTGCCCGAGGGCGCGCTGCGCGAGATGACCCGGATCTCGCACGCCATCGCCGAGGTCGTCAACCTCACCCCCTCCACGCACCAGCCGTACGTCGGTGTCTCGGCCTTCGCCCACAAGGCCGGCCTGCACGCCTCCGCCATCAAGGTCGACCCGGACCTGTACCAGCACATCGACCCCGAGCTGGTCGGCAACACGATGCGCATGCTGGTGTCCGACATGGCGGGCCGCGCCTCGATCGAGCTCAAGGGCAAGGAGCTCGGCGTCGACCTCGGCGGCGACCGCGAACTGGTCGGCCGGGTCGTCGAGCGCGTGAAGGAGCGCGAGCTCAGGGGCTACACGTACGAGGCGGCGGACGCGAGCTTCGAACTGCTCCTGCGCGCCGAGGTCCAGGGCAAGTCCCTGCGCTACTTCGAGGTCGAGTCCTGGCGGGCCATCGTCGAGGACCGCCCCGACGGCACCCACGCCAACGAGGCCACCGTCAAGCTCTACGCCAAGGGCGAGCGCATCGTCGCCACCGCGGAAGGCAACGGCCCGGTCAACGCCCTCGACCGCGCCCTGCGCGTGGCGCTGGAGAAGATCTACCCCCAGCTGGCCAAGCTGGACCTCGTCGACTACAAGGTCCGCATCCTGGAGGGCGTCCACGGCACCCAGTCCACGACCCGGGTCCTCATCTCGACGTCGGACGGCTCCGGCGAGTGGTCCACGGTCGGCGTCGCGGAGAACGTGATCGCCGCGTCCTGGCAGGCACTTGAGGACGCGTACACGTACGGACTGCTGCGGGCCGGGGTGGAGCCCGCGGAGTAACTCCGTCGGTCGGGCGGGGGCCTTCGTCCGCGAAGACCCCCGCTAGGCGCCGTGCCCTTCCTGCCGGGCGAGCCCGACGAAGGCCGCCCAAGTGCGCGGCGACACGGTGAGGTTGGGGCCGGTGGTCTTGGAGTCGCGGATGTGGACGGCGGTGGGTTGCGTGGCGACCTCGATGCAGTCGCCGCCTTCGCTCCCGCTGTAGCTGGACTTGAACCACTCAAGTGCGGTGCTCATCGGTCTCCTAGCAATTTTCGCAGGTAGCGCACGCTCTCGTCCGGCGAGAGGGCCTGTGACCGCAGCATTCCATACTTGTGGTGATAGTCGCTGACCTCGTCGGGATCGTCCACGAGGAAGCTGACACGCTGGACCTCCAGGTAGGCCAGGCGCTCGTGTTCAGGCGTTTCCAGCAGCACCATGGGTCCGTCCAAACCCGCGTGCGGCGTTCGATCCATCGGCATGATCTGGAAGCTCATGTGCACCGGCTCGGTGTACTCCAGGATCCGGCGGTACTGCTCCCGCATCACATCCGGGCCGCCGACCTGCCGTCGCAGGATGCTCTCCTCGATGATGAAGTGGCACACGGGAGGCCGCTCCCGCTGGAAGACCAACTGCCGTTCCATTCGGGCGTTCACCCACTGCTCCGCCGTCTCGCCTCCCAGCGCCGGATACCGGTAGCCGAAGACGGCACGGCAGTAGTCCTGGGTCTGGAGCAGCCCGGGGACCACCAGGCTCTGGTAGGAGAGGATGCCGACCGCCTCCTGCTCCTGGTCTACGAGGCCCTGCGCGAACTGCACGATCTTGTCTCGCACGGGCAGGTTCGCCACGAATACCGCCAACGATCCGCCGGTGTCGAGCAGTTCGTCGAAGTGCTCGGCGCGATCCGGCTGAAGTGCCAGTCTCCCTTGCTCGATCGATCCCACCGTGTCGACGTGAATGTTCGCCAACTCGGCGAACTGCTCCTGTGTGAGCCGCGCTTGCTTCCGGTAGTGCGCAACTAGCGCACCGACCGCGCACCATGAACCAACCTTTTTGGGCATGGCCAACCCTTTCCCCCGTACACGCACGAAGTCCTCGTAGTGAGGTCGTAGTAATCAGGACTACGACCTCACTCACTGCCCAACCATAGTGACTGCCTGTGACAGTCGCCCCATGAACACCCACCCCCAACTCATCCACGCCCGCACCGCCCTCTACCCCCGCGACCGCAGGTCAGTAGCCGTGGCCAGAGATCTCGCCCGTATCACCCTCGCCGACTGGGGGCTGACCCGGCGGAGCGACGACGTACTGCTCTGCGTGAGCGAACTCGCCACCAACGCCTTGCTGCACGGCGTCCCGCCGGGCCGCTGTTTCCGGCTGGATCTGGGGCTCGACACCGCCGGAGTACTCCGCGTCGAGGTCCAGGACAGCGGTCCCGGCGAGGTCCGTACCCCGGACGTCACGCCGGAGTCGGAGCGCGGTCGCGGGCTCCTGCTGGTCGCCGCGCTGTCCGACGACTGGGGCGTGCGGCAGCGGGAGCCCGGCAAGGTGGTCTGGTGTGAGTTCCGGGGCTGTCGGCCGTCTTGACGGCTTCCTGCGCCACTCGTTAACTCACGAGGTGAACTAAGTCATTTGTGGGACAAGAGAGTTGAGGGAACGCCATGCGAAGAGCCGCCCTGCTCGTCTCCACCGCCTTGCTCACCGCCCTGTTACCCCTCGCCGTCGCGCAGGCGGTCGACGATCCGGCTCCCACGCCCGTCGACCGCTTCGAGGGCGAGGTCCCCTTCGCCTCCCAGCCCGCGGAGGGCATCTTCACCTGGGGCGGCGACAGCGACGATCCGCCCACGCTGCAACTGACCGCCAGACCGGACGCCCCCGAGGGCGAGAAGGTGCTCACCGGCACCTACGACATCAGCGGCTACGGCGGCTTCACCCACGACTACGCCGCCAACGCACCCGCCCACGACTGGTCCGCCCACAAGGGAATCCGCTTCTGGTGGGACGGCCAGGACAACAACAAGAAGGTCGCCTTCGAGATCAAGGACGGCGGCGCGAACGGCGAGGCCTCCGAACTCTGGACGACCTCCTTCACCGACGACTTCAGCGGCTGGAAGCAGATCGAGATCCCCTTCAGCGACTTCGTCTATCGGACCGACTACCAGCCCGTCGGCGGCATCGACCACGTCCTCGGGCTGACGCAGATGTGGGGTTACTCCGTCACCCTCCCGGTCGGCGTCAAGGGCCGATTCGCCATGGACGACGTCGAGTTGTACGGCAAGGCCGACCAGTCCCTGCGTGCCTCCGTCACCACGGACGCCGCCGTGTACCCGATGAAGGAGGGCGGCACGGCCACCGTCAAGGTCACCCTCGCCACCACCGGCTCCGCCCCCGTCGACGACCCCGTGACCGTCACGTACGAGACCACCGGCGGTACGGCCGACCCCGGCAAGGACTACACACCGGTCACCGGAGCCCTCACCTTCCCCGCCGGTACGGCCTCGGGTGCGACGCGGACCATCCACGTACCGACCCTGCGCGACAAGTCCGCCGAGCCCGCCGAGACGATCCCCCTCAAGCTCACGGTCACCGGTGCCAAGCCTCCGGTAGAGACCCCGCAAATCGTCATCGACGCGCACGGACTGCCGTACCTGGACGCCAAGTTGCCGGTCCGGAAGCGCGTCGCCGACCTCGTCTCCCGTATGTCCCTCGCGGAGAAGGCCGGTCAGATGACCCAGGCCGAGCGCGGAGCCGTGGGGGAAGGTGGCGACATCGCCGGATACGACCTCGGCTCGCTCCTCTCCGGCGGCGGTTCCACACCCACGCCCAACACCCCCGAGGCCTGGGCGAAGATGATCGACGGCTACCAACTCCGGGCGCAGGCGACCCGCTTCCAGATCCCGCTGATCTACGGTGTCGACGCCGTCCACGGCCACAACAACCTGGTCGGCGCCACGATCATGCCGCACAACATCGGCATCGGGGCGACCCGCGATCCCCACCTCGCGGAGAAGACCGGCGCGGTGACCGCGTCCGAGGTCCGCGCCACCGGCATCCCCTGGGACTTCGCCCCCTGCCTCTGCGTCTCCCGCGACGAACGCTGGGGCCGCTCCTACGAGTCCTTCGGCGAGGACCCGGCGCTCGTGCAGGACATGGAGACGGTCATCCAGGGCCTCCAAGGCCCGGCGGACGGACGGGAGTTGAAGGACAACGACAAGGTCCTCGCCACCGCCAAGCACTTCGTCGGCGACGGCGGTACCGAGTACGGCTCCTCCACCACCGGCACCTACACCATCGACCAGGGCGTCACCAAGGTCACCCGGCAGCAGCTGGAGGCCGTCCACCTGGCGCCGTACCGGACGGCCGTCGACCGCGGCATCGGCACGGTCATGCCCTCGTACTCCTCGCTCGACATCCTCGGCGACGGACAGGGCCCGGTGAAGATGCACGGCCGCGCCGACATGATCAACGGTGTGCTCAAGGGCCGGATGGGCTTCGACGGCTTCGTGATCAGCGACTGGAACGCCATGGACCAGCTCCCCGGCGACTACTCCTCCCACGTGCGCACATCCGTCGACGCGGGCGTCGACATGATGATGGTGCCGTACTCCTACAAGGACTTCACCGCGCAGCTCATCGACGAGGTGAAGGCCGGCCGGGTCAGCGAGCGGCGGATCGACGACGCCGTCTCGCGCATCCTCACGCAGAAGTTCCGGCTGGGGCTCTTCGAGAAGCCGTACGCCGACACGAGCGGCGCCCCGGCGATCGGTTCCGCCGCGCACCGCGCCGTCGCAAGGCAGGCGGCCGCCGAGTCGCAGGTCCTGTTGAAGAACGCGAACGGCGTGCTGCCCCTGAAGAGGAACCAGAAGGTCTACGTCGCCGGGTCCAACGCCGACGACCTCGGCAACCAGACCGGCGGCTGGACCGTCACCTGGCAGGGCGCGTCCGGCACCCACACGCAGGGCACGACGATCCTCGCCGGGATGCGCAAGGACGGAGACGTCACCTACTCCAAGGACGCCTCCGCGCCCACGGCCGGCTATGACGTCGGCGTGGTCGTCGTCGGCGAGACCCCGTACGCCGAGGGTGTCGGTGACGTCGGCAACGGGCACGATCTGCAGCTCTCCGCCGCCGACCGGGCCGCCGTCGACAAGGTGTGCGCGGCCATGAAGTGCGCGGTGCTGATCGTCTCCGGGCGCCCGCAGCTGATCGGTGACCGGCTCGGCGAGATCGATGGTCTGGTCGCCTCCTGGCTGCCGGGCACGGAGGGCGACGGGGTGGCCGACGTCCTCTACGGCAAACGGCCCTTCACCGGGCAACTCCCGGTCACCTGGCCCAGGTCCGAGGCCCAGCTGCCGATCAACGTCGGCGACACGGCGTACGATCCGCAGTTCCCGTACGGCTGGGGCCTGACGACCTTGACCAAGGTTCCTGGGGGAGGCGTGGCAACCCTCAAGGCGCTCGCGACGGCCGCCGCCGTCGCCGAGAAGAAGGGCGCGGACGAGGCAGGCCGCGCGCTCGTCACCAAGGCCCGCCTGATCGTCCAGCAGAAGGTGGGCACCGGCATCACGGAGGCGGTGTCGAAGCCCTTCGCCGACGCGGACCACCTCTCGCTCACCGGACGGTACGGGGCGGCCGTGGAGAAGCTGGTCACGGCCTACCGGGCCGCCTGAGGAGGGACCGAGGAAACCACCTGCAAGGATGACCAGCACGGATGACCAGTTTTGGGAGGCTTCGGGTAGCTTCGAACCATGAAGGCCGTCGTACGGACCCGAAGTCTCCCGGGGCTGCTCCTGGCCCTGCTGCTCGCCTCCCTGACCGTACTGTCGGCGGGCTCCCCGCCGGCCTCCGCCGCCACGAGCGTGTCCACGATCGCCGAGGCCCTCCGCAAGAGCCCGGTCTACGTCGATCCGGCGGCGAGCGCCCAGCTGTCGTCCGCCGACGCGCACACCCTCGCCGAACGGATCAAGGACGCCGACAAGCCGCTCTTCGTCGCGGTCCTCCCGGCCGGCTACCCCACGACGGACCTCTTCCGGAACCTCCGCACCGCCACCGGCATCACGGGCCTGTACGCGATCCGCCTCGGCGACCGCTTCGACGCCCGCGCCGACTCCTCTGTCCTGCCGCGCACCGCCGTGCAGAACCTCGTCACCAGCGTCCAGGGGGAGAAGGACGCCAAGACGCAGCTGACCGAGTTCACCAACAGCGCCCTCACCAACATGGGCGGTTCGGCCCCGTCCAGCTGGGGCTCCTCCTCCGGTGGCGGCGGGGTGTCGTACACCGCGCTGATCGTCGCGGGCGCGGTGCTGGTGGCGGGCGGCGCGGGCGCGTTCACACTGGTGCGACGCAACCGGCGCCGCAGGGCCGCGGAGCAGCGGGCCGCGCTGGACCGGCTGCGGGTCGTGGTCGACGAGGACATCACTGCCTTCGGCGAGGAGCTGGACCGCCTCGACTTCCACCCGGCGGAGGCGGGCGCCGACGACGCCATGCGCGCCGACTACGAACGCGCGCTGGACGCCTACGAGCAGGCGAAGTCGGCCATGGCCGAGGCCCGCAAACCCGAGGACGTGCGTGCCGTCACCCAGGCCCTGGAGGACGGCCGCTTCTCGCTCGCCCTGCTCGCCGCCCGTCGCGAGGGCCGTCCCCTGCCCGAGCGCCGGCCGCCCTGCTTCTTCGACCCGCGCCACGGCCCCTCCGTCACCGACGCCACCTGGTCGCCCCTGGGCGGCGCCCCGCGCGAGGTCCCCGTCTGTGCGGCCGACGCCACCCGCCTCGCCGACGGCCGCGACCCCGTCGTCCGCGAGGTCGACACCGACCAGGGCCGCCGCCCGTACTGGGACGCGGGCCCGGCCTACGGCCCCTGGGCGGGCGGCTACTTCGGCGGCGGCCTGCTGCCCGGCCTGCTCGTCGGCACCCTGCTGGGCAGCATGATGGCGACCCCGTCGTACGCGGCCGACTACGGCACCGGATACGGCGACTTCGGCGGCGGATACGAAGGGGGCGACACCTCGGGCGCGGACTTCGACCCGGGCGACTTCGGGGGCGGCTTCGGCGACGGTGGGGGAGGCGGCGACTTCGGGGGCGGCGGGGACTTCGGCGGAGGGTTCTGAGACAGCCCCGTCCACAGGGGCGGTTCAGGCCTCGTCCGCCAGCCGCTCCATCAGCGCCGCCGCCAGCTCCAGCACCCCCTGCTCCGTCGGGCTCAGCGACGCGAGCGCGCCGGACAGCCAGGCGTCCCGCTCGGCCATGTCCCGCTCCAGCGCCCGCCGACCCGCCTCGGTCAGCGACAGCACGGACTGCCGCCGGTCGACCGTGCCCGGCTCCCGCGCGATCAGCCCCTCCGCCTCCAGCTCCGCGAAGACCCGGGTCAGCGACTGCGGCCGCTGCCGCTCGGCCGCCGCGACCTCGCCGGGGGTGGCCGCACCGTGCCGGTGCAGGTGGCCGAGCACCAACAGCTGGTTGGCGCTGAGACTCCCGTCGCCGCGCTCCTGCCGGAGCCGACGGTTGAGACGCATGACGCCACGGCGGATGCGGGCGGCTTCGGCGAGGTGGTCCATGACAGAGATCGTAGCGATCGTACGCGGATACTTACTACATTGAGGCCTTCAAGACCCGTATTATCCCGTGAGTGACCGCAAAACTAATACGCAATGCGTACGAAGCGGCTCTGACGATGACCGCCATGCTGCTCTGCTGGGCCGCCGCCCTCGTGCTGGAGAGCGCCGCCGGACTGCACACCGACGTGCTCGTCCTCGCGGTCGCCCTCACGCTCACCCTCGCCTCCACCCAGCGCACCGCGGACATCCGACGTCGGATCACCGCGCTCGTGGTGCTGCCCGTGACGGCCGGCGCGTCGATCTTCCTCGGCCGGCTGATCGCCACCCACTACGCGATCGGGGCCGCCGTCTTCACCACGGGCATCTCGCTGGCCATCTGGATCCGCCGCTACGGCCCGGCCGCCGCGAAGGCCGGCACCCTGCTGACCATCCCGCTCATCGCCCTCCTGGTGGTCCCGGGCCCCGCACTGCCGCCCGAGGCGCAGAGCGGGCTGGTGTCCTGGTTCTGGTCGGCGCTGATCGGGGCGCTGGCGTGCTGCTCGGTCTGGCTGGTGCAGGGGCTGGGGGACCGGTACGGGCCCTGGCGCGCCGAGCCGGTCCCCGAGCAGCCACCGCGCCGCTCCCGTCTCCACCCCCGCCCGAGCACACGCATGGCCCTGCAGATGGCGGCCGGTATCGCCGGCGCCTTCGCCCTCGGCCGCCTGGTCTTCGACGACCACTGGCCCTGGGTGGTCCTCACCGCGTACGTCGCCGCGAGCGGCAACCGCGGCCGGAACGACGTGCTGCGCAAGGGAGTCGAGCGCCTCGCCGGGGCCTGTGTCGGCACGCTGCTGGCGACGGGCGTGGCCGCGGCCGGCGTCACCGGTCACGCCTCCGTGGCGCTGATGTTCACGATCCTCGCGGTCGCCCTGTGGCTGCGCCCGCTCAACTACGCCTACTGGGCCGCCGGAATGACCTGCGCCCTCTCCCTCCTCCTCGGCTACTTCGGCCAGGACGCCGCGCACCTGCTGCCTACCCGCCTCGAAGGGATCGCCGTGGGCGCGGCGCTGTCGGTGGCATCGGCGTGGTGGCTGCTGCCGGTGCCGCGCGGGCCGGCGGCGGCGCAGATGGCTCCGACGGATGTCCATCGGCCGCACGCGCTCCTACCCTTGGGGAATGGTGACCCCGCCCGATGGGGGCGAACGGGACGTCGTCGAGGGCTTCGGCGACGATCGACCGCTGCTCGGTGAGCGGTGGCGGGCGTTGTCGCGCGGGGCCCGGGTGACGGTCGTCGGGTCGGTCTGCGCGGTCCTGCTGGGCGTGCTCCTCGGATACGTCGTCGCCACGCGCCCGCCGCCCGACCCGGTCGCCGCCACCACCGTCCAGATCACCGCCGTGGAGATGCCGCAGCGCTACACCCTGGACCTCGGCATCACCCTCCGCGTCACCTCCGCCTCTCCCGTCACCCTCACGGGAACGAGGCAGGGCTACGACGGCTTCCTGCAGACCCTGCCCGTACCCGGCGCCGCGCTCCTGCCCGGCCAGGTCCGCATCGTGCACACCCGCCTGAACGTCTACTGCCAGCTGCCCCTGCCACGGCACGGCACACCCCTGCTGTTCGTGACCGTGCGCAACGCCCGCCGCGAGGGCCGGGCACCGGTCGTACCCACCGCGGCGCAACTCGCGGGCATCGACCGCGCCGTGCAGCGGATCTGCCGGCGGTGACCGCAGCCCTACAGTGGAAGAACCGGCACGGGGACCCCCACCCCCAGGAGGACGCGATGGTGCGGCACACACGACTGGCCGGGGAGACCGCGGAGTACCTCGCCGCCCGCGAAGAGCTGCGCCTGGCCGAGATCGAGCTGATGCGCCGGCGGGAGGAGGTCGCGGCCCGGCGCCGCGCGCTCCCGCCAGGACCGCCCGTCGACGACTACACCTTCCTCGAAGGCCCCGCCGACCTCGACGCGGGCGACACCCCGGTGCGCGAGACCAGGCTCAGCGAGCTGTTCAGCGCCCCCGAACGCCCGCTGATCGTCTACCAGTTCATGTACGGCAAGAAGCAGACCGACCCCTGCCCGATGTGCACCCTGTGGATCGACGGCTTCAGTGCCGTCGCCCACCACGTCACCCGGAACGCCGACTTCGTCGTCGCGGCGGCCGCCGACCCACCTGTCCTGCGGCAGCACGCCCGCAACCGCGGCTGGCACCGGCTGCGCCTGCTGAGCTGCGGCGACAGCACGTTCAAGTACGACACCGGCAGCGAGGACGAGGACGGGGAGCAGGACTCCACCGTCTCGGTGTTCACCCGGGACGACGACGGCACGGTCCGCCACTTCTACTCCACGCACCCCCGCATGGCCGACGACATCAAGGAACGAGGCATCGACCTCCTGACCCCGGTCTGGCACCTCCTGGACCTGACCCCACGGGGGCGCGGCGACTGGTACCCGAGCATCGACTACTGAACATGACCGAGCGCCCGACTCGCTGATACAGCGGGACGGGCGCTCTCGGGTGCAGATGCCGCGAAGGCTCAGCCGGAGGATTCAGCGGATTCGGACGAGCCGAATCACGCGTTCTTGATCGCCGAGATGTCGAAATTCAGCTTGATCTTGTCGGAGATCAGCACACCACCCGTCTCCAGCGCCGCGTTCCAGGTCAGACCCCACTCGGAGCGCTTGATCTCCGCCTTGCCCTCGAAGCCCACGCGCTCGTTGCCGAACGGGTCCTTCGCCGCGCCGTTGAACTCGAGGTCGATGGTGAGCGGCTTGGTGGTGCCGAGGATCGTGAGATCGCCGGTGATGCGGTAGTCCTCGTCGCCCAGGGCCTCGGCCGAGGTCGAGCGGAAGGTCATCGTCGGGAACTCGTCGATCTTGAAGAAGTCCGCGCTCTTCAGGTGACCGTCACGGTCGGCCGACCCCGTGTCGATGCTGTCCATCTTGACGTCGATGGAGGCCGACGACGCGGACGGGTTGTCGCCGTCCAGGTGCAGTGACCCGCTGAAGTCGAGGAACTTGCCCTTGACGTTGGTGACCATGGCGTGGCGGACGGTGAAGCCGATGGTGGAGTGGGCCGTGTCGAGCGTGTAGTCGCCGGTCAGTGCGGTCAGGTCGGGGTTCGCCATGACTGTGCTCCCTGAGTGAGTATGTTGAACGTTGAACTACTCAACGGGAACGACCGTAGACCTATTCCCTTCGGGTTTCAACGTCATCCCCAAAGTGTTGGCGTGGTTACGCTGAGGTGGTAAGTGCCCATGACATGACCACCCATCGCAGGGGCTCCATGAGACCCACCCGCAGAGCCGTCTTACTGGCGGCGGCACTCCTGGCCACGGCCACACCCCCCGCCCGCGCCGCCGCCCCCGACCCCTACGACGCCCTCCGCCGCCGCTGGCTCGACCTCGCCCTGGGCACCGGCTACGACCCCACCGCGGAGCCGTACGCCTCCCGGCTCGCAGAAACCGGCGCACTCGCCCGCGCCGCCCGGGCCACCATGAATCCCACCCCCACCTCCCTCTGGCCCGGCTACCCCTACGACCCGCCCTCCGGCATCACCCAGAGCTACGGCCGCCTGTGGACGATGACCCAGGCCTACGTCCAGCAGGGCACCGGCTCGACCGGCGACCCCGCCCTCCTCGCGGCCGTCCTGCGCGGCCTCGACCACCTCTCCGCCACGATCTACAACCCCTCCACCACCCGCTACGGCAACTGGTGGGAATGGCAGATCGGCAGCCCCCGCCTGCTGATGGACATCACGGCGGTCCTGTACGACGACCTCACCGATGCCCGGCGGCAAGCGGCCTGCGCCGCCGTCGACCACTTCATCCCCGACACGATGCTCACGGACTACTCCGGCACCTCCACCGGCGCCAACCGCGTCGACCTGTGCCGCTCGGTCGCCCTGCGCGGCATCCTGGGCCGCGCGGACGCCAAGCTGGCTCTCGCCCGCGACGGTCTCTCCCCGGTCTTCCCGTACGTCACGAAGGGGGACGGGCTGTACGCGGACGGCTCGTTCGTGCAGCACACCTGGGTCGCGTACTCGGGGACGTACGGACAGGTGATGCTCGACGGCCTCGGCCGCCTCTTCACGCTCCTCGCGGGATCCGCGTGGGAGGTGACCGACCCGAACCGGCAGATCGTTCTCGACAGCGTCGAGCACGCCTATGCGCCCCTGATCCACGACGGGTTGGTGATGGACGGCGTCAACGGCCGTGCGATCAGCCGCGGTTACCTCAAGAGCGACGACCGCCAGGTCATGCGCAGCGACCACTTCCACGGACAGGGCATCATCGCGGCGGTCGCCCTGCTGGCCGGCGGGGCGAGCGCGGCCGAACGGGACCGCTGGCACTCGTACGTCAAGGGCTGGATCGAACGGGACACCGTGACACCGATCCTGACGGCGCCTCAGTTCGGTGTCGCCGACCTGGCCCGGCTGCACGCGGTCGCCGGCGCACCGGTGCCGGCCGCCCCCGAACCCGTCGGCCACCGCCTCTTCCCGGCCATGGACCGCGCCGTCCACCGCGGCCCGGACTTCACGGCGAGCATCGCCATGTGCAGCGACCGCATCGCGTACTACGAGTGCGGCAACGGCGAGAACCCGCGCGGCTGGCACACGGGCGCCGGAATGCTCTACTGGTGGCCGAAGGGGCCCAGCGGCCGGTCCGATCAGTACACCGACTGGTTCTGGCCGACCGTCGACTGGTACCGCCTCCCGGGCACCACCGTCTCCACCCTTCCGCTGCCCGACAAGGCGGGCGGCGAGTGGGGCGCGCCCAAGCCGGACGTGCGCTGGGTCGGCGGCACGACGGACGGCGAGTACGCGGCCGTCGGTCAGCACCTCAAGGGCCTCGGCTCGACGTTGCAGGCCCGCAAGTCGTGGTTCTGCGTACCGGACGCCGTGATCTGCCTCGGCGCGGGCATCACCTGCTCCGACGGCGTCCCGGTGGAGACCGTCGTGGACAACCGCAACCTGGGGGAGGGCGGGACGCAGGAGTTCGTACGGGGGAGGGGCTGGGCCCATCTGGAGGGCCACGGCGGCTGGATCGTCTCCGGCGGCGGGCTGCACACCCTCCGCGAGGACCGCACCGGCGCCTGGTCCGACATCAACACCACCAGCACCACCCAGCGGGCCACCCGCCGCTGGCAGACCCTCTGGCTCGACCACGGCACGGACCCGTCCGACGCCGCATACGTCTACGTCCTCATGCCCGGCGCCTCCCGCCGAGCCGTCGCCTCCCGCGCCGCGGACCCGTACTGGCTGTCGCTCCTCGCCAACAACAGCACCTGCCAGGCCGTCCGCGTCCCCTCGCTCGGCCTGACGGCCGCCAACTTCTGGGGGTCCGGCACGGCGGGCCCGCTGACCGCCTCCGCGGCCGCGAGCGTCCTCGTACGCCACCACGCCCGCACCGCTACCCTCTGCGTGAGCGAGCCACCCCGAACGGGCGAGCCGTTCGAGATTACCTGGAACCACCCGGTACGCGGGGTGGTGCGGGCCGACGACACCGTCGAAGTCCTCCGCGCCGACCGCCGTACGACGCTCCGGATTACCCCAGGCGTGTCATGTGCGACTCATCGCTGTGAGCTGGCTCTCAGCTGACGACTTTGTGCGACCTCCACAAGCGGGAAGCCCTCTGAGCAGTCGGAAGGCCTGCATGCCGCCGGGGTTCTGTTCAGTGGCACCAGGAAAACGGGCCGGAGACTGTACGGAGTCGACGGCTCGCTTTCTTGGGTGGGCTTCGTAAGGTCACTACATGACCGTTTTGGATGAGGCGCCGGGTGAGCCGACGGACGCGCGCGGGCGAGTGGCCGAGCTGCACGAGATTCGTGCGCAGGCACTGGCCGGCCCGAGCGAGAAGGCGACCGAGGCGCAGCACGCCAAGGGCAAGCTGACCGGCCGGGAGCGCATCGAGCTGCTCCTCGACCCGGGCTCCTTCCAGGAGGTCGAGCAGCTGCGCCGGCACCGCGCGGTCGGCTTCGGCCTG
>NZ_JBSFJW010000046.1:0-60572 GCF_053598255.1 Streptomyces sp. NPDC001157
GTGCACATAGGCGTACCGCACGTCGAACGGCGCGGCGGCCGCCGAGGAGTCGTCCATCGAACCGCCGACGAGCACCGTGCTGCTGCCCATGAAACGCTTCGTCGAGCTGCCGCCACCGGTCACGGGAGACGGAGTCGACGACGGGTGCGAGCCGCTCGGAGCCTGGCTCGCCGGAGAGCTGCCGCCGGGCGTGGGCGTGGGGGTGGGGGTGCTGCCGGGGTTCCCCGCGTTCCCGGTGCCGCCGAAGCTGCCTGCCGGGACGAGCTTCCACTGCTGGTTGGCGCCGCCCCGGTCGCGGTTCTGGACGATGTGGCTCCCGTCGGACTTGGAGCCGCCCCGGACCTCGACGGCCATGCCGCTGAAGCGGTTGATCAGACGCACGTAGCCGTCCGACGACTTCTTCATGCGGAACTGCTGGTTGGCGCCGTTCAAATCGCGCCACTGCACCAGCTTGGAGCCGGCGGTCTTCGACCAGCCGTAGTCGTCCAGCACCTTGCCGGAGTTCCGGTTCTGCAGCCGGTAGTTCCCGTCACCCGCGTCGATGAACTTCCACTGCTGATTGGTCCCGCCGTTACGGCTCCACTGCACCAGCGAACCACCGTCGGACGTGCCGTAGGCGACGCTGTCCAGCACCTCGCCGCTGTTGCGATTGACCAGCACGTACCAGGCGTTCGTGTTCACGGTTCCCGCTGAGGCCGTGCTTCCCGCTGAGGCCGTGTTGACCACGACCACGGAGCCGCCCATGACCGCCAGGCCGACGGCCGCCCAGAAACTCCGGCGCTGGTACAGCCGACGGCCACGGTGAGTCTGCCGCCGCCCCAGAACGGCCGAGCGGAACGACGCGCGATCACGACGGGCGCGGCCACGGCGGGCGCGGCCGCCGGCCGACGCCTCCGGCGACGTGGATGGGCGAGGGACCATGTCCATGCTCTCTTTCAGCTGTGGCTTCTGATCTGACGTCCTGTCCGGACACCACCCAGTTGTCACAGCCCCCGGAAAGGTTGCCCGACCAGGAGATCTTTTTTCAGGCTCCGCGCGCCGACCGGCGATCACGTCGTCGGCTCGGAGCGGCGGGTTCGCGACCCGCCCACCCGTGGTCCAAGCGGCTGTGCCTGGCGTCAGCGTGCGAACTTTTCGATGGCCGCCGGGGTGACGGGGGTGAAGAAGTTGACGAGGTTGCCGTCGGGGTCGCGGAACAGCAGCGACCGGTTGCCCCAGGGCATCGTGGTGGGCCCGTTGACGAAGTCGGTGACGAAGCCGATCAGGTTCTGGTGCACGCGGTCCACGTCGTCGACGAGGAACTCGGTGATCACGCTGTGGTTGTCCGCCGGGCGGGCGGAGCCCGGAGCGAACAGCGGGACGGTGCGGGTGCCGGCGATCGCGAGGGTGGCGCCCGCGGTCCTGAGTTCGGCGAAGTCCTCGGTGGCCCACGTCGCCCGCGCCCCTGTTGCTCGCTCGTAGAACTCGACGAGGCGCGCCACGTCGCCGGTGATGATGCGGATCGAGACGAAGTCCATGGGGATCTCCTTGCTGCTGGAATCGTCGACGTCGCTGCACGTCGCTCGCATCGCAGGCTAGGAGAAATAGGGGACAGAATCGGTCCTCTATCGGCGTTAGGCTGCGAACATGCCTCGACCCACCGGCCGCGTGCTGACACTCCTGGAGCTGCTGCAGTCGGGCGGCACCCGGACGGTGGCCGAACTCGCCGACCGGCTCGGCGTCGAGGGGCGCACCGTGCGGCGGTACGTGGACCAACTGGTCGACCTGGACGTGCCGGTGGAATCGGTACGCGGCCGCTACGGCGGGTACCGGCTCGCCCCGGGGTACCGCCTGCCTCCGCTCATGCTCAGCGACGACGAGGCGCTGGCCGTGCTGCTCGGCCTGGTCGCCGGACGCCGGGCGGGGTTGACGACGGCAGTGCGCACGGCGAGCGAGACGGCGTCGGCGAAGATCCGGCGAGTGCTGCCGGGGCACATCGCCCGCAGGCTCGACACCCTCCTGGAGGCCGTCGCCTTCACGGATCAGCCCGGTGATTTCGACAGCCCGGACGCCGAGGTCCTGCTCACCATCGCGGATGCGGTGCGCCACCGCCGGCCGGTCTCGATCCGCTACACCGATCGTGACGGACAACGCAGTGAACGCACGCTGCACGCGTACGGGGTCGTGGCCCACGCGGGTCGGTGGTACGTCACCGGCCGGGACGCCCGGATCGGCGAGGACCGGACCTTCCGGCTCGATCGCATCGCAGACGCGCGGACCCTGCCCGGCTCATTCGAAGCGCCCGCGGGACCCGATCCGGCACAGCGCCTGTTGTCAGCGTTCGCCACGGCCGCGTACCGGCACGAGGTGACCTTGCGGATCCACGGGACGGTCGAGCAGATCCGCGCCCGCCTTCCCGCCGGCGTCGCGAGCCTGGAGGAGTACGCGCCCGTGGCGGGCGAGGACACGGCGACCGAGCGCTGGCTGCGCGTCGAGCTGCGGGCGGAGCGGCTCGACTGGTTGCCTCCGGTACTCGCCTCACTCGACCGGCCGTTCGTCATCGAGCGCCCGGATGAACTGCGCGACCTCGTCATCGCCCTCGCCG
The DNA here is from genome assembly GCF_053598255.1 of Streptomyces sp. NPDC001157. Lineage (NCBI taxonomy): Bacteria > Bacillati > Actinomycetota > Actinomycetes > Kitasatosporales > Streptomycetaceae > Streptomyces > Streptomyces sp. NPDC001157. Next base: position 2,585 of record NZ_JBSFJW010000046.1, read on the forward strand.
ATCGCCTCGCGTCCCACGCCCGCCAGGCCTGACGGCGCTCTTTTGACTGGATTGCGCTGCTCGCGGCAGAGCGTCACAAGCGGGTGCCCCACCAGGGGGCTGCTCGGCAACAAGTTCCGCAAGGCGCCACACGTTTCTCAGGGTGTGGGTGCGGTGAGATACCGCTGGATTGTGGGGCCGAGCCAGTCCACGATCTCCTCGCGGCTGAGCGCCACGCTCGCCGGGAACCGCAGGACGTAGCGTGTCAGCGCGAGTCCCAGCACGGTCGAGGCGCACAGTGCCGCCCGTGTCTGTGCCTGCTCCGGTTCGGGGCCCACCTGGCGGGCCAACGGGATCAACTGCTCGCGCAGCACGCTCTGCATGCGTTCCGCGGCGGCGGGGTCGGTGGCGCCGACCCGCATCAGTGCGGTGAGCTCCCCGTTCTCCTCCCACAGGGTGAGGAAGTGGCTCACCAGCGTGCGGCCGAGCGCCTCGATCGGTTCGACGGGCAGGTCGGGCAGCCCGGGGTCGATCGCGACGGCAGCTGCGAACAGGCCCGCCTTGCTGTCGTAGTAGCGCATCACCATCGACGGGTCGATCTTCGCGTCGCGCGCGATGGCCCGGATGGTCGCCTTCTCGTAGCCCTCCGACGCGAACCGCTCGCGGGCCGCGGTGAGGATCGCGGCGCGGGTTGCGTCGGAACGCCGTACGGCCTGCTGGTTATCCGTGGTGCCGGTCATGCCTACGAATGTAGGCCAACGGCTGTTGACAGTCCAGGGTCACGCCCTTACGTTTGCCAACAGCCGTTGCCAACACTTGTTGACCATCAGCATGGGCACAAGTGTCGGCTGGATCGCGGCGCCCCTGAGCGGACAACCGATGGCGAGAGGACCTACCGAAATGGCCACGCTCCAGAGTCTCGACCCGCACATGCCGATGTTCGCGCAGCTCCAGGAGAAGACAGGGCCCGTCGTCCTGGCCAACACCTTCGTCGTACCGAAGGACAGGTCCGAGGCGTTCCTGGCCCTCTTCCGACGACAGGCCGAGTTCATGAAGGCGCAGCCGGGATTCGTCTCCTTGCAGATGCACCAGGGGACGGCGGGCAGTCGGCTACTCATGAACGTGGCGGTCTGGGAATCGACCGAGGCCCTCGCCACCGCGCTCGGCAGCCCGGAGTTCCAGCGCATGGCCGCCGACTTCCCCGACGACATCGTGTCGTACCCGCACATCTTCGAGCAGGTCGACGCCTGACACGGCGGCCGATCAACCCATCACGTGCAGCTCATCCCTGACGAGGGGTCACCATGCCGCTCGTCTGTGGGCCGTCAGCGGCGAGCTCCTCGGCGGACCGGCCCGCGGAGCACCAGGCACCGCGGGCTCAGCCCCCGGTGCCCGTCCCGCTCCCCGGCACCCCGCCCACGGTGAACCCGATCACCGCCCCGCCCCCTTCCCGCTGAGCCGCGAACGGCGCCCCGCCGTGAGCCATGGCGACCTCCCGCACGATCGACAGGCCGAGCCCGGAACCGGGCAGGGAGCGGGCGTCGGCCGCGCGGTAGAAGCGGTCGAAGATACGGATCAGGTCGCCGTCGGCGACGCCGGGGCCGCGGTCGAGGATCTCCACGCGGACCGTGCCCGTCCGGGCGGGCCCGGAGACGGCGATCTCGATGGGCCCGGTGCCGTCGCGGTCGAACTTGGCGGCGTTCTCGACGAGGTTGGAGATCGCGCGCTGCAGCATCCCGGGACGCCCGTCGGTCGTCGTGTCGCCGCTCGCCCGGACCATGACCTGCCGCCCGCTGCGCCGTCGCGCGAGCCCGGCCACGTCCTCCGCGATGTCCGCGAGGTCGACCCGCTGCGGCGGCTCGGTGTCGGACTGCCCGGCCGCCAGGTCCACCAGCTCGTTGACCAGGTCGGTCAGTTCGCGCGCCTCCTGGCTCAGGTCCGCGACCAGCTCGTCGCGGGTGGCCGGAGGCAGTTCGTCGATCCGGCGCAGCAGGGAGATGTTCGTACGCAGCGAGGTGAGCGGCGTCCGCAGTTCGTGGCCCGCGTCCTGGACCAGGCGCCGCTGGTCCTCCTCCGACTGGGCGAGGCGGCCCAGCATGCGGTCGAAGGCGCGGCCGAGGCGGCCCACCTCGTCGTAGCCGGTGACGGGCACCTCGATGCCGAGCCGCCGGGTGCGCGCGACATCCTCCGCGGCCGAGGTCAGCAGGATCAGACGGCGGGTGATGCGCCGCGCCAGCCACCAGCCGAACAGACCCGCCGCGATCACCACCGCGCACATCAGGATCAGCGTGCGCTGCTGCAGCGCCCGCAGCAGGTCCTCGGTGTCGCTGAACTCCTGCGCGACCTGCACCGCGCCCCGCCCGGCGCCGAGCGAGACGGTCGCGACGCGGTAGACGTCCGTGTCGACGTCGACGTCCTTGTGCACGACCAGCTTCCCGGCCGTCCGGGAAGCCGCGACCGACCGGTCGGCGGCGACCACCGGCAGCCCGGGGCTGCCCGGGTCGTCGACCTTGCCGTCCGGCCCCAGTACCTGCACGTCCGTACGGGCGGGCCGCACGATGTCATGGCCCGGCGCCGAGGAGGAGAAGTCGTCCGTCGTCATCCGGTGCTGCCGCACCTCGTCCCGCAGGTCCTGCACGACCTGGTCGAACACGGACTCCTGGTCCACCCGCACCAGCCGGGCCGCGGCACTGTACGACAGCACACCGACGAGCACCGTGACGGCAGCGGTGACCGCGGCGAACGACACCGCGAACGTGGTGCGCAGGGAGACCAGCCCGGGCCGCCTTCTCGCCAGCAGCCGCCTGATTCTCCCCACTAGTCTTCCCGCAGCACGTAACCCACACCGCGCACCGTGTGGATCAGCGCCGGTGCGCCCGGCTCGTCGAGCTTGCGGCGCAGATAGCCGACGTACACGGCGAGGTTCTTGGAACCGGGCCCGAAGTCGTAGCCCCAGATGCGGTCGTAGATGGTGGAGTGGTCGAGGACGATCCCGGCATTGCGCACGAGCAGCTCCAGCAGCTCGAACTCGGTCCGCGTCAGCTCCAGCTCCCGCTCGCCGCGCCAGGCCCGCCGCGCCTGTACGTCCATGCGCAGTCCGGCGGCCTCGATCTGCCGGTCGGAGGCCGCGGGCAGCTCCTTCGGGACGTCGGCCGGGGCCGCGGGGTCCGTGCTGGTCCGGCGCAGCAGCGCACGCAGCCGGGCGAAGACCTCCTCGACGTCGAACGGCTTGACCACGTAGTCGTCCGCGCCCGCGTCCAGGCCGGCGATGCGGTCGGCGGTCTCGACGAGCGCGGTGAGCATGAGGATCGGCGTGCGGTCGCCCTCGGCGCGCAGCACCCGGCAGACCTGCAGCCCGTCGATGCCGGGCATCATCACGTCGAGCAGGAGCACGTCCGGCGGGGTCTTGTGGGCCTGCGCCAGCGCCTCGACGCCGTCGGCGACCGCGGTCACCTGGTAGCCCTCCAGGCTCAGGGCCCGCTCCAGGGCGTGACGGATGGCGCGGTCGTCTTCGGCGAGCAGCACAGTTTGGGGCACGTACCCATACTGCCAAGGCGGCCCGCGGTTCAGCCGAGGACGGAGGCCGTACGATCTGCCTTTTTACCGGCCTCTCACCGTCACACGGGCAACCCGGCGGTCCCTCCTACCGTCCTCTCACGGAAGGGCCGGACAGTGCCGCCAGCTGCTCCGCGAACGGCACCACCTCGAAGCCATCGGTCCGGGCCGGGCCCGCCGCCGACAGGCCGCTCATCAGACCCGCCAGTTCCCCGGCCGCCCGTTCGATCCGCCCGTCCAGTCCCTCCGCGCCCCAGTCCTCCGACGCGGCGTACACCCCGGTCGGGACGACCACCGCGCGCAGATGGGCGAAGAGCGGACGCAGCGCGTGGTCCAGCACCAGGGAGTGCCGGGCCGTGCCGCCGGTCGCCGCGATCAGCACCGGCTTTCCCGCCAGCGCGTCTTTGTCGAGGACGTCGAAGAAGGACTTGAACAGCCCGCTGTACGACGCCGAGAAGACAGGGGTGACGACGACGAGACCGTCGGCCCCGGTGACCGCTTCCTGCGCGGCGGAGAGCTTCCGCCCGGGGAACCCGTTGGTGAAGTTGTGCGCGATCTCCACCGCGAGGTCGCGCAGCTCGACGACCTCGATGTCGACCGTGGCCTGCCGACCCACCGCGGCGGCCAGCCGGTCGCCCAGCAGCCGGGTGGACGACGGGACGCTCAGCCCCGCCGAGACGACGACCAGCTTCATACGGCGGCCTCCTCCTTCTCCGCGGCGGCCTTCAGCGACGCGTGCGTCGGCGCCTCGGGCACGTTCGCCGGGCGCCCGGCCGCGAACTCCTTGCGCAGCACCGGCACGACCTCCTCGCCCAGCATGTCGATCTGCTCCAGCACGGTCTTCAGCGGCAGCCCCGCGTGGTCCACCAGGAACAGCTGGCGCTGGTAGTCACCGGCGTACTCGCGGAAGGACAGCGTCTTCTCGATCACCTGCTGCGGGGAGCCGACGGTGAGCGGGGTCTGGTCGGTGAAGTCCTCCAGGGAGGGCCCGTGGCCGTAGACCGGCGCGTTGTCGAAGTACGGCCGGAACTCCCGCACCGCGTCCTGCGAGTTGTGCCGCATGAACACCTGGCCGCCCAGGCCGACGATCGCCTGCTCGGGGGTGCCGTGCCCGTAGTGCGCGTACCGGGACCGGTACAGCTCGACCATCCGCTTGGTGTGGTCGGCCGGCCAGAAGATGTTGTTGTGGAAGAAGCCGTCGCCGTAGAACGCGGCCTGTTCGGCGATCTCCGGCGAGCGGATCGAGCCGTGCCAGACGAACGGCGGGACGCCGTCCAGAGGCCGCGGGGTGGAGGTGAAGCCCTGCAGCGGGGTGCGGAACTTGCCCTCCCAGTTCACGACGTCCTCGCGCCACAGCCGGCGCAGCAGGGCGTAGTTCTCGATGGCGAGATTGATGCCCTCGCGGATGTCCTGGCCGAACCAGGGATAGACCGGTCCGGTGTTGCCGCGGCCCATCATCAGGTCCACCCGGCCGTCGGCCAGGTGCTGGAGCATCGCGAAGTCCTCGGCGATCTTCACCGGGTCGTTGGTGGTGATGAGGGTGGTGGAGGTGGAGAGGATCAGCTTCTCGGTCCGCGCGGCGACGTAGCCGAGCATCGTGGTCGGTGACGATGGCACGAACGGCGGGTTGTGGTGCTCACCGGTCGCGAAGACGTCCAGGCCGACCTCCTCGGCCTTCAGCGCGATGGCGACCATGGCCTTGATGCGCTCGCGCTCGGTCGGCGTACGCCCGGTGGTCGGGTCCGGCGTGACGTCGCCGACGCTGAAGATCCCGAACTGCATGGTCGCTCAACCTCCAAGTTGTTGACCGTTCAACTATAGCCGCTCAACAGTCCCCCCGGCCCCCTTATTCCGGCGATTGTCAGTGCCCCGTCCTACGATCCCGACATGGCCGCCCCACGCCGTGACACCCGAGGCATCGTCGGCGCCGCGGACTTCCTCGCCCGCGTGGACTTCCGCCGCCCGGACCCCGCCGAGCCGCTGCGCCGCCATGTCGAGCACTACTGGCTGATCGACTGGGACCTGGACGAGCCGTACGTCTCGCACGTGGTCCCGCACCCCGCGGTCCACATCGTCTTCCAGCAGTTCGCGGACCAGGAACCGTTCGTCGAGGTCGCCGGCGTCCAGCAGGGGCTGTTCGCGCAGAAGCTGGAGGGGCGCGGCCGGGTGTGCGGCATCAAGTTCCGGCCCGGCGGCTTCCGCCCCTTCGCACCCGGGCAGCCGGTGAGCGAGTGGACGGGCCGGCGGGTCCGTTTCCCCGAGGCCTTCCCGACAGCGGATCCCGCGGCCGTCCTCACCCCGGCCGACGAGAGCGCCCGGATCGCCGCCCTCGACACCTTCCTGCTCTCCCTCTCCCCTCGCCCCGACCCGCAGGCCGACCTCGCGAGGACCCTGGTCGAGCGCATCCGCACCGACCGCACGATCCGCCGAGTCGCCGACTTCGCCCGCGCCGAGGGGATGTCCGTACGGCTGCTGCAGCGGCTGTTCGCCGGGTATGTCGGCGCGGGCCCCAAGTGGGTCATCCTGCGCTACCGCATCCATGAGGCCCTGGAGCACGCGGAGACGGACCGCGAGGTGGACTGGGCTGCCCTGGCGGGCGACCTCGGCTATGCCGACCAGGCCCATCTGGTGCGGGACTTCACGGCGACGGTCGGGGTGCCGCCCACCGCCTACGCCGCCAGAACCGCCGGCTAGCGAAATCCCCTTGACGCCCGGCGGCGCACTCCGCATATTTATCTGCGTGACACAGACTCTTCTTAACGCAGCGGAAAGTCCTCCGCTCTCCACCCGTGCCCGCTGGGCCGTCCTCGCCGTCGTGCTCGCCGCCGACGTCCTCGACCTCCTCGACGCGACGATCACCAACATCGCCGCGCCCACCATCACCCGGGACCTCGGCGGCGGCGCGAGCCTCGTCCAGTGGCTCGGCGCCTCCTACGCCCTCGCACTCGGCGTGCTGCTGGTGCCCGGCGGACGGCTCGGCGACAAGTACGGGCGCAGACGGCTGTTCCTGACCGGACTCGCCGGGTTCGTCGCCGCCTCGCTGGCCTGCGGACTCGCCCCGAACCCGACCGCACTGGTCCTCTCCCGGCTCGTCCAGGGCGCCTTCGGGGCGCTCGTCATCCCGCAGGGCTTCGGCATCCTCGGCGCGACCTGGCCACGCGAGGAGATCGGCAAGGCCTTCAGCCTCTTCGGGCCCGTCATGGGCCTGTCCGCGGTCGGCGGCCCGATCCTCGCCGGCTTCCTCGTCGACGCCGACCTCGCCGGCCTCGGCTGGCGCCCCATGTTCCTGATCAACCTGCTCCTCGGCGGCGCCGCCCTGCTCGCCGCCGTCCGGCTGCTCCCCCGCGACACCGGCGACCCGTCCGTCCGCGTGGACATCCCGGGTGCGGCCCTGCTCGGCGGCGCGATGCTCGGCCTGCTCGGCGGCCTCATCGACGGCTCGGCGTCCGGCTGGACGACCCGCCCGCTCGCCCTGCTGCTGCTCGGTCTCGCGCTGTTCGCCGCCTTCTGCCACCGCCAGCGCACCGCCGCCGAACCCCTGATCCGCCCGACCCTGCTCCGCAACCGCGGCTTCACCTCGGGCCTGGTCCTCGGCGTCCTCGCCTTCGCCGCGGTCGCCGGCCTCCTCTACGTCGTCTCCCTCCACCTCCAGCGAGGCCTCGGCCGCTCCCCCGCCGGCACCGCACTCGGCCTGATCCCGCTCTCCGCGGGCATCGTCGTCGCGTCCATCGCCTGCTACCGGCTGATCCACACCTACGGCCGACGGCTCGTCGTCGCCGGGCTGCTGATGATCCTCGGCGGCTGCGGCTGCCTCGCCCTCCTCCCCCACGGGTCCGGCTGGACCCTCGTCCCGCCCCTCCTGCTGACCGGCCTCGGCATGGGCACCTGCTTCGGCACGGTCTACGACGTCACCATCGGCGACATCGCCCCCGACGAGGCCGGCAGCGCGAGCGGCTCCCTCAACGCGGTGCAGCAGCTCGCCAACGCGATCGGCGCGGCAGCCGTGACGACCGTGTACTTCAAGGCGGTCGGCGGCGGCGAGACCCACGCCCTGCTCGCAAGCCTCGCCGTGGTCGCCGCGGCCGTCACCCTGTGCCTGCCCCTCGTACGGCTGCTGCCGCGCAAGGCCCCCCAAGGGGACCACTAGGCCCTACGGGACGAGAACCAACCGGCCGCGCACCCCGCCCTCCGCCAGGCGGGCGTGCGCCTTCGCCGCGTCCTCCAGGGCGTACGTCTCGGCCACCCGCAACGTCAGCACCCCCTCGTCCACCAGCCCCACGAGCTCGGCCAGCCGCGCCCCGTCGGCGCTCACCTCCACCGCACCGGTCCGCACACCGCGCACCGACGCCGGGGCCGCCTGCGGGATGACGCCGACGTACGCGCCCCCGTCCCGCACCCACTCCACGGCCGCCTCACCGAGGATCGCCGCGTCCAGCACGGCGTCGACGCTCCCCGCCCCGACGGCTGCGGAGGTGAAGTGCGCGGCCCCCAGGGACCGTACGAGCTCCTCGTCGTCCTCCCTGGCCAGCGCGGTCACGGTCACCCCCCGATGCGCGGCGAGCTGCACGGCGAACCCGCCGACCGCACCCGCCGCCCCCGTCACCAGCAGCGACTGCCCCGGCGCCAACTCCAGCAGATCCAGGGCCTGTACGGCGGTCAGGGCGTTCAGCGGCAGGGTCGCCGCGTGCACGGCGTCCACCGTGGCCGGCGCCTTGGCGACCGCGTTCGTGTCGACGACGACGTACTCGGCGTGCGTGCCCAGCGGCTGCACCATGCCGTAGTCCAGCGCGACCACCTCGTCGCCGACGCTCCACGCGGTGGCCACTCCCGTCGCGTCCACGGTCCCGGCGACGTCCCAGCCGAACCCGATCTGCTTGCCCGCGCCCCCGAAGGCACCGGCCCGCACCCCCGCGTCCACCGGGTTCAGCGCGGCCGCCGCGACCCTGATCCGCACCTGCCCGGCCGCCGGCTCCGGCACCTCCACGTCCACGACCTCCACAGCCTCGGGCCCGCCGAACGTCCTCACCACTGCAGCACGCATCGTCATTTCTCCCGTAATGAGACTCGATGAGCCTCTTCGAATGGTTTCGCTCTGCGGGCAACAACCCTAGGAAGAGTTACTATCCAGGAGGAAGTAGTTACCTGGAGGTGCCTACCTCACCGGAAGGAGAGCCATGGCGACCATGACCGCGGCCCAGAAGCGCGAACAGGCCCGCGTGGAGTACGACGCGTTCCTCCGCGCCTGCCCCACCAACCAGCTCCTCGACCGCCTCAGCGACAAATGGGTCAGCCTCGTCCTCGCGGCCCTCACCTCCGGACCCATGCGCTACAGCGACCTCAGCCGCAAGATCGCGGGCGTCAGCCCCAAGATGCTGACGCAGACGCTGCGTTCACTGGAACGCGACGGCATCCTCACCCGCACGGTCACCCCGTCCGTACCGGTCCGCGTCGACTACGAACTCACCGAACTCGGCGGCAGCCTCGCCCAGTTGATGACCGCGGTGAAGACCTGGGCCGAGACCCACTTCGACGAGGTCCACGAGGCACGCGAACGCTACGACACCGAGAACGCCTGACCGCTCACACCTCGCCCGCGCGCAACCGCGCCACCTGCTGCGCGCTGAACTCCACCGTGCGCCGCATGTGCCCGATGACCACGGCGAGCTCGGCGTCGTCCAGCTCCGCGAAGAGGGCGGACCAGCCACCGCCCAGCCGGTCCCACATCCGCCCGAACTCCGCGATCCGCTCCGGCACCGTCGCCACCAGCACCCGCCGCCGGTCCTCCGCGTCCCGCTCCCGTACGACGTAGCCCGCCTTCTCCAGGCGGTCCACCAGCCGCGTCGCCGAACCGGTCGTCAGCCCCGTCATCTCGGCGATCCGGCCGCTGGTCACCGGACCGCCCTCCAGCGTCAGCAGATTCAGACACTGCAGATCGGTGGGATGCAGCCCCAGATGGTCGGCCACGGCCTGGTTGAACAGGGCGTACGAAGCCATGTAGCGACGCGAGACACCGGCCAGCTCGTCGAGCAGCCGCTCCCGCACGTTCCCGGCCATGCCCCGCTCCTCTTCGCCCCACTTCGTCTGCGCCGTGCAGAGATCGTACGACGCAACCTCCCTAGAAGGAGTACTCGTCCCCGGTGGCGAGCACGAGCACCCGCTCCCGGTCGTTGTGCCGGTGCCGGTCGACCGTGCCCCCGTTCCACGCCGTGTCGATCTCCACCCGCACCTCGGACGGCGTCCCCCGCAGCCGCAGCCGCAACCGGATCGGCCGGGCCACCGCCTTCGCGGCCAGCGCCCCCACCCGGCACAGCATCACCCGCTCCCCCGACCGCACACACCCGGCCGGCAGCGCCTGCTTGTTCACCGGCGCCACCGACCAGCGCAGCCGCACCGTCGCATCCGGCACCGCGGACGGCCCGTAGTTGCGCGGCGTGAGCCGCAGATCCACCCGGCCGCCGACCATGGACACGACACCGTGGTACGCCAGATCGGCCTCCGGAGCACCGACGGCACCGACGGGCAGAGCCGCCACCAGCACCACCCCCAGGGCAGCAGCCCCGACCACAGGAACCCGCATCCTCCGCATACCGCCACTCCTCACTCCACGCAGTCGTACGGATGTATCCCACGCGGAGCACAGGGCAGGCGCCGTCCAACAGGTGACAGGACACCTGCCGGTGAAAGTCGGCATGCCAAGCTGCAGGCATGCTCGTCGCCCGCTCCGCCGCCCTCTTCGTCGTCGCCGCCCTCTTCGAGATCGGCGGCGCCTGGCTGATCTGGCAGGGCGTGCGGGAACACCGCGGCTGGCTCTGGATCACCGGCGGCATCCTCGCCCTCGGCGCCTACGGCTTCGTCGCCACCCTCCAGCCCGACGCCCACTTCGGCCGCATCCTCGCCGCGTACGGCGGCATCTTCGTGGCCGGCTCGATCCTGTGGGGCATGGTCGCCGACGGCTACCGCCCCGACCGCTGGGACGTGACGGGCGCCCTGGTGTGCCTGGCCGGGATGGCTCTCATCATGTGGGCGCCGCGGAACGGCGGCTGAGCCTCACTTACGCTGGACGGACCCGACCGCCGACCCAACACCAGGAGCACCGCATGGCACCCGCACCGTCCGCCGCCTCCCGCATCGCCGTCGTGACGGGTGCGAGCAGCGGAATCGGCGCCGCCACCGCCCGGCAGCTCGCCGCAGCCGGCTACCGGGTCGTCCTCACCGCCCGCCGCAAGGACCGCATCGAGGCACTGGCCGAGGAGATCAACGCGGCCGGCCACCAGGCCACGGCGTACCAGCTGGACGTCACGGACCGCGCCGCGGTCGACGAGTTCGCGACAGCCTTCAAGACCATCGGCGTCCTGGTCAACAACGCGGGCGGCGCACTCGGCGCCGACCCCGTCGCCACCGGCGACCCCGCCGACTGGCGCACCATGTACGAGACCAACGTCCTCGGCACCCTCAACGTCACCCAGGCCCTGCTCCCCAAGCTGGTCGCAAGCGGCGACGGCACGGTCGTCGTGCTCTCCTCCACCGCCGGCCTCAGCACCTACGAGGGCGGCGCGGGCTACGTCGCCGCCAAGCACGGCGCCCACGTCCTCGCCGAGACCCTCCGCCTGGAGATCGTCGGCCAGCCGGTCCGCGTCATCGAGATCGCCCCCGGCATGGTCAAGACCGACGAGTTCGCCCTCACCCGCTTCGGCGGCGACCAGGAGAAGGCCTCGAAGGTCTACGAAGGCGTCGCCGAACCCCTCACGGCCGACGACGTCGCGGACACCATCACCTGGGCGGTCACCCGCCCCCACCACGTCAACGTCGACCTCCTGGTCCTCCGCCCGCGCGCGCAGGCCTCCAACACGAAGGTCCACAGGGAGCTGTGATGGCGGAACCGGAGCCTGCCGCGGAGGCGAACGACGCAGAGAAACAGCGCCTCGCACTCGAGAAGAAGCGCGAGCGCTATGTCTGGTACTACCTCGCATACTTCCTCTTCGGCATCCACATCGTGGCCTTCGTGATGATCTACGCGGTGCTGCACGCCAAGTAGGCATAGGGTCACAGCCTGTGGACCGACACTTAGCTTTCGACGCGCTGCACAACTTCCGCGACCTGGGCGGCTATACGACACCGGACGGCCTGCGCATCCGCCCCGGCCGCCTGTACCGCGCGGACTCCCCGGGCAAGCTGACCGAGGGCACACAGGACTGGGACCGCTTCCTCTCCCTGGGCATCCGCACGGTCATCGACCTGCGCCACCCCTGGGAGGCGGAGGCGCGCGGGCGCGTCCCCTCCCACCCCTCCTTCGCGTACCACAACCTCAGCATCGAGCACCGCCCCTACGACCAGGCGGCCCAGGCCCCGGGCGTCGACCCCGGCCCGTACCTGGCGGAGCGCTACATGGAGGTGGCGGAGGACGGGGTGAAGGAGATCCGCCGAGCCCTGGAACTGGTGGCGGAGGCAGCGGAGTCGGCAGAACCGGTCGTCTTCCACTGCGCCTCGGGCAAGGACCGTACGGGCCAACTGGCGGCGCTGATCCTGACGTTGCTGGGCATCCCGGAAGAGACCGTCATCGAGGACTACAGCCTCACGGAACTGGCCACACCCGGAATCCTGGCGAGCTGGAAGTCGCGAAACGACGGCCGCGAACCGACCTGGCCGGGCTTCGGCCGGGCCCCACAGCAGGTGATGCGCACCTTCCTGGCCTCCATGAAGCAGCGCTACGGCTCGCTGGAGGACTACATCACGCGGGAACTGTCCCTGGACGCAGAGGCGTTGGCGACAACCCTCCGCACGGCCCTCCTGGAACCCCGGCCCACCGACTGGCCCACCCTCACCTTCCGCAAGGCGACCCGGCCCGACGCCCGCACCCTCGTCCGCCTCCGCGACTCCGCCGCCCTCTGGCAACTGGCCCGGGGAATCGACCAGTGGAAGCCGGGCGAGAAGGACGAGACCCACTTCCGCACACGCATGCAGGAGGGCGAGGTCTGGCTGGCCCACTCAGGCCCCCACCTGGCCGGCGCCTGGGAACTCTGCTGGGAGGACGAGGCCGCCTGGGGCCCCCGCCCAGCCGACGCGGGCTACATCCACCGCCTGATGACGACCCCGCACACGGCGCCACCGGGGACAGGCCGCAGCATGCTGACGGAGGCGGAGTCCCGCATCGCGGCCACGGGCCGCCCGTACGCCCGTCTGGACTGCCTGGCGTCCAACCCGAGGCTGCGCACGTACTACGAGTCGGCGGGCTACAGGGTCGTGGGCGAACAGCGGGCGAAGGACGGCGGGTTGGGGAGTCCGTATGCGGTGACGTTGCTGGAGAAACGGCTCGCTTAACTCACAGGAGTGAACCTCGTCGATCACCCGAACGGCCGGCGAACTGGCGATCTAGGCTCGCAGTACAACATCAAAATGACGGCCCTCGACCGGGATGCCGCCCAGCCGAGGGCCTGACCAGCAAGGAAGGAATAGCTTCCTCATGGCTGACTGCGAGCCTAGCGCCCACCGGTTCATGGACCTGAGGGTGCCCGAGTACGCGTACATGTTCGGCTTCTTGCAGGCGGACGGGCACCTCAAGCAAGGGCCCGGCAGGAAAGGCCGGTTGAGCGTCGAGATCAACGCCCGGGATATCGATCTCCTACGCAAGTTCCAGAAGCTGACGCCGTACTACAGCAGCGTCACCGAGCGGACCCGGTCCACGAACTTCGCCGAGACCGCTCACTCAGCGATCTGGAGCCTCTGTTCTCTGGAGGCCAGGACCATCGTCAACGAACTCGGCCTGCCCTACGGCCGCAAGTCGAAAACGATCGCTCCCCCTCACGTCGAGGTCTCGACTGGCGACTACCTGCGAGGTCTCATCGACGCAGACGGCTCGGTCGGCTTCACGGGCAAGGGGGTCCCGTTCATCTCCCTCACCACGGCCAGTACTGCCATCGCGTCTTACCTGCGCGACTACGCCAGGGATGTGACGGGAGCCGAGCGCATCATCAAGCCCAACGCCCGGGACAGTATCTACAACCTCTTCTATGCGAGGGGAGCAGCCCAGCGCCTGGCGGCCGACCTGTACTACCCCGGTTGCCTGTCCCTGGAACGCAAGCGCACGACTGCCAGCTCCATCACGTCCTGGATCCGCCCGACCGGTCGAAAGCCGGGGCCAGAACGCATCCAATGGACTTCCGAAAAGGACAGGTTGCTGCTCTCCGCAGCGACTATCGACGACGCCTGCGCCAAGCTGGGTCACTCGCAGAATGCCTGCCGAGCTCGCTTGAACAAGTTGCTCGATGGGCTTGTACCACTGCCCAACTGAAGAAGGCCCCCGGTTTCAACCGGGGGCCTCTTGCATCAGCCCTTCACGCAAACGACCTGCTTCAACTTCGCCACGACCTCGACCAGGTCCCGCTGCTGATCGATGACCTGCTCGATCGGCTTGTAGGCACCCGGAATCTCGTCCACGACGCCGGAGTCCTTACGGCACTCCACGCCCCTCGTCTGCTCCTCCAGGTCCTTCGTCGAGAAGCGCCGCTTGGCCGCGTTGCGGCTCATACGCCGACCCGCGCCGTGCGACGCCGAGTTGAAGGCCTTCTCGTTGCCGAGGCCCTTCACGATGTACGAACCGGTGCCCATCGAGCCCGGGATGATGCCGTACTCCCCAGTCCTCGCACTGATCGCCCCCTTGCGCGTGACGAGCAGGTCCATGCCCTCGTAGCGCTCGCGGCTCACATAGTTGTGGTGGCAGCTCACCTCAGGCTCGAAGGTCACTCGTGCCTTCTTGAACTCCCTGAGGATCACGTCCTTGAAGAGGGCCATCATGATCGACCGGTTGTACTTCGCGTACTCCTGAGCCCAGTAGAGATCGTTCTGGTACGCCGCCATCTGCGGGGTGTCCGCGACGAAGACCGCCAGGTCCCGGTCGATCAGCCCCTGATTGTGCGGGAGCTTCTGAGCCACGCCGATGTGATGCTCGGCCAGTTCCTTGCCGATGTTCCGCGAGCCAGAGTGGAGCATGAGCCAGACCGAACCCTGATCACTTATGCAAACTTCTGCAAAGTGGTTTCCGGATCCGAGCGTTCCCATCTGCTTTTCGGCACGATCGTGACGGAATTTGACCACTTCGGCGACCCCGTCGAACCGCCCCCAGAAGTCCTCCCACCCCCCGGTGGCGAACCCATGCAGCCGCCCCGGCTCCACAGGACTGTCATGCATCCCCCGCCCCACCGGAATGGCCTGCTCGATCTTCGACCGAAGCCGCGACAGATCCCCCGGCAGATCGTTAGCGGTCAGCGACGTCTTGACGGCAGACATCCCGCACCCGATATCCACCCCCACCGCCGCAGGACAAACAGCCCCCTGCATGGCAATGACGGACCCGACCGTCGCCCCCTTCCCGTAATGCACATCCGGCATCACGGCCAGCCCCTTGATCCACGGCAGTGTCGCGACGTTGCGGAGCTGCTGCAGGGCCACGTCCTCGACCGTCGCCGGGTCCGTCCACATGCGGATCGGGACCTTCGCGCCCGGCATCTCTACGTACGACATATCGTCCTCATTCCCCCGAAAACATGACAGAAGTCTTAGATCGCAAAACCGGCGCCAAGGTCGATGAAAAAGGACAACGGACCGGCGTCCACGGCAGTGCGTGCGATACACATTGTCTCCAGGGGAAGCCCCCGCGCGGCAAGCGATTAACCAGCGGGGACACTGGAGCAACGGCCACAGAGCCACCGTCGAGAGGAGCCTGACCGTGCAGCGGAAGGCGTACGTATCCGGCGTCGCCGCGCTCCTCGTGGCGCTGCTGGCAGGCTGCACAAGCGGTTCGGGCAGTGGTGGTGCGACGGATGACGCGAACCCCGGTGATGCCGGTACGGCGAGTGTCGTGGCGCAGCCGGGGAAGTACCGCACGCTGCCGGGGCCGTGCAGTGCGGTGAGCCATGACACGCTGGACTCGCTGCTGCCCGGTATCGAGCAGATCGCGGACGCGGACCAGCAGGAAAGGGCGTACGCGGGCGACGCCACTCTTGCGTATGACAACGACCGCAAGGCCGGTTGCCGCTGGAAGGTGGACTCGACGACAGCGACCGACCGGTTGCTGGTGGATTTCGAGCGTGTCGTCTCCTATGACAACTCGGTGAGCGACGACACCCAGGCGCAGGAGTTGTTCGCGGGGAAGGAGACGGCGGCCGATCTGCCCGAGCCGACGAGTTCCGACAGCGGTTCCAGTTCCGCTTCCAGTCCCAGTACGAGCGCCAGTGCCAGTGCCAGTTCGAGTCCCAGTGCCGCCGCTGCCGGTTCTTCGGCCTCGGTCTCACCTTCGGACTCCGGCTCCGGCTCCGAGTCCGCCTCGTCGTCCGCGACCCCGGCCAATCTCCAGCCCCGTACTCTCGACGATCTTGGTGACGAGGCGTTCCTGGACGACGTTGTGAGTGGCTCGGGTTCGACGGCTCGGCAGCGCACGGTGACTGTGGTGTTCCGCACGTCCAACGTCATTGTGACCATCGAGTACGAGGAGCAGCCGGCTGCTGTCGGTGTCGTGCCGGACAGCAAGGAAATGCAGGACAGGGCCCAGAAACTGGCGGCACAGCTGGCGGACACGCTGGGTGGTTAGGGGTCGTTCGGGTGCCTCGGGCGCCCCTTCGTAATGCTGAAGAAGCGGAAGCACACAGTTTCCTCACCGCGTACGGTGGCTCCTCGGACCCGATCCGCCGACCTCAGGAACCACAGCGTCATGAGTGAAGGAACCATGCAGCGACCAGCAGAGCGAGACCAGCGCAGCCGGCGAGTGAAGCGAGTGGGGCGGCCAGGCCGTCTGCTTGCGGGCGCGGTCGCAGTCCCCGTGATGGTGTTCGCCGCCGGCTGCTCCTCGGACTCCGGCTCCGGTGACGGGGGCAGCAAGGGCGCGAGCGCCGGTGAGACGGCACCCGCGACGGCGAGTACGGCGCCGACGGTGCAGGCGGCGGCGTACAAGAAGTTGCCGGGTTCGTGTGGGGTGTTGTCGCAGAAGACGCTGGGTTCGCTCGTGCCGAAGGGTGTCAAGTCCGGCAAGGCGGGCAAGTCCGGCGATACGGCGACGCGGGCGAGCTGTTCGTGGAGCAGTCTGGACAACAACGGCGTGAAGGGCTCGCAGTTCCGGTGGCTCAATGTGTCGCTGCTGCGCTTCGAGTCGGATGCGACGCGCGGTGAGGGCGACCAGTTGGCGCATGCGTACTTCGAGAAGCAGGTGAAGGACGCCCAGGGGGCTCAGGGTGCGAAGAACCTGAAGTCGCAGCCGGTTGCCGGGACGGGTGCCGAGGCGATGCTGGTGCGCTACGACCTGAAGAAGAAGGAAGGCGCCTTCAGGCAGCAGACGGTGGTGACGCGTGTCGAGAACGTCGTGATCACGCTGGACTACAACGGTGCGGGTCTGGCTGGTGAGAAGACCCCGAGTGCGGACGATCTGGTGAAGGCCGTGGAGGCGGCGGCCAAGGAGGCGGTGGCCTCGGTGTCGGCGGCGAACGGCGCCGGCGGCGGGGGTACGGGCGGTGGTGCGGGCACGGCGAAGCCCTCGCCGTCCAGGTCGGCGTCGAAGTCGGCGTCCCCGTCTCCTTCGAAGTCCGCTTCGGCGTCTCCGTCCTCCTCAGCGTCGAAGAAGAGCTGACTGTCACATCTGGGCCGCGTCTGGACGCCAACTCGCAGCTCAGCACCGCTTTTTGAGGGAGTCCGGCCCCCTGCTTGGGTCGGGCTCCTCCCGTTCCGTTACCTCGTTCGGCGTACACATGTGCCACTCTGTTGCGCGCAACAGCACGCAATGGGAGGGGAGTACGGGTGGCCGCGCCACTGCAGCTGACTCGGATGCACCGGATTCTCATCGGCGTGGTCGTTTCCGGCGCCGTGATCATCGCCGGCATCGGCTTCGCCGGTTCGTATGCGGCGGTCCGTGAGTTGGCCATCAAGAAGGGTTTCGGGAACTTCTCGTATGTCTTCCCGATAGGCATCGACGCGGGTATCTGTGTCCTGCTGGCCCTGGATCTTCTCCTGACGTGGATCCGCATACCTTTCCCGCTGCTGCGTCAGACGGCGTGGCTGCTGACGGCGGCGACGATCGCGTTCAACGGTGCGGCGGCCTGGCCGGACCCGTTGGGTGTGGGGATGCACGCCGTCATCCCTATCCTGTTCGTGGTCGCGGTGGAGGCCGCGCGCCACGCCATCGGCCGTATCGCGGACATCACGGCGGACAAGCACATGGAGGGTGTCCGTCTGACGCGGTGGATGCTCTCGCCGATCCCGACGTTTCTGCTGTGGCGGCGGATGAAGCTGTGGGAGCTGCGCTCCTACGAGCAGGTGATCAAGCTGGAGCAGGAGCGGCTGGTCTATCAGGCCCGGTTGCGTTCGCGCTTCGGCCGGGCGTGGCGGCGGAAGGCTCCGGTGGAGTCGCTGATGCCGCTCAGGCTGGCGCGGTACGGGGTTCCGTTGGCGCAGACGGCTCCGGAGGGTCTGGCGGCGGCGGGCATCGAGCCTGCGTTGCTGCCGCCGGCGCCGGAGATCGCCCGGCCGGTGGAGAGCCGTCCGGCGGTGGCGGCGCCGGCTCCGCGGCCGGTGGAGCAGTTCGAGCAGGTTCCGCAGGCGCAGCTGCCGGAGCAGAGCCAGTGGCTGCATGCCCGGCATCCTCAGCAGGTCGAGTACCACGGTGACTACGATCCGACGTACGACCCGGAGCAGTATGCGCAGTGGTTCGCGGAGCAGCAGCAGGCCGAGCAGTACCAGCAGGAGCAGTTCCGGGAGGAGCAGTTCCGGGAGGAGCAGTTCCGGGAGTCCTCTTCGGAGGAGACCGGCAGCTTCCAGATCCCGGTCAGCCCGGGCCGTACTCGCGAGCTCGGTGAGGGCGGCGGGCCGCCGGAGCCGGACGAGGACGCGTACTACCAGGTCTTCCGTGAGTCGATAAAGAGCGGGAACGGAGCGCCCACTCCCAAGGGGTTCATTGCCGATGTCGAGGCGACGTACGGCATCACGCTTCCGGAGGCCGAGTCCAAGCGCATGGTGAACCGCTTCTCCAACCGTCTCAACGCGGAGATGCAGGAAGAGCACATCGCATGAGAAAGCGCCCGGTGCCGTGCGGCACCGGGCGCTTTCTCATGGCGTCACTGCCCGAGCAGGGCCCGTACGCGCTCCTGCCCGACCGCCAGCAGCAGCGTGGGCAGTCGCGGTCCGGTGTCGCGTCCCACCAGCAGGTGGTACAGCAGCGCGAAGAAGGTCCGCTGGGCGGTCTTGATCTCCGGCGGGAGTTCCTTGGGCGTGGCGTCCGCGGGGAATCCGGCCTGGACCTTGGGCACGCCGTACACGAGGTGCGTCAGTCCGTCGAGGGACCAGTGGTCGGCGAGGCCGTCGGTCAGCAGCCGCAGGGACTGCTGGGATGCCTCGTCGAGGGACTTGAGCAGTTCGGCGTCGGGTTCGTCGCGCACGATGGTCCGCTGGTCGGCGGGGACGTGCGTGTTGATCCAGGCCTCGGCCTTGTCGTAGCGCGGGCGGGCCTCGTCGAGTGAGCCGAGCGGGTCGGCGGGGTCCAGTTCGCTGAGGATCCGCAGGGCCTGGTCCTCGTGGCCGGCGGTGATGTCGGCGACGGAGGCCAGGGTGCGGTACGGGAGCGGGCGCGGGGTCTTCGGCAGTTCGCCGCCGGCGGTGCGCACGGCACGCGAGTGGGCCGCCACGTCGGCCGGGAGGGCGGAGCCGTCGGTGACCTTGGCGTCGAGCTTGTCCCACTCGTCGTAGAGGCGCTGGATCTCCTGGTCGAAGGCGATCTTGAAGGACTGGTTGGGGCGGCGGCGGGCGTACAGCCAGCGCAGGAGCTGTGGCTCCATGATCTTCAGGGCGTCGGCGGGGGTGGGTACGCCGCCGCGTGAGGAGGACATCTTGGCCATGCCGCTGATGCCCACGAAGGCGTACATCGGTCCGATGGGCTGCTTGCCGCCGAAGATTCCGACGATCTGTCCGCCGACCTGGAAGCTCGACCCCGGGGAGGAGTGGTCGACGCCGCTCGGCTCGAAGATCACGCCCTCGTAGGCCCAGCGCATGGGCCAGTCGACCTTCCAGACGAGCTTGCCGCGGTTGAACTCGTTCAGCCGGACGGTCTCGGAGAAGCCGCAGGCGGTGCAGGCGTAGGTCAGCTCGGTCGTCTCGTCGTCGTACGAGGTGACCGTGGTGAGGTCCTTCTCGCAGTTGCCGCAGTAGGGCTTGTACGGGAAGTAGCCGGCGGAGCCGGACGAGCCGTCGTCCTCGGCGGCGGCTCCGGATCCCTCCTCGGCCTCCAGTTCGGCCTCGTCGACGGGCTTCTGCTGCTGCTTGGGCTTGGCCGGGGCCTTCTTGGTGCGGTACTGGTCGAGGATCGCGTCGATGTCGGCGCGGTGTGCGACGGCGTGCAGGATCTGCTCGCGGTACACGCCGGAGGTGTACTGCGCGGTCTGGCTGATGCCGTCGAACTCGACGCCCAGCTCGGCGAGCGACTCGACCATGGCGGCCTTGAAGTGCTCGGCCCAGTTGGGGTGCGTGGACCCCTTGGGGGCGGGCACGGACGTCAGCGGCTTGCCGATGTGCTCGGCCCAGGTCTCGTCGACGCCTGCGACACCGGCCGGCACCTTGCGGTAGCGGTCGTAGTCGTCCCAGGAGATGAGGTGGCGGACCTGGTGGCCGCGGCGGCGGATCTCGTCGGCGACGAGGTGCGGGGTCATGACCTCGCGGAGGTTGCCGAGGTGGATCGGGCCGGAGGGGGACAGGCCGGACGCGACGACCACGGGTTTGCCGGGGGCCCGGCGCTCCGACTCCTCGATGACGTCATCCGCGAAACGGGAGACCCAGTCGGCGGTCTCGGTGCTCTGAGCCACGATCGGTACGTCCTTCTTTCTCCGGGCAGCCAGTACGGTCAATTCGACTGCGCCCCCAGTCTAGGCGGCGCAGCCGCCTCCTTTAGGGGCGCGGGGAACTGCGCGATCAACCCCCACCGCCCCGCAGCCAAAAAAACCGCTTCACCCCCCATGGGATACTGACCACGTCTATCAATCCACGAGGAGAACGGCACCCACTCCCATGGCCCCGGTCAAGTCCCTCAGCAGCTCCGTCAACCAGCAACTCGCCGACGCCATCACTTCCGCCACGCCGGAAACCGACGGAGTCGACCCGCTGCTGCGACGTAGCGACCGGGCCGACTTCCAGGCCAACGGCATCCTCGCGCTGGCCAAGAAGGCGAAGGCGAACCCGAGGGAGCTGGCGACGCAGGTCGTCTCCCACATCACCACCGGTGAGGGTCTGATCAAGGACGTCGAGGTCTCCGGCCCCGGCTTCCTGAACATCACGATCGCGGACCGGGCGATCATCGAGACGCTGGCGGCGCGTGCCGCGGACGGCGACCGGCTCGGTGTGCCGCTGAAGGAGAACCCGGGCATCACGGTCGTCGACTACGCCCAGCCGAACGTGGCGAAGGAGATGCACGTCGGCCATCTGCGCTCGGCGGTCATCGGTGACGCGCTGCGCGGCATGCTCGACTTCACCGGCGAGCAGACGATCGGTCGGCACCACATCGGCGACTGGGGCACCCAGTTCGGCATGCTCATCCAGTACCTGTTCGAGCACCCCGGCGAGCTGGCCCCGGCTCAGGACGTCGACGGCGAGCAGGCCATGTCGAACCTGAACCGGGTGTACAAGGCCTCGCGTGCGGTCTTCGACGCGGATGACGAGTTCAAGGAGCGGGCGCGGAAGCGGGTCGTCGCCCTGCAGTCCGGCGACAAGGAGACCCTTGAGCTGTGGCAGCAGTTCGTGGACGAGTCGAAGGTCTACTTCTACTCGGTCTTCGAGAAGCTGGACATGGAGATCCGCGACGACGAGATCGTCGGCGAGTCCGCGTACAACGAGGGCATGCCCGAGACCGCCCGCCTCCTGGAGGAGATGGGTGTCGCGGAGCGTTCCGAGGGCGCGCTGGTCGTCTTCTTCGACGAGATCCGGGGCAAGGACGACAAGCCGGTCCCGTTGATCGTGCAGAAGGCGGACGGCGGTTTCGGCTACGCGGCCTCCGACCTGACGGCGATCCGCAACCGGGTCACCGACCTGCACGCGACGTCGCTGCTGTACGTCGTGGACGTCCGGCAGTCGCTGCACTTCAAGATGGTCTTCGAGACGGCCCGCCGCGCGGGCTGGCTGAACGACGGCGTCACCGCGCACAACATGGGCTACGGCACGGTGCTGGGCGCGGACGGCAAGCCGTTCAAGACGCGTGAGGGCGAGACCGTACGGCTTGAGGACCTGCTGGACGAGGCGGTCGAGCGGGCCACCGCGGTGGTGCGGGAGAAGGCCGAGAAGGTGGGCCTGACCGAGGACGAGATCGTCGAGAACGGGCGGTACGTCGGGATCGGCGCCGTGAAGTACGCGGACCTGTCGACCTCGCCGAACCGGGACTACAAGTTCGACCTGGACCAGATGGTGTCGCTGAACGGCGACACGAGCGTGTATCTGCAGTACGCGTACGCCCGTATCCGGTCCATCTTCGGCAAGGCCGGCGACCGCACCCCGCTCGCCCACCCGGAGCTCGAACTCGCCCCGGCGGAGAGGGCGTTGGGGCTGCACTTGGACGCGTTCGGCGAGACGGTCTTCGAGGCGGCCGCGGAGTACGCGCCGCACAAGCTGGCCGCTTACCTCTACCAACTGGCGTCCCTGTACACGACGTTCTACGACCAGTGCCCGGTGGTGAAGCCTGCCCCGGCGCAGGAAGTGGCGGAGAACCGTCTGTTCCTGTGCGACGTCACGGCCCGCACCCTGCACCAGGGGATGGCGCTGTTGGGGATCCGGACGCCTGAGCGGCTCTGAGAGCCACCCGGCGGCCGACGCCGGGGACGGCCGTGGATGCGGGTACGCCCCGCCCGGATCGACCGGGCGGGGCGTACCGATCGGTGGGCGGTGCGGTCAGCACCAGCCTCCGCCGAGGTTGGCGAACGCCTTCCAGGCGGCCCTGGTCTTGGGGCCTGCGTCGCCGTCGATGCCGCCGGTGTCGTAGCCGATGTAGACGAGGAAGCGCTGGAGGCCGCGGATGGTGTTGGGGCCGGGGTCGCCGTCCACGGTGCCGGCGTTGTAGCCGCGGTCGTTGAGGAAGGCTTGCCAGGCCTTCCAGCTCTTGGTGCCGAGCTGGCCGTCGATCGTGCCGGGGTCGAACTTCCCGACGGGTGAGGCGTCGCGGACGTAGCACTGGACGCTCTTGCCCTCGGTGGTGTTCAGGCCGAGGTTGTTCGTCGCCTTGATGGTGACGGTCCGGGCGCTCGTGGCCGACGCCGGCGCGGCGAAGCTGGTGCCCGCGGTGGCCAGGCCGCCGGCGGCGAGTCCGACCACGGCGGCGGCGCTGACCAGGGTCCTGGCCAAGGCGTTCGATCGCATTCGTGTCCCTCTCGGGTCGTGGTGTGTGGTGCCGGGACGAGACTGCGGGGCGGTTGGCGAGGGCCGCCATGGCTGCCGCGGAAGTGACGGCCTCGCGGGACGTCCCGCCCGTTGACCTGCAAAGACGTAGGGCGTGACGACGGTGCGGCGGGACGGCTGTCGACGGGTGGTGGCCGATTGCGTATGGGTGCAGGGCGCAGGTTCCGGTGCGGTCTTGTGGATGCTGGGGCAGAATGCGGCTCGGGGTACAGAGGCCACTGACCACGGTCGCTGTTCATGAACGCGTGGGGGGACCACACCATGTCGCGTTGGAAAGCGCTGCCCGCTGAACTCGATCCGCGTGTTCGGCAGCTCCTGGTGCACTTGCGCCGGCTGAAGGACCACAGCGGGCTGAGCGTACGTCGGCTGTCGGCGCGGACGGGGTACAGCCCGAAGTCGTGGGAGCGGTATCTGGGGGGCCGTTCGCTGCCGCCGCGGGAGGCCGTGGAGGCGCTGGCCCGGATCGGCGGCGACGACCCGACCCGGCTGCTCGCGCTGCACGAGGTCGCCGCCGAGGCCTGGGGGAAGCCGCGCGGTGGAACTGCCGTACTGGAGACGGAGGTCGGGGACACCGCCGTACCGGAGCCGGAGATCCTGTCGTCGGAGCCCGGCGGCGGGGGCGCGCGGTCGTTGCGCGTCGCGCTCGTCGCGGGGGCGGTGGCCCTGGTGTTGGCGGTGTCGGCGGCGGTGCTGGTGACCATGCGGCTCATGGACCACGACGGCGGCGCGGCGGAGGGGGCGACGGCCACGGTCACCCTGTCCGCGGGGGCGTCGGCGCCCTCCTACACCTGCGACGTGAAGCGGGTCGACGGCAGTTGGTACGCGGGCAACAGCCGCACGCGGGACGCCACCGTGGGATACGGCGACGCCGGTCCGGACGTGGCCGAGGTGCAGTGTCTGCTGCGCCGGGCGGGTGTCTCGCCGGGCGGCATCGACGGCATGTTCGGCCCGCTGACGCAGGGCGCGGTCAAGGCCTTCCAGAGGCAGGCGCGGCTCGACGTGGACGGTGTCGTCGGCCCGCACACCTGGAAGGCCCTGCGGGGATGACCCCGGAACGGGCCCGACTGGCCGCCGCGCTGCGGGAGTTGAGGACCCGTACCGGTCTGAGCCTGGCGGCTCTCGCGGCGAAGACGGCGTTCAGCAAGTCGTCCTGGGAGCGCTATCTGAACGGCAGGACACTGCCGCCGCGCGCCGCGGTGCAGGAGCTGTGCCGGCTGGCCGGTGAACCGGAAGGCCGCTGTCTGGCGCTGTGGGAGATCGCGGAGTCGGAGTGGAGCGGGCGGGCGACGGAGGCGGGCCGGGCGGATACGCCGGCGCAGGCGTCGTCGCCGGTCACGTCCCCGGCCGCGGATCCCGTCCCGCCCGCGGATCCGGCGGAGGCCGCACAGGGCGGTCGTCACCGGGGTGCGGTCACCGTGGCGGTGCTCGCGTCGGTGTGTGCCGTGGCCGTCGGCGGAGTGGCGGTCGCGCTGCTCCTGCTGCCGCGGCACAGCGGCGAAGCACGGCCGGCCGCCGGGACCAGCTCCCCTCCCGGGCCGCACTGCCGGGCCTCGTCCTGCGAGGGCAAGAGCCCGATCGACATGTACTGCGCCGGGCGACCGGACACCCTCGCCACGCGTCACACGGCCGCCGGGGCCTGGCTGGAACTGCGCTACAGCAAGGAGTGCGGGACGAGTTGGGCACGGATGTGGGGCACCCGGATCGGCGACCGCCTCGAGTTGACGGTGGGCGGCCGGGTCCGCGGCGCCGAGGTCGAGAACACGGTCGACGCGGACAGCTTCGTCTACACGCCGATGACGGTGACCCGCCCCGGGACCGTGCTCCATACCTGTTTCCGCCCGGCCGAGGGTGGCAAGGAAGAGTGCTTCGACTCCGTTTCGCGGTGACTGCGTTTCGTGCGGGCTCTACGCGATGTGGTCTTCCTCCAATTCCGCGTTGAAGCGGTGGGTGAAGCGGTTGACCATGCGTAGGACCACATCCGGCGGGAGTGAGACGCCGTACCTCATCCTCAGGTCCTCCTGGAACCGGTCCGCCGTGGGGTAGCGGCCGTTGATGGACTGCCTGAAGAGCCAGTAGTAGTCCTCCTCGTCCACCCGGCGGCCCTCCGCGGGCGTCGGCGTGGTGGCCTTCTGGATCACGGCCCCGAGCTCCTTGGCCTCCCGCTCCAGCGCGGCCTTCCTCCGCTCGACCGCCGTCAGCAGTTCCTCGGCCCTGACCCGCGCCTCGGTGAGTTGCTCCCAGGTCCGTCTCAGAATGCGACCCGGTACCGAGTGGTGGTGGCCCAGTTGGGCGAGGTCCAGGAGATTCTCGCCGGGCGCCGTCGCCGCGTGGTCGGCGAGGAGGGCGCTCAGGGTCTCGCAGACTTCCGCCGCGTCCGCCGGGCGGCTCCCCGGGTCCTTGGCGAGCAGGCTCAGGATCAGGTCGTTCAGGGCCCCGGGGAGCCCCTTGACCACCTGCCCCGGCGCGACCGGCGCGTCGTCCACCTGCATCCGCAGCACCGCCAACGGATTGCCGCTCATGAACGGCGGCCCTCCCGCCACCGCGTGATACAGCAGGCACCCCAGCGAGTACAGATCACTGCGGTGATCCAGCTCCCGGACACCCTCCGCCTGTTCGGGGGACATCTACAGCGGCGCCCCGAGGTGCGTCCCCCGTCGCCGTCAGCCCGTGCACACTCATCGTCTCGCCCATGAACTTCGCGACCCCGAAGTCCAGGACCTTCACCGTCCCGTCCGGAGTGAGCAGGGCGTTGGCGGGCTTGATGTCCCGGTGGACGATGCCCTGCCGGTGCGCGGCGTCCAGTGCCTCGGCAATCTGCGCGGCCCAGCCCACGGCGAGCGGCCAGGCCGGCGTCGACTCCTTGAGCCGCCGGTCCAGGGACTGTCCCTTCACCAGCTCCATGACGAAGAACAGGGTGGGACGCCCGTCGACCGTCGTATCCCCCCAGTCGTGCACGGTCACGATGTTCTGATGGGCGAGCATCCCGGCCAGTTGCACTTCGCGCCGGAACCGGGCACGGGTCTCCTCCCCGTCCATCCCGGCCTGCGGACGGACGACCTTCACCGCGACGTCCCGCCGCATCCGCTCGTCCTGAGCGGCCCACACCTGGCCCATCCCGCCGGACCCCAGCAGTCCGGTGATCCGGAAACGCCCGGCAAGCACCTCGTTCAGCAACGGTCTCTCTCCCGACGGCGATCTGTCTCAGGACTCCCTCACGAGTATGGCCGCCGCCGGGAGGTCGTCAGTTCCGTTTGGCCGTGACCGCCAGCGTCGCGTAGGACGCGGTGAAGCTGCCGCCCCGTGCGTCGATGGCGGCTCCCACGCCCTCCAGGACCTGCGCCAACCGGTCGGCGGGGAGGCGGGTGAACGCGCCCTGGGTGGGCATGACGTCCAGCCAGGCGTCTCGGGTGTAGGTGAACTCCCAGTCGTGCCGCCACCGTTCGGGTTCGCCGAAGACGCCGGCCGCGCGGATGCCGTCGACAGCCAGGTCGAGCAGCCCGCCGTATGCGTCGGCGGCACGCCTGCGCAGGGCCGCCGCCATGTCGAACGGTGCGTCAGGCACGACGCGTTCGCAGATGCCGGCGACGGTTTCGGCGAGGTCGGGCGGGAGCTGGGGGACATTCGAGAAGGCCGACAGGAGTCCGCCTGCCCGCAGCACCTGGGCCGCCTTGTGCGCGCCGGCGACCGGGTCGACCCAGTGCCAGGCCGTACCGGCGACCACCGCGTCGAACTCCCGCCCACCGGGTTCCCATTCCTCGAAGGCGGCCACCTCGACGTCCAGACCGAGCCGCCGCGCCAGTCCGGCCATCCGGGCATCGGGTTCGACGCCGAGCACGCGGCAGCCGACCGCCCGGAACTGGCGGGCGACGATGCCCGTACCGCACCCCACGTCGAGGAAGTCGGAGCCGGGGCTCGCCGCGACGATCCGCTCCACGAGGGCCTCGGGGTAGCGGGGCCGGGCCCGGTCGTAGCGCTCGGCATCGGCGCCGTAGGACTCGGCGACGTCGCGGCGGCGGTGGGGCTCGCCGGGGGACTGGTTCGATGGAGACGCTAAAGTGGGCAT
Source organism: Streptomyces sp. NPDC001157 (assembly GCF_053598255.1). NCBI lineage: Bacteria > Bacillati > Actinomycetota > Actinomycetes > Kitasatosporales > Streptomycetaceae > Streptomyces > Streptomyces sp. NPDC001157. The sequence continues at coordinate 29,583 of NZ_JBSFJW010000046.1, forward strand.
GCGCCCACTATGGGTGGGCGCATGCCCACTCGTCAATGGGCGCGCGCCCACTCACCGAGGCGAGGAGAATCCCCGTATGCCGACAGGCGTGGCCATCCGCGACCCCCGCAGACAGCTTTTCGAAGCAGCCGAACGCATCCTCCTGCGCGCCGGTCCCACGGCACTGACCAGCAGGGCGGTGACGGAGGAGGCGGGTGTCGCAAAGGGCGTCCTGCACCGGCACTTCGCGGACTTCGACGCGTTCCTGGCGGAGCTGGTGGGAGGCCGTATCGCCGCACTGGAGGACCGCTCCGCCGCCCTTCGCACCGCCGCGGGCACCGGAACGGTCACCGATAACCTCACGGACGCACTGACGGACCTGTTCGACGCGGTCGCGGTGGCCGTCGTCGGTCTGGTCATCGCCCGGGACGAACTACGGGCCCGGCTGCGCGCGGCCGGTTCGAGAGGCATCCCGCTGCTGGCCGAGGCTGCGGTGATGCTCGCCGGGTACCTGACCGCCGAGCGGGACCTGGGCCGCATCACGGCCGACGCGGACGCGAAGGTCCTCGCCGGGACCCTGCTGGGCGCGGCGCATCTGCTGTACGTGGACCGGGAGGCGGGGCCGCCGGACGACGAGGCGGTACGGAGGGTCGTCACGACGGTGGTGGCGGGGGTGCTGCGGGGCGAGCGGGGGGCTGTCTAGGGTGTGCCGGGAAGGCTGTCGAGCAGAGATTCCACGGCGGTCCTGCGGTGCCTGAGCCAGTCGACTTCGCCCCTGAGTGTGTCGATGTACTCGTCCACCTGAGTCCGGTGGTAGCCGCGTCGCACGAGCTCGAAGCCGTAGGGCGGGGTGTTGACGCCCCGGCTCGGACCATGGGCGGGGGGAGTCGCTCCCTGTGCGGAGAAGATGTCCTTGATGCGGTCGTTCACTTCCTTCGGCAGGGACAGTCTGGCTTCCGAGGACAGCGCCAAAAGCCGATCCGTGGCCTTGTGCTCCAGCTCTGCGACCTCGCTCATCACAGCGTTACGCTCGGCGAGGAGCCGATCGATGCTCAGGTCCACCTGCTCGGCGTCATAGCCCCTCCGGACCATCTCGAAGTCGACGGAGCCACCTCGCCGACCACTGCCGGTCTCTGTCTCGGCCACCGCGCCCTTGGCTCCCTCGGCGACCGCGGCGGCTCGCACCCGCTCCGCCTCCGCACGCACCCCCAGCGCTTCCTCCTCCGCATCCTTGAGGATCCGCTCGGCCTCGCGCTGCTTCGCGTACGCGTCCCCGTACATCTCCTCCGCGTCCGCACGGGCCTCGCGGAGCACCGCCTCGGCCTGGGCCTCCGCCTCCTCCTTCCGGTTCGCGGCCGCCCGCCACATGTCCAGCGTCTTGTCGAGAATCCGCTGGGCCACAGAGCCGCCGTACCCCAGCTGGGCGGCCTCAAGAAGGCGGCCTCCGCCCTGCACGAGGGCCTGCTCCACCAGTATCGTGCTGAGCGCGTCATGGACGGCGGCGGCATCGGCCGGCCTGTCCCCGGGGCGCTTGGCGAGCAGGCTCAGGACTAGCTCGTCCAGGGCCCACGGCACCCCCTCCACCACCTCACCCGGCGCCATCGGCGTCTCGTCCATCTGCATCCGCAGCACCGCCAGCGGACTGCCGCTCACGAACGGCGGACGCCCCGTCACCGCGTGGTACAGCAGGCACCCCAGCGAGTACAGATCACTGCGGTGGTCCAACTCCCGTTTTCCCTCGGCCTGTTCGGGCGACATGTAGGGCGGCGAACCCAGCAGCGCGCCCGTCACCGTCAGCTCGTGCGCACTCATCGTCTCGCCCATGAACTTCGCCACCCCGAAGTCCAGGACCTTCGCCGTCCCCTCCGGCGTGATCAGCACGTTGGCCGGTTTGATGTCCCGGTGGACGACCCCCTCCCGGTGCGCGGCGTCCAGGGCCTGCGCGATCTGCACGCCCCAGCCCACCGCGACCGGCCACGCAGGGATGCCTTCCGTCAGCCGCTTCGCCAGCGAGAGCCCCCGTACGAGCTCCATCACCAGGTAGAAGACCGGCCGCCCGCCGACCGTCACCTCACCCCAGTCGTGAACCGTCACGATGCGCTGGTGGGACAGCCGCCCGGCCAGCTGCACCTCGCGCCGGAACCGCGCCCGCGTCTCCGCCTCCCGCGTCCCGAACATCGCGTGCACGAGCTTGACCGCCACGGCCCGCCGCATCCGCTCGTCCTGCGCGGCCCAGACCTCGCCCATGCCACCCGAACCGAGCCGTTCCCCGATCCGGAACCGCTCGGCGAGCAGTACGCCCTGCACCGTCCGCCTCCCCCGTCCACAGAACGCCGTTCCCGTACGACGCCCCACCCGTACGGTACGCCGTCACTACCCCCCGGCCGAGTTGAACGAGCTGCCGTACGAGCCACCCGCCGTCCGGCGCAGTCGCCGGGCCTCGTCCTGCATGCGGCGGGCGACCGAGCCCGCGCCGCCGGTGCCTTCGTCCAGGCCGCTGGCCAGGAGTTGGGCGGCGAGGCTGTCGAAGTAATGGGCGGCGGCGAGGAGTTGGTCGTCCGCGTCGGCGGCGGGCACCCGTCCCACCGGGATGCGTTCGAGCAGGTGGCTGATCCGCTGGAGGATCTCGTCCTGGGCGTCCTGAGTCAGGTCCACGGCCCGGCCGGCCTGGGCGAGGATCGAGTTGCAGGAGCGCCTCAGTTCGCCGGCCAACCGGTCCTCGCGGTTGGAGACCGTCAGCACCTGGTCACCGACGAAGCTGTTCTGGACCACACGGTTGCCCACCTGGAGATCCCCGTAGGGCTCGAAGCGCCGCAGGTCGATCGCGCTCGTCGCGCCCAGGGCCGCCCGGAAACAGGGATGGATGTGGAACTCCGTCTCATGCGGCTGGACCGGCAGGTCGTCGTCGCCGAGGAAGACGACGTCGTTGCCCCGCCGCACACCGAGGAAGCCCACGCTGTAGAGGACGTCGACGACACCGGGCAGCGTCAACGCGTCGGCGTAAGCGGGGAAGAGAGCGTGGAGCGAGCCCACTGCCGCCTCGAAGCGCGCCCCGAGAGCCGCCCGTGCGACGACGTACCCGTTGTTCTGGAACAGCGGGAACAGATTCCGCAGGAAGGGGTGGGCGACCTGGTACTCCCCGGCGAGATCCTTGAGCTTCCATCGGGAGAACTCGCGGCCGGCCTCCCGGACGTCCGCCTCGCTGATCCGGTCCCGTCCGTTGACCAGCCAGGCGTTCTCCTGGCACTTGTTGAGGAACTGGATGGCATCGCGCGGCCGGGGCAGACACCGGCGGAAGAGGTAGGAGGCCGTCTCCTCCCCCTCCACGGTCCGCGGGAACACCTCACCCCACAGTTGTTCCGCGCTCACCCCCGCCCCCGCCGAAGCCCGCGCCCGAGCGAGCGCGAGATCGCGCAACGCCTCCTCGCTCCAGATGATCCGCAGCTCGTCGCCCCGGTACTTGTCGCCCTCCCCGAAGGCGAGCGAGTCGTAGATGTCGGCGCGGAGGAAGAGCAGAAAACGCACCGCGCGCCCATACAGCCCCGCTGCGTGCTTGGCGGCCAACAACAGCCCGACCACCATCGAGACGCTGTCCGCCTCCGCCGACCACACCTGTTCCAACTGGTCGACCATCAGCAGGAACGGCCCGTGCGCGCTGTCGCAGGCCAGGTCGCCGAAGGCCCGCGCCACACCGCCCTCGACGACCTCCAGCTGCCGTACGGCCTGGGCCCCTTCGGACGGCGCCTGCGCCAGATCCAGCCCTGCCTTGACCCCGAACGCCTCCAGCGACAAGGAGGTCTGCAGCCCTCGGGCCCCATGTGCGAGCCGGTCCACCAGCCGTCCGCCGCCCGTGTCCTCGCCGTTCTGTTTCAGGAACCGGCCGAGGGCCTTCACCGAGTCGGGCCGCTTGCCGTGCGCGTCCTTGGCATGCGCCACGAGGTGCCGGGCGGCGTGCACGGCGAACACATACCGCCAGATGAGCGCCTTGGCACTGTCCCCCGGCAGCCCCTGCAGCTCGAACCGCCGGATCTCCTCGCCGGCCGCCTCGTCGGGCGTCACGAGCACCCGCCCGGAGTGCTGCTGCCCGCGGTCCGCCATCAGCTGCATGCATACGGCGCTCTTGCCGGACCCCTTGCGCCCGATGATCAGCATCTTGCGCCCGCTGAGGGCGGCGCGATAGGCGGCGTTGGGCAGAAAGCCGCCGCGTAACAGGAGCCCCTCCGTCACATCCCGCTCGGCGTCCTCACGCCCGAAGTGCAGGCGCGCGAGCAGCGGTTCGTCGGCCATCGTTCCCCCTACGTGTCACGGCTGACAGCCGCTCAACACCGTAGCGGCAACGCGAACTCACACCACACGATCTTGCCGGGATCCCGCACGTCCACACCCCACTTGTCACTGAGCGCGGCGACGAGCAGCAGACCGCGTCCGCCTTCGTCGGCGTGGTCGGCGATACAAGGGGTGCCGTCCCCGCTGTCGTGCACCTCGACCCGGAGTACGCCACCGTCGCGACGGACACGGAGAAGGAACCCGCGCCCGGGTGGGACACCGTGCAGGACGGCGTTGGTGGCGAGCTCGCTGACGCACAGTGAGACGTCGTCCGCGCGCGGCCAGTCGGCGAGTCCCCGGAAGGGCGGCGCCCAGGCGGTGAGTTGCCTGGCGGCGGGGACCGAGCGGCGGTGCCGAGGGAAGAACTGGTCGAGCTGGTGGGGGAGTTCGGTTTCGGTGTTCACGGGACGAAGGTCACATAGAGCTACTGGGGTGAGGCAGTGAGTGAGCTAGTACAGCTATGCCGTACGAGCTCACACGAACGCTCGTACGACCCCAGGGGGAAATGAGGTCACGATGAGCCAGCGCAGGAAGAACGCCTCGTCCATGAAGATGCTGGGCAAGCAACTGGCCGCCGCCCGACGGGTGGCCGACCACACGCAGACCAGTCTCGCTGCACTGGTCGGACTGGACGTCGAGACCATCTCGTCGATCGAGCAGGGCAGGCGGGCGTTGTTGCCGGATCTCGCCGCCGCTCTGGACAAACTTCTGGATACGAAGGGCGTGCTGCTGGCGGGGGTCGAGAACCTGCCGGAGATGGATCAGTTTCCGCTGAATGCGGAGCAGTTCAAGGTGCATGTGCGAGAGGCCGTTGCCCAGTCCTGGTACGAGAGCATCGTCCTGCCCGGCCTGCTGCAGGCTCCGGAATACGCCCGCGCGCTCTTCCGGGACCGCGTACCCGCGTACGACGAGGGCGAGATCGAGGCCAGGACGGCGGAGCGAATCGGCCTTCAGGAGATCCTGCATCGAACGTCTCCTCCGACGCTGAGCTTCGTCGTCTGGGAGCCGGTGCTCCATCTCCGGTTCGGAGGGGCAGAGGTCCGCCGCGCTCAACTCCAGCACCTGCGCGAGCTCACCGAACTCCGGCATCTCGCCCTCCAGATCCTGCCTCTCGACGCGCCCTCGCACGCCGGCCTGGGAGGCCCGTTCACCATCCTGGAGAACCCTGACCACCAGCAGCTCGTCTACGCCGAAAGTCAGCTTGGCAGCCACTGGATCTCCGAGAACCCCGAAGGCCCCACCTTCCAGGTCGGCACCGAAGCCTGGGCCGCCTTCCTCGCCGCCACCGCCTGAAACCGGCGTTGTCAGTGGCTGGCTCTACAGTCACTGACATGGCGACTCTTCCCAACCCGCTCCCCCGTCTGTCCGCCCTCGGCCTCGGCCTCCCGCCCGGTCGGCTGGTCGACGAGACCGACGAGGGGCCCTGGCACGAACCCCTTCTCTGGGTCGCGGACGAGCTGCCCGCGCCCGGCGCCTGGGACGCACTGCAGCGCACCGCGCCGGGGGTCGGCCTGCTTCCCGTGCTCGTCGAGGTCGGCGGTGACTTCGGGGGTCCGGAGGAGTGGGAGCCGGCACCCGGCGAGATGTCGTACCCCGGGGATCACGACCCGGAGGAGGTGCTGGCGGAGTACTGGGAGGAGTGTGCGGCGGACGGCGAGGAGTGGCCCGGCCTCGCGCCCGCCTTGCGCACCACCGCCGACCCCGACGCAGCCGCCTCCACCCTCGTGGACACCGTCCTTGCAGGCAGCGGCCCCCTCAAGGACCCCCGTCTCGCCCTCGTCCCCGCCCGCCGCAGCGCCGACATACCGGCGGCGATCGGCTGGACGGGCCCGGACAACCACGAAGGCGACACCGCGCGGCTGTGCTCCGTGCTCCGTTCCTGGGAGGACAGGTTCGGCATACGGGTCGTGGCGCTCGGCTTCGACCAGCTGACGGTGTCCGTCGCCGCTCCGCCCACCACTCTCGCCGAGGCGGAGGCCGTCGCCGCGGAGCACTTCGCGTTCTGCCCGGACAACATCCTTCAGAGCGCGGACACCACCGTGACCGCCTACGCCGAACACCAGCTCCTCAACCAGTCGGCCTGGCACTTCTGGTGGGACTGACGGTCCGCCGCAGACCCACCGCACACAGACGCCGCGGCCGGTCCGGTGGTGGGCACACCGGTCTCGACCGCGGCGTAGGGGGCTGTCTTCAGATCCCGAGAAGGTGCTTCAGGATGACAGCCACACCAACGAGCAGAGCAGCGACGACCATGTGAGACCTCCATGTACGAAATGTGACTGTTTCTGGCGTTCTCAATAACGTCACATCCCGGCCTGCGTTACGGGCGTGTCCCAAACGGGACGGCCTAGCTCCGCAGCCCCTCCCCCAGCCTTCTGAGGCCCTCCCGGATCTCTTCCGGCGTCTGCGTCACAAAGCACAGCCGCAGGGTCGAGCGGTCGGGCTCGCCGGCGTAGAAGGGTGCGCCGGGGACGTACGCCACGTCGTGCCGCACCACCTGCGGCAGCAGCGCGGTGGTGTCGTACGGCTCCGGGAGGCGGGCCCAGAGGAACATGCCGCCCTCGGGCCGGGCCCAGGCCGAGTCGTCGGGAAGTGCCTCGGCCAGCCCGGCGAGCATGGCGTCCCGACGCTCGCGGTAGACGCCCGCGACCCGCGCCACATGGGCGTCCAGGTCACGGTCCGCCAAATACCGTGCCGCCGCCAGCTGGTTGAGGGTCGGAGTGTGCAGGTCGGCGGCCTGCTTGGCGACGACGCATGCGCGCCGCAGCTCCCTGGGCGCCCGCAGCCAGCCGAGCCTGAGGCCCGGCGCCATGACCTTGGAGAAGGAGCCGAGCAGTACGGTCCGGTCGGCCGCCTCCTCGTACGAGGCGATCCACGGCACCCGCTCGCCCTCGAAGCGGAGTTCGCCGTAGGGGTCGTCCTCGACGATCCACAGCCCCCGGCGGGCGGCCACTGCCGCGACGGCCGCCCGGCGGTCGGCCGGCATGGTGCGGCCGGTCGGGTTCTGGAAGGTCGGCACGGTGTACAGCAGCTTGGGCCGCTCCCGCACCACCAGTTCCTCCAGGGCCCCGGGGTCGACGCCGTCGCCGTCTCCGGGCACGGCCACCACGCGCGCGCCGGCGAACGCGAAGACCTGAAGTGCCGCCAGGTAGCAGGGGCTTTCGACGAGGACGACGTCCCCGGGCTCCAGCAGCGCCGTGGCCAGCAGGGACAGGGCCTGCTGTGAGCCGGTGGTGACCAGGATGTCGTCGGCGTCCGTGGGCAGCCCGCGGGCCGCCGTCCGGGCGGCGAGCGCGCCCCGCAGCGTCGGCTCGCCCTCCGTCGTGGAGTACTGCAGGGCCTGCGCGGACGCCGTGCCGAGCACCGCCCCGAAGGCCTCCGCGACCCCCTGCGCGTCGAACAGCTCCGGTGCCGGCAGCCCGCCCGCGAAGTTGATCACCTCGGGGCGGGCGGTGACGGCGAGGATGTCCCGTACCGGCGAACCGCCGATCGACCTGGCCCGCGCAGCGAGCGGCGGGACGGGGGCAAAGGCGGGTGCGACGGTCATGGCACGGCTCCTTCGGCTGTGGTGACGGCGGCTCGTGACCGCAGCCTAGGGATGTACATGCTGTCTACAAGCAGGTTTCCGCGATACGGACGGACCGTTCCCTCAGGGAGTCCGGGCTGCTCCCGGCCCCCCGAAGCGTCCCGTATCGAGCCCTTGGGACGCGACATCCACGCAGGTCAGAGGCTGTCCCCCGGCTTCGGCGTCCCGAATCGCCCGCAGACTGTGGCGCGCGGAGCCGATCACCGCTCAGGCTGGAAGCCCCCAGCCCACCTTCACCGGAAGGCACGTACCACCATGCCCGCCCGAGCCGCTCGTACCCGCCTCCTCGCCGTCACCGCCCTGGTACTCGCCGCGTTCGCGCTGACGGGATGCAGGGACGGGAAGGGCCTTCGGGACGAAGGCCCGGCAACCAGCCGCTCCCTGCACGCTCCCGCCGCGCACGCTCCCGCCGTACGGCACGCGAAGAGGCCGCCCGGTCATGAACCGGGCGGCCTCGAAGCACAGACGATCAGGCGTGGGCCAGGGCCGCTTCCTTCGGGTTCGGGCCGTACTTGTTCTCGCCCGGCTGGCTGTCGGAGCACTGGAAGACCAGCAGCGTGATACCGCCGACGAGCGGGACGAGCCCGAAGAGGATCCACCAGCCGGAGCGGCCCGTGTCGTGCAGACGGCGGACGGACACGCCCAGGCCGGGCAGCAGGATGCCGAGGTAGAAGACAGCGATCACACCGAAGACGGCCGAGCTCTTGGTCGCGAGGGCAAGGACCAGCAGAACCACGTAGATGATTCCGACGAACAGCGCGAAGTTCCAGTACTCCTTGCGGCGCGCACGACCGCTGAACACCGCGTACTTCTTCAGCGCCTCGATGAACCAGCTCACTTGTGTCCCCCAGGGATCGACGTTCGGACCATCCGGAACGGATCAGGCCAGGCGAGAAGGTAAGGACACTGACGAGAACTCGTCAATTCGGCGTGTACAGCACATCGGTTGAGCGCTTTTCGGACAGATCCACCGCGAATCGACCCCGGCCCCGCCGCTGATCACGGAGAACAGCGGGCAACCGCGGCGCGGGAGGGGTCAGTTCGCGGATCCGAGTTGCTTCCGTTGCCGAACCGAGTGCATTCCGAGGCCGTCCGGTGGCCGATTCGAGGCCTGACGTATCCCCATCCGTAGCCCGGATCAGCGCAACTTTTCCGCCACTTCGGTGGCCCAGTACGTGAGGATGTTCTGCGCGCCCGCCCGCTTGATGCCGGTCAGCGTCTCCAGGATCGCCCGGTCGCGGTCGATCCAGCCCTTCTCGGCGGCGGCCTCGATCATCGAGTACTCGCCGGAGATCTGGTAGGCGGCGACCGGTACGTCCGACGCGTCCGCGACCCGCGCGAGGATGTCGAGGAACGGTCCCGCCGGCTTCACCATCACCATGTCGGCGCCCTCTTCGAGGTCGAGCGCCAACTCCCGCAGCGACTCACGCACATTGGCGGGATCCTGCTGATACGTCTTCCGGTCCCCCTTCAGGGAGGACCCGACGGCCTCCCGGAACGGGCCGTAGAACGCGGAGGCGTACTTCACCGTGTAGGCGAGAATCGCGACGTCCTCCCGCCCGATCTGGTCGAGCGCGTCACGGATGACCCCGATCTGCCCGTCCATCATCCCGCTGGGGCCCACCACATGGGCGCCCGCGTCGGCCTGGACCTGGGCCATCTCGGCGTACCGCTCAAGCGTGGCGTCGTTGTCGACGCGCCCTTCCGCGTCGAGCACGCCGCAGTGACCGTGATCGGTCGTCTCGTCGAGACAGAGATCGGACATGACGAGGAGGTCGTCCCCGACCTCGGCCCGCACATCGCGGATCGCAACCTGCAGAATCCCGTCCGGATCGGTCCCCGGCGTCCCGAGGGCGTCCTTCTTCTCCTCCTCCGGCACACCGAACAGCATGATCCCGGAGACCCCGGCGGCCACCGCCTCGGCGGCCGCCTTCTTCAGGCTGTCCCGCGTGTGCTGGACGACGCCGGGCATGGCGGAGATCGGAACGGGCTCGGAGACTCCCTCGCGTACGAAGGCAGGGAGGATGAAGTCCGCCGGGTGCAGCCGGGTCTCAGCGACCATGCGCCGCATGACGGGGGTGGTCCGCAGCCGCCGCGGCCGCGTGCCGGGGAAGGATCCGTACTTCGTCATGCACCTACGCTACGCCCGGCCCACAGGTACCTTTGCCGACGGTATGTCGGGCCTGAGCAGGCGGTCGCCCCCGCGATGCGCCCCGCAACCCCCGGGTCCATCCTGAGAACAGCAAGGAGCAAGGACCGGGCCCCCGTCCCCTCGCCGCGCACGCCGCCCTGCCTGCGCGAAGGAGGAGGACGAGATGACCGCCACCCGCCACACCCCGCATCAGGCGCCGGACCTGTTCGCCCTGTCCGAGATCCACGGCCCCGTACTGCGCCCCGGCAACGACGCCTACGTGGCCGAGGTCACCGGCTTCAACCTGTCGGCTTTCCACAACCCGGACGTCGTGGTCGGAGCGGCAGGCGTCGACGACATCGTGACGGCGATGCGCTGGGCAGGGGCCACCCGGACGCCGGTGGCGGTTCAGGCCACCGGCCACGGCGCGAACTTCCCGATCGAGGGCGGCCTGCTCATCAGCACCACCCGCATGACCGACGTGACGATCGACCCGGCCGAACGCACGGCGACGGTCGCCGCCGGCGCGCGGTGGCGCGACGTCCTGGAGGCTGCCGCCCCCTACGGCCTGGCCCCGCTGAACGGCTCGTCCTCGGACGCGGGCGTCGTCGGCTACACCCTGGGCGGCGGTCTGCCCGTCCTCGGCCGGACCTACGGCTACGCGGCCGACCGGGTCCGCTCCGTCCAGGTCGTCACGCCCGACGCAACCCTGCGCACGGTGACCGCCGACACCGAACCCGACCTCTTCTGGGCGCTGCGCGGCGGCAAGGGCAACGTGGGCGTGGTCACCGAGCTGACCTTCGAGCTGGTCCCGGTCGCCACGGTCCTCGGCGGTGGGATCTACTTCCCCGGCGAACACGCGGAGACGGTCCTGCACACCTGGGCCGACTGGACGACCACCCTGCCCATCGAGATGTGCAGCGCATACACGATCCTGCGCCTGCCGCCCATCCCGCAGGTCCCCGAGCCCTTGCGCGGCGGCTTCTGGGCCCGTGTCGCCCTCGCCTGGACCGGCGACGCGAAGGAGGGCGAGAACCTCCTGACCCCCATCCGCCGGGCCGCACCGGTCGCCATCGACACGGTGGAGGAAATGCCGTACGCCGCCATAGACCGCATCTACCTGGACCCGCACGACCCGCTCCCCGCCCGCGAGGCCTGCACCCTGCTCAGGACGCTGCCCCCGGACGCCCGGACGGCGTTCCTGGACCGGGCGGGCCCGGCCGTCCCCGACCTCCCGCTCCTGCTGATCGAACTCCGCCACATGGGCGGCGAACTCGCCCGCCCGGCCCCCGTCGAGGACGCCATCTGCGCCCGCGACGCCAGCTACCTCCTGGAAACGGTCGGCGTCCTGCCCGACCCGGACATGGCAGCGGCAGTGGAGTCAGCCACGAAGACCCTCCACCACACCATGTCCCCGTGGAGCACCGGCCACACGATGGTCAACCTCCACGGCAGGCCGGGCGACGAGAAGGACCGGGCGCGCGCCTGGTCGGACGAGGTCTACACCCGCCTGACCAGGACGAAGTCCCACTACGACCCGGACAACTTGCTCCGCTACGGCCACACGGTAAGCACGACCCCTGCCTAGCCTGCGAGCACCCGTGCCGCCTGGGGCGGCACGGGTGGGCGCAGGCGGCACCCCGCAAGCGCGGGCGAGCGAACCCGCCCCCACCCCAGCCACCGGTCACGCAGCTACGTCGTCCGCCTCCGCCTGGCCCCCGGCCGCCGCTCACTGGGCCGAGTAACAGGATCCCCCGCATCCAGGGCGGCAGCCCGACGCCGCAACCCAAAATCGGCAAGCGCCTCAGCCAGCTTGTGCACGGACGGCTCCGGAGCCATCACATCCACCCGCAGCCCATGCTCCTCAGCGGTCTTGGCGGTGGCCGGACCGATACAGGCGATCACGGTCACGTTGTGCGGCTTGCCCGCGATACCCACCAGGTTCCGCACGGTGGACGACGAAGTGAACAGCACCGCATCGAAGCCGCCGCCCTTGATCGCCTCCCGCGTATCGGCCGGCGGCGGCGAGGCCCGCACGGTGCGGTAGGCCGTGACGTCGTCGACCTCCCACCCGAGCTCGATCAGCCCGGCGACAAGGGTCTCCGTGGCGATGTCCGCACGCGGCAGGAACACCCGGTCGATCGGGTCGAAAACAGGGTCGTACGGCGGCCAGTCCTCAAGGAGCCCCGCAGCCGACTGCTCCCCACTGGGCACCAGATCCGGCTTCACACCAAACGCAACCAGCGCCTTGGCGGTCTGCTCCCCCACCGCAGCGACCTTGATGCCGGCGAAGGCCCGCGCATCGAGCCCGTACTCCTCGAACTTCTCCCGGACCGCCTTCACCGCGTTGACCGAGGTGAACGCGATCCACTCGTACCGCCCGGTGACGAGCCCCTTCACGGCCCGCTCCATCTGCTGGGGCGTCCGCGGCGGCTCGACGGCGATGGTCGGCACCTCGTGCGGTACGGCCCCGTAGGACCGCAGTTGGTCGGAGAGCGAAGCCGCCTGCTCCTTCGTACGCGGTACGAGGACCTTCCAGCCGAACAGCGGCTTGGACTCGAACCACGACAGCCGGTCGCGCTGGGCGGCGCCGGAACGCTCACCGACCACGGCTATCACCGGCCGCCCGCCTTCGGGCGAGGGCAGCACCTTGGCCTGCTTCAGCGTCTGGGCGATGCTCCCCAGCGTCGCCGTCCAGGTCCGCTGACGCGTGGTCGTACCGGCCACGGTCACGGTGATCGGCGTGTCCGGCTTGCGGCCGGCCGACACCAGCTCGCCCGCGGCCGCGCCCACGGAGTCGAGGGTCGTCGACACGACCACCGTCCCGTCGGAGACACCCACCTCCGTCCAGCAGCGGTCCGAGGCGGTACGGGCGTCCACGAACCGCACGTCCGCGCCCTCGGCGTCGCGCAGCGGAACACCGGCGTACGCGGGCACGCCGACGGCCGCGGCGACACCGGGCACGACCTCGAAGGGCACGCCCGCGGCGGCGCAGGCGAGCATCTCCTCGGCGGCGTACGCGTCGAGTCCGGGGTCCCCGGACACGGCACGGACGACCCGCCTGCCGCCCCGCGTGGCCTCCATGACAAGATGTGCGGCATCCCGTACCACGGGGACCCCAGCGGTTGTTGACGAGCTGTCAACAACCGCGAGCTGAGGTGTGCCTGTGCCCGGAAGAGGGTCCGAGGAAGGACCCCCGTCCGTGTGCACCTCGGCGACGCCTTGTCTGGCGTGCTGACGCACCACGTCGAGCACGTCGTGCTCGGCGACGAGGACGTCCGCGTTCGCCAGCGCCTCCACGGCGCGCAGAGTCAGCAGTCCCGGATCCCCGGGTCCGGCACCGAGGAAGGTGACGTGCCCGTGTTCAAGGCCGGCGGGAAGGGTGGTGGGGCTCAATGTGCTCGCTCCCCCATCAGACCGGCCGCGCCCTGGGCAAGCATCTCGGCAGCGAGTTCACGGCCGAGCGCCATTGCTTGGTCGTACGTCTCGGGCACGGGACCGGTGGTGGACAGCTGCACCGTACGGGAGCCGTCGGTGGTACCGACGACCGCCCGCAGGCGCATTTCCTTGACAATCTGCCCGTCGGCCAGCAGGTCGGCCAGCGCGCCCACAGGGGCGCTGCAGCCGGCCTCCAGGGCGGCGAGCAGTGACCGCTCGGCGGTCACGGCGACCCGGGTGAACGGGTCGTCGAGCTCTCCGAGCGCGGCGATCAGGTCCGCGTGGTCCGCGGCACACTCGATCGCCAGTGCCCCCTGGCCGGGGGCGGGCAGAACGGTGTCGACCGACAGGAAGTCGGTCACTTCATCGCTACGGCCTATCCGGTTGAGGCCGGCGGCGGCAAGGACGACGGCGTCCAGCTCACCGGCCCGCACGTATCCGATCCGGGTATCCACGTTCCCCCGTATCGGGACCGTCTCGATGTCCAGCCGGTGGCTGCGCGCATACGCGTTCAGCTGCGCCGTGCGACGCGGCGAACCCGTACCGATGCGTGCCCCACGCGGCAGGTCGGTGAACTTCAGCGCGTCCCGGGCGACGATCACGTCGCGCGGGTCCTCGCGCGGCGGGACGGCGGCGAGCGCCAGCTCCTCGGGCTGCGCGGTGGGCAGGTCCTTGAGCGAATGAACCGCGAAGTCGACCTCGCCCTTCAGCAGCGCGTCGCGCAGCGCCGTGACGAACACGCCCGTGCCGCCGATCTGCGCGAGGTGCTCGCGGGAGGTGTCGCCGTACGTGGTGATCTCGACGAGCTCGACGGGCCGTCCGGTCACCTGGCTCACGGCGTCCGCCACCTGCCCGGACTGGGCCATGGCGAGTCTGCTTCGCCTCGTCCCCAGTCTCAATGCCTTGCTACTCATGCCGGCCCTCGGTTCTTGCTGTTCTCAGATTCATCGTCGGCGCCCTCGGCCCGGGAGACGGCGGCCACCGCTTCCTGGTCGAGGTCGAACAGGGTCCTCAGGGCATCCGCGTACCCTGCTCCGCCCGGTTCGGCCGCGAGTTGCTTGACTCGTACGGTCGGCGCGTGCAGCAGCTTGTCGACGACGCGCTTGACGGTCTGGGTGATCTCGCTGCGGTGCTTGTCGTCGAGCCCGGGCAGCCGCCCCTCCAGCCGCGCGATCTCATTCGCGACGACGTCGGCGGCCATGGTCCGCAGGGCCACGACGGTGGGGGTGATGTGCGCGGCCCTGAGCGCCGCCCCGAAGGCAGCCACCTCGTCCGCCACGATCCGCCGCACCTGGTCGACGTCGGCCGCCATCGGGGCGTCCGCGGAGGCCTCGGCGAGCGACTCGATGTCGACGAGCCGCACCCCGGGCAGTCGGTGCACGGCCGCGTCGATGTCGCGGGGCATCGCCAGATCGAGAAGGAACAGAACGGGCGCAGGACGCGGAGCCTCGACGACCGCCTCGGCCTTACGGCGCTCCGGAATCCGCCCCACCGTGGCCACGGTGGCGGCAAGCGCGGTGATCAACTCGGCATCGGCCTCGGCCACCCGACGGACAACCTCACGCCGGTCGACGGTCCCGTTGTCCACCCAGGCGGCATGCTGCTCCAGGGTCGCGGCATCCATCCCGGCAACGGCGGCTTCGCCCGCCACGGAGAAGCCTTGCTGCACGGCGGGGAGGTCGAGCGGACAGTTCTCCTCAGCGGCGGAGCCTGCGGGCAGCCGTGCCGCGAGGGCGGCTCCCGACCCAAAGACGGGCGGCGCCCCGTCACCGCCGGGCTGCGCAACCGCCCCCAGGTCGGCACCGGCGTCCGCCACCTCATCGGCGACACGGCCCTGCACCGCCGTAGCAACCGCGCCGGCGGACAGCACCAACCCCGTCGCCCCGGTACAAGACACCACGACATCGGCACGTGTCAGCTCACCCGACACCGCATCCATCGCCACCGCGCGGGCCAGCACACCCCGCTCGGAACCCTCGTTCAAGATCTCGGCGAGCCGCTCGGCTCGCTCCCCCGTGCGATTGGCGATCACGATCTCGCCGACCCCGGCCCGCGCCAGCGTCGCCGCAGCCAACGAGGACATCGACCCCGCCCCGATGACCAACGCCTTCTTCCCCCGGGCCCAGCCCTGCACATCCGCCCCGAAGGCCAGCTGCTCCAGCCCGAAGGTGACCAGCGACTGCCCGGCCCGGTCGATCCCGGTCTCGGAGTGCGCACGCTTGCCGACCCGCAGCGCCTGCTGGAACAGGTCGTTCAGAAGCCGCCCGGCGCTGTGCAGATCCTGCGCCTTGGCCAGCGAGTCCTTGATCTGCCCGAGAATCTGCCCTTCCCCGACGACCATGGAGTCGAGCCCGCAAGCCACCGAGAACAGATGGTGAACGGCCCGGTCCTCGTAGTGGACGTACAGATAGGGCGTGAGCTCGTCCAGCCCCACCCCGCTGTGCTGCGCGAGCAGCGTGGACAGCTCGGCGACACCGGCGTGGAACTTGTCGACGTCGGCGTACAGCTCGATGCGGTTGCAGGTCGCGAGCACCGCGGCCTCGGTGGCGGGCTCCGCGGCGACCGTGTCCTGCAGAAGCTTGACCTGGGCGTCCGCGGTCAGCGCGGCACGCTCCAGGACGCTGACCGGGGCGCTGCGGTGACTCAGCCCGACGACGAGGAGACTCATGCCGGCATCACGGCGGGTACGTCCCCGTCGGGCCCCTGCTCTGCGGACTCCTGGCGGGCGGCGGCGACGGGCCCCGAGCCGTCGGGACTCGCGGCCTCGGCCTCCTCGCCGGCCTTGCGCTGCTCATGGAAGGCGAGAATCTGCAGCTCGATCGACAGATCCACTTTCCGCACGTCGACGCCGTCCGGAACGGACAGCACGGTCGGCGCGAAGTTCAGAATGGAGGTGACCCCGGCGGCCACGAGCCGGTCACAGACCTGCTGGGCGGCGCCGGCGGGAGTGGCGATGACGCCGATGGAGACCCCATTGTCTTCGATGATCTTTTCCAGATCATCGGTGTGCTGCACGGGAATTCCGGCAACCGGCTTCCCGGCCATCGCCGGATCGGCGTCTATGAGAGCCGCGACCCGGAACCCACGGGAGGCGAACCCGCCGTAATTGGCGAGAGCGGCGCCGAGGTTACCGATACCGACGATCACAACCGGCCAGTCCTGGGTGAGCCCCAGCTCACGCGAGATCTGATAGACGAGATACTCGACGTCGTACCCGACACCACGGGTCCCATAGGACCCCAGATAGGAAAAATCCTTGCGCAGTTTGGCGGAGTTGACCCCTGCGGCGGCCGCCAGTTCCTCGGACGAGACCGTGGGTACCGAGCGCTCCGACAGTGCGGTCAGGGCGCGGAGGTACAGCGGAAGCCTGGCGACAGTGGCCTCGGGAATCCCTCGGCTACGGGTCGCCGGTCGGTGAGTTCGGCCAGTTGCCACGGTGCTCCTGCGGGTAGAGCGGGGCTGTAGGCGGTCACACGTACCCAGACCGCCCCGTCGACAGCAGGCTATGTCTTTGTGAACGCGTGCACAAAGATGGTGTCCGATTTGCCCGGCCAACGTGACCGGGGTCACGCGCCCCCGGCGCACTGGTGCGGAACCGGCGCACAGGCACCACCGCTTCTCATCTCGTGGGGGCAAAACCGCACACTCTCCTCTTACGATCCCCGCCCCCGAGACCAGTCGCCGTCGATCCTAAGCGAGGTTCCGGACGACCTGGACTACTCAGTCAGTGCCTTGCGCAACCGCTGCTCGTCCACGCGCCAGAAGGTGTGCTGCCGGCCGTCGACGAGAACCACGGGAATCTGCTCCCAATACTGGTCGTGGAGCTGCTGATCCAGGGAGATGTCCTTCGCCTCCCACTCCACCCCCACCTCCGCGCACACCTTCTCCACCACTAGCTGTGCGTCATCACACAGATGGCACCCGGGCTTGCGAACGAGAGTGACGCTCCGGCTCTGGACGTCCTGGGCCTTACGTCGGAAGAGGGGACTCATGTCAGCCATTCTCGCGCGGCCGCGTGGCGGCGGCACACCCGCAAAAACGCCAAGGGACCGGCGAACCGGATCAGTTCTTTAACGACACGGTCGCGGAGAGTTCACAGCGTCCAAACCTGTCGCGTCTGGAGGCACCGAACAAACTGGCTATGCTCACGGGCATGGCCGCTCTCGGATGGCTCACTCCCCGTAGGCGCTCCGCCACGGCGCGGAGCGTGTTGGCAGGCGAGGCCTCGGCAGAGGCAGCGCGCAAGTCCTCGCAGGACGTCCCCCCGGAGGAACCGGAGTTCCCGGTGCTCGGCGACGACAAGGCCGCAGCCTTCTTCGACCTCGACAACACCGTGATGCAAGGTGCTGCCCTCTTCCACTTCGGGCGGGGCCTCTACAAGCGCAAGTTCTTCGAGACTCGCGACCTCGCCAAGTTCGCCTGGCAGCAGGCGTGGTTCCGGCTGGCCGGCGTCGAGGACCCGGAACACATGCAGGAGGCCCGCGACTCGGCCCTCTCCATCGTGAAGGGCCACCGCGTCGCGGAACTCCAGTCCATCGGCGAGGAGATCTACGACGAGTACATGGCCGAGCGCATCTGGCCGGGCACGCGCGCACTCGCCCAGGCTCACCTGGACGCGGGCCAGCGCGTATGGCTGGTCACAGCGGCCCCGGTCGAGATCGCCACGGTGATCGCCCGCCGTCTCGGCCTCACCGGCGCCCTGGGCACGGTGGCCGAGTCGGTCGACGGCGTCTACACCGGCAAGCTGGTCGGCGAACCCCTCCACGGCCCCGCAAAGGCGGAAGCAGTACGCGCCCTCGCCTCCGCCGAAGGCCTCGACCTCTCCCGCTGCGCCGCGTACAGCGACTCCCACAACGACATCCCCATGCTCTCCCTCGTGGGCCACCCCTACGCGATCAACCCCGACACCAAGCTCCGCAAACACGCCCGCCGACTCGACTGGCGCCTACGCGACTACCGCACCGGCCGCAAGGCAGCCAAGGTAGGCATCCCCGCAGCAGCAGGCGTAGGAGCGGTGGCAGGCGGCACAGCAGCAGCCATCGCCCTCCACAAACGCCGCCGCTGACCCGACCCGGCACAGGAAGCCCACCCCCCGAGGGCAAACCACCACGACCGCGCAAGCCGCCCCGAGGCCGATGCCCGAACAAACACCGTGGCACGCGGCCCCGAGGGCAAGCGGCGGGCAGCAAATAACCCTGCCTGCACCCGCAAGGGTCCATCAATTCCCTGACCGCGCACGGGTGCGCAGCCTCTGTGCGCCAGCCGTTCGTCTTCCGCGGCCTGCAAGGCCGACAACCACCCACGACAGCCCGCCCTCTGGGCCCCGGTACGACTCTCCCATCGCGCCCGACGCTCAAGCCGACGACACCGCGGGCCTCCACTCTGCGGCCCTCCACCATCTCAGCCCGTCCGGCGTTTGAGGACGAGGCCGTTCAGGCCGACCGGGGTACGGGACGGAGCCCCGAAACGGGGCGCGCAGAGGCAGGGCAGAATGCCGCGGGCCCCCAGGGCCAGCCCCGAAGTTAGGGGTGCCGGGGCATCGCCCCGCAAAGGTGCCGGAGAAGCAATACCCACCGGCGTTCAGGGGCCGAAGCCCCTGGCGGGGTCGAAGGGGCGGCAGCCCCTGGGGAGGGGACGGGTAGGGGCGGCGGGGGCGAGAAAACATCAACATCCGCACCACTCCTGATCACACCGCAACCAGCCCCGCCCCGAACACGCCAATCACCACGACCCACCCCCACACCCCCTGTCCAGTCCCATTGGCTGCACACGGCCACAACACGCCCCGTTCCCACTCGAAACCCGACCCATTTCGATCAACAATCAGTCACGCTACGGCACTTGATAGGCCGCCAATCGGTTACAGAAGCGACGTAATCGATGATTTGAGCAACTGGGTGTAGCAGCGCCTGCACGAAGCGTTATTCTCCTCAGACGCAAACCGGTACCCCTCCGTCGCTACGACGGGTGAAAGGTCCCGCACTGCACGTGATGGAAGCTCTGCCTCTGGGAGTCCCGTGTACCCACACGTCGGGGTTGACGCCTCGGGCCTGGCTACGCTGCGCGCAACGGTCCACAACCTGTTGCGCGGCTTCGTCCCCACCGCGTACGCCGTCCCCGCCCTAGCCGTAACCAGCACCCCCGTCGGCCCGTGCTACGCCCTCGCCGACGGCAGCACCGCCGCCGTCGGCAGACGCAGCCGCGCCGCCGGCGCCACCACCACCCGCCGCCCGGCCGCGGACAGCGACAGCGCCCGCATGATGGACCTGGTCGAACGCGCCCAGGCCGGCGAGGCCGACGCCTTCGGCCGCCTCTACGACCAGTACAGCGACACCGTGTACCGGTACATCTATTACCGCGTCGGCGGCAAAGCCACCGCCGAGGACCTCACCAGCGAGACGTTCCTGCGCGCACTGCGCCGCATCGGCACCTTCACCTGGCAGGGCCGCGACTTCGGCGCCTGGCTGGTCACCATCGCCCGCAACCTCGTGGCCGACCACTTCAAGTCGAGCCGCTTCCGCCTCGAGGTGACGACCGGCGAGATGCTCGACGCCAACGAGGTCGAGCGCTCCCCCGAGGACTCCGTCCTGGAGTCCCTCTCCAACGCCGCCCTGCTCGACGCCGTACGACGCCTCAACCCCCAGCAGCAGGAGTGCGTGACGCTCCGCTTCCTCCAGGGCCTCTCGGTCGCCGAGACCGCCCGCGTGATGGGCAAGAACGAGGGCGCCATCAAGACCCTCCAGTACCGAGCCGTACGCACCCTGGCCCGCCTCCTCCCGGACGACGCCCGCTGACACAACGCACGGCACACGCGAACGGACCGGAAACCCGGACGGACCGGAAACCCGGACGCACGGAAAACGGGATACGCGCGGAACACGGGAAGCGCACCGGGAACGCCCCGGCACACACACCGGGCCTGACAGAACACACCGGTACACGCTCAGTGATACCCAACTAGCTGTCAGTGACAGTCCGTTGACTTCCCGATCCGATCATCCGTCGTCCGTAACCCAAGTGCCGAGACGCTCGTTGTGCGGGATGCAGGCTCCCTGTGGTCACTCCCTGGCCGTCTCCGATCACTCGATCGTGTGGATGTGGTCAGAGCGTGCAACCCTCAGGACCCCCTGGGGAGTCGACCGTCATCACGAGAGGAGGTGCCGCCAGTGATCGCGAACGTATCGGCACACCGGCGGGCGAACGCCTTCGCCCAGGCCCTGGAGGAGCAGCCGGACCAGGGCACGGCGGCCGAGCAGTCCGAAGGACCGACCCCGGCCCCGGCTGCTGCGGAACAGACCGAGCAGGGCCGCCTGTTGGCCCTCGCGGAGTGTCTCGGCGAGTTGCCCAGACCGGAGCTCGACCCCGAGGTCAAGGTCGTCCAACGAGCACAACTGGTGGCCGCGTTCGAGGCCATGGTGCAGGAGGGCGTCGGCGGCGAGGCGGCGGACACTGCGGTACCCGAGCAGCGCTCCCGCGGCGCGCACCGGGCGAGCCCACTGGGCAAGCTGCGACCGCGGTCGCGGCTGACCAAGGGCCTGGCCGCGGGCGGGCTCAGCGTCGGTGTCGCGGCGGGCGCCTTCGGCGGAGTCGCCGCCGCCAGCTCGGACGCACTGCCCGGCGACTCGCTCTACGGACTCAAACGCGGCATCGAGGACTTCAAGCTCAACTACCTCTCCGAGGGGGACGACGAGCGCGGAGTGGCCTACCTCGATCAAGCGTCCACCCGGCTGGCCGAGGCCCGCCGACTGATGGAGCGCGGCCGCGGCGGCGGCCACCTCGATCACGAGTCCGTCGGCGAGATCCGCCGCACCCTGTCGGGCATGACCCGCGACGCGTCCGAGGGCCACCGGCTGCTGCACGAGGCGTATGAGCGGGACCCCGGGTCGCTCGGCCCCATCCAGGCCCTGTCCGCCTTCTCGCGCTCGCACCGCGAGGTCTGGGGCGCGCTCCGGCAGAAGCTCCCGGTCCAGCTCGGCGACGTCAGCAACCAGGTGTCGTCGGTGTTCGCCGCCATAGACGAAGAGGTGGCCCCGCTGCAGTCTCTGCTGCCCCCGTCCTCGACCCACGGCGGCGGCAACGGCAAGCACCACGGCTCGGGTCCGGCGTCCAAGGGCACACCCGGCTCCGGCCGGGGATCGACGGCATCCGGCACCGGCAGCGGCTCCTCCAAGCACAGCCACTCCAGCAGCCCCAGCCAGTCGACCGGCTCCACCGGCGAGGGCCTGCTCGGAGGCAGCACCGGCGGCCTCCTCGACCCGCCCAAGGACACCGGCAGCGCCTCCCCGTCGTCCCCCAAGTCCCCATCCACCGAACCTGACGTGACGATCCCGCCCCTGCTCCCAGGCCTGCTCCCCGGCCTCGGCATCGAAAGCGGCGAAACAAACCAGTAGCCCGTACGGCAACGGGGGCGCCCCCTTCTGGAGAGGGGGCGCCCCCGTCGTCGTACAAAAACCCTCAGAAAAACACAGACCGCCGCTGCACCAGCAACTTGTACAACGTGTGCTGGATCTGCTCCCTCACCTGATCCGTCAGATTGAACATCAGCATCGGATCCTCCGCAGCCTCCGGCGGATAACCATCCGTCGGAATCGGCTCCCCGAACTGAATCGTCCACTTCGTCGGCAACGGCACCGCACCCAACGGACCCAGCCACGGAAAGGTCGGCGTCAGCGGGAAGTACGGGAAGCCCAGCAGACGCGCCAGAGACCCCTTCTCATGGCCGTCCTCGCACCGCTACGCGGGCTTCGCACGCCTGCGCCGGACTCCGTCCGCCGACTCCTCAGCCCCGCCCCCGCCTCAGAAAAACACAGACCGCCGCTGCACCAGCAACTTGTACAACGTGTGCTGGATCTGCTCCCTCACCTGATCCGTCAGATTGAACATCAGCATCGGATCCTCCGCAGCCTCCGGCGGATAACCATCCGTCGGAATCGGCTCCCCGAACTGAATCGTCCACTTCGTCGGCAACGGCACCGCACCCAACGGACCCAGCCACGGAAAGGTCGGCGTCAGCGGGAAGTACGGGAAGCCCAGCAGACGCGCCAGGGTCTTCGCGTTGCCGATCATCGGGTAGATCTCCTCCGCCCCGACGATCGAGCACGGGATGATCGGTGTGCCGTGCCGCAGGGCGGTGGAGACGAAGCCGCCGCGGCCGAAGCGCTGGAGCTTGTAGCGCTCGCTGAAGGGCTTGCCGATGCCCTTGAAGCCCTCCGGCATGACCCCGACCAGCTCGCCCTGGCCCAGCAGCCGCTCGGCGTCCTCCGCACAGGCCAGGGTGTGGCCGAGCTTGCGGGCCAGTTCGTTGACCACCGGCAGCATGAAGACGAGGTCCGCCGCGAGCAGGCGCAGATGGCGGCCCGCGGGATGGTTGTCGTGGACGGCGACCTGCATCATCAGGCCGTCCAGCGGGAGCGTCCCGGAGTGGTTGGCGACGATCAGTGCGCCGCCCTCCGCCGGGATGTTCTCCATGCCCTTCACCTCGACCCGGAAGTACTTCTCGTACACCGGCCGCAGCAGGGACATCAGGACCTGGTCGGTCAACTCCTCGTCGTAGCCGAAGTCGTCGACCTCGTAGTCGCCGGTGAGGCGGCGGCGCAGGAAGCCCAGGCCGCTCGCGACGCGCCGCTCCAGGCCACCGTCGTTCTGCGGCCGCGGGGGCGGCTGTTCCTCATGCGTCACAGGAACATCATCCTGCGTGCGCGCCCTGCTGGGCAGGGGCTGGACGTCGCCGACCAGCGCGGGTTCCGTGGCCTTGCGTCGGCTCCCCACGCCCCGGCGCCGCGACGGCCGCTGTACGGCGCTCCCGCGGGACCGGTCGTCGTCGAACGGAATGACCTTGGCATCCGCCATCGTTGATGCGCTCCTCAGTTGGCGCTCTGCGTCGGGGGGTGGCCGCTGCCCGGCAGGGGCAGCGCGGCGATCCGGTCGACGGCCCCCGCAAGGGCCTCCGGCGGCAGGAGCCCGGGTCCATGACTGCGCGCGAAGTCCGCGAACGTCTCCGCGGTCGTGTACTTCGGCTTGAATCCGAGCGTCTCACGCATCTGGTCCGTCGCCACGACCCGGCCGTGCGTCAGCAGCCGGATCTGTTCGGGCGAGAAGTCCGTCATACCCAGCGTACGTACCAGGGAGCCCGCCCAGGTGACGGCAGGCAGCAGCAGGGGCACGGTCGGCCGCCCGAGCCGCCGCGAGCACTGCGACAGCAACAGCACTCCGTCGCCGGCGATATTGAACGTGCCGCTGTTGAGGGTGCCCCGCTCCGGCTCGTGCGAGGCGATCCGCAGCACCTCGATCACGTCGTCCTCGTGCACGAACTGCAGCCGCGGGTCATAGCCGAACACGGTCGGCAGCACCGGCAGCGCGAAGTAGGAGGCGAGCGGCGTGTCGGCCGTCGGCCCCAGGATGTTCGCGAACCGCAGCACACACACGGCCACATCCGGCCGCCGCCGCGCGAAGCCCCGCACATACCCCTCGACCTCGACGGTGTCCTTGGCGAAGCCACCACTCGGCAGGGACTTGGGCGGGGTCGTCTCGGTGAACACCGCGGGATCACGGGGCGCGGACCCGTACACGTGCGTACTGGACTTCACGACGAGCCGCTTCACGGTCGGCGACTTCTGGCAGGCGCCGAGCAACTGCATCGTGCCGATGACGTTGGTCTCCTTGATCGCGGCCCGGCTGCCGCTGCCGAGCCCGGTCGCGCTCACGTCCATGTGTACGACCGTGTCGGCGCCCGTCTCGGCGAGCACGCGCGCGATGGTGGGCTGCCGGATGTCGGCCTGGATGAAATCGGCACCGCCCAGGTGGTGCTCGGGGGGGACCGCGTCCACGGCGACGACCCGGTCCACCTGCGGGTCACGCTGGATCCGTCGTACGAACCGGCCCCCTAGCCTGCGGGCCACTCCGGTCACGAGCACGACCTTGCCCAAGATCTGCGCCTTCCTTTCAGACCGTCCGGTACTCGTAGCGTGCCGCGTTCCCCGTGTGCGGCCAACTTAGCGGGTCGATGTTGCGCTGTGATGACCACCCAATGCACGAAGTGACGACATCCACAGACGTACGAACAGACCAAGCCATGTGAAACGCGTGCGTACGCACAGGCCTTGTGCGAGGTCCCGTGCGCTTCTGGGAGCTTCTGTGAACTCCAAACGCGTGTGGCCCCCCACCGGTTGCGGTGGGGGGCCACAGAGCACGCTCCTGGAGCGTCGCTTACTTCTTGTTGCGACGCTGAACGCGCGTGCGCTTGAGCAGCTTGCGGTGCTTCTTCTTGGCCATCCGCTTGCGCCGCTTCTTGATAACAGAGCCCACGACTACCCTCGCTCACTTCTCATCACTCGGTGCTGGGCGCCATGGGCCCATACGACCTACAAGGGGCCAGCCTACCCGCCCGAGCGCTGAGGTCGTAATCGAGGGTGCCGGGGGAGATCCCGAAGTGCCCTGAGGATCCCCCCGGAGCCGACGTCGTCAGGCGGTTTCCACCCCCACGTAGCTCTCGCGGAGGTACTCGTGAACCGCGTTCTCGGGGACGCGGAAGGACCGCCCCACCCTGATCGCGGGCAGATGACCGCTGTGCACCAAGCGGTACACGGTCATCTTCGACACTCGCATCACCGAGGCGACCTCCGCCACGGTAAGGAACTGAACCTCGCTCAGAGGCCTCTGCTCAGCAGCCATGACACACCTGAACCTTCCGCACTCGACGGCCACCGGCTTCCCCTTCCGGTGACTCTTCGTCGCTGCGTGCTCACTCCCCAATGTAGGGGCGGGTGATGCGAGTGGGGAAGAGGTGCACCCATCGGCGGCCTACTGTGACAGACACGCTCGATTGAGTACGTAGCGGGTAAGCGGCCGGTAGTAATCAGACCGCACAGCGTCATCAAGTGGAACGACGACGGACACGGACCCCTCGGCCTCCCCCACGAAGAGCGCGGGGTCGTCCGTATCGGCGAGCCCAATGGCCTCGAACCCCAGCTGACCTGCCCCGCAGACCCAGCCATGGTCTCCTACGACCAGTTCGGGAAGCGGCCCGCCGGCCTCGGCCGCCGCAGCCAGCGCGGTACGAACCGGGAGCGGTGAATGCGTGTGTACGCCGGTCGCACAACCGGGGCGAGGCGCGCCGGGTTCCCGCACCAGCGCGACTCCCTGTACGTAGTCAAGGTTGTACGTGCGTAGACCGAACCGGGTCGTTATGTCGACACAGCGACCATGCGCCGGTGTGAGGACGGTACATCCCGCCGCCGACAGCGCGTCCGCCAAGGCGGCGTAGAAGCCGAGCAGCCGGTGCGGGTGACCGGTGCCGAGGAGTACAGGGGCGCTGCGCTGGGCGACTGCGGCCAGACGGTCGGCGAAGGCATCCAGAGCGGTCAGAGTTCGCTCCGGATCGATCACGTCATGACCGGAGACATGCCGTGGATCAGCCGAAACCCCACATTTGTCCGCCATCAACTCGATCAAATCCCGCTGCGCCCACGTCCATTCGGGATCGAGTCCGATCAGCACACGGGGGTCGCGGGCGGCGAACAACCGATAGCTGCGCAGGCTCTCCTCCCGGGAGGTGGCCACGGGCCCGGCGAGCCGGGCGGCCAGGAGATGGGCCCGCAGGGCTCCGGTGCTCAACACACCTCGATGGTGGCGGACGGGGCCGGGCAGGGGCATACGAACGCGCAAACACCGCACAGTTGGCGTAACGGCTCCCGTGACACTGGTGACAGAACAGGGACACAACGGCCCACAACCCTCGTAGGACCTCCCCGGTCTCACTCTGCGTGGACGGCAACGACCAACCGTCCTCACCGCATTGACCAACACATCACCAGGGGGAACACCATGAAGCTGTCCCGTCGCGCCACGACCGCCACCGCACTCACAGTGCTGGCGCTCGGCGGCACGGTCGCCGCCACCGCTCCGGCCTCGGCGGCCACCACCGCCAGGGCGGCAGCCGCGTCGTACAACGGCGCCTGTGGCGCCGGCTACAAGGTCATCGACTCCACCCCGGTCGGCAACTCCGGCAAGGTGTTCCTGACCTGGAACGAGTCGACCGGCAAGAACTGCGCCGTGACCATCCGCAACACCCCGGGCGCGAAGATCCACATGTCCGTCGAGCTCAACGCCCTCGTCGGCCACGAGACCACGCCGGTCAGGGACGAGGGCCAGTACACGTCATACGCCGGCCCCGTCTACGTCCAGGCCCGCGGCCACTGCATCGAGTGGAACGGCGTCATCGGCAACGCCTCGGGCGGCGACTCGGGCCACTGCGGCTGACACAAGACAGGGGGCACTAGGGGGTGCCTCTGCACCCACCGTAGCTGCGGGCACTCGTACCGCTGGAGCGGCAAGAGATGCCGCTCCACCCGCCCCAGCTGCGGGCACTCACGCCGCTGAAGCGCCAGGGGATGCCGCCACACCCGCCCCAGCTGCGGGCAGTCGTGCCGCTGGGGCGGCACGGGTGGGCGCAGCGGCACCCCGCCAGCGCGGACGAGCGACACCCCCTACGCCAGCAACCCCCGCAACGGAAAAACGGCCCGTCGAGTAGCCAACACCGCCTGATCCAACCGATCCGCAGGGTCGTACCCCGCCTCCCAGGAGGGGTACGACACCGGCCACCGCCCATCAGTCATCCGCGCCGGCGCCAACTGCCGCGTCCGCGCGAACACTTCCTGCCGCCACCCCTCCGGGATCACGGCCTCCGGCGCAACCTCCCGCCCCGCCGCGATCCCCACCAGATGCGTCCACGACCGCGGCACGACCTCGACCACCGCATAACCACCACCACCCAGCGCAACCCACTTCCCGCCGGCGTACTCGTGCGCAAGCTCATGGCAGGCGACCTGCACAGCCCGCTGCGCATCCAACGACACCGCCAGATGCGCCAGCGGATCCTCGAAGTGCGTATCGGCCCCGTGCTGCGTCACCAGCACCTGAGGCCGGAAATCGGCGACCAGTTCCGGTACGACGGCATGGAAGGCCCGCAGCCACCCCGCATCCCCGGTCCCGGCGGGCAACGCCACATTGACCGCCGACCCCTCGGCCGAGTCGGCCCCCGTCTCCTCCGGCCACCCGGTCTGCGGAAACAAGGTCCGCGGATGCTCGTGCAACGAGATCGTCAGCACCCGCGGGTCTTCCCAGAAGGCCGCCTGCACACCGTCCCCGTGATGCACGTCCACATCGATGTACGCGACGCGCTCGGCGCCCAGCTCCAGCAGCCGGGCGATCGCCAGCGCGGCGTCGTTGTAGATGCAGAACCCCGAGGCGGTCCCCGGCATCGCATGGTGCAGGCCACCCGCGAAGTTCACCGCGTGCAGCGCGTCCCCGCGCCACACCGCCTCCGCAGCCCCCACAGACTGCCCCGCGATCAGCGCGGACACCTCGTGCATCCCGGCGAAGGCGGGGTCGTCCATCGTCCCCAGCCCGTACGCCCCGGTCGCCGCCTCCGGATCCGCCGAAGCCGCCTTCACCGCGTCGACGTAGTCCTCCCGGTGGACGAGCCGCAAAGTCGACTCCCCGGCCGGCTTCGCCGCCACCACCTCGACCTCCTTGTCGAGCCCGAAGGCATCGACAAGACGCCTGGTCAGGGCGAGCCGGACCGGATCCATCGGATGGTCCGTACCGAAGTCATAGCCCGTTACTGCCTCGTCCCACATCAGCTGTGCGCGGCCGCTCATGCCCGCCACCGTATCGGTCCGGTTGAGGAGCGAACGACCTGGCGTAGACCACGGTCACCAGCACCAACACCATCGGCACGACCATGGCCCAGCGGTAGCTCCACGCATCCCCCAGCGCGCCCACCAGCGGCGAGCCGATCAGAAAGCCGACGTAGTTGAACACATTCAGCCGCGCGACGGCCGCATCGGACGCATGCGGGAACAACCGCCCGGCCGCCGCAAAGGTCTGCGGCACCAGCACACACAGCCCCAGCCCCAGCAGCGTGAACCCGAGCATCCCCACCCACGCCCCGGGTGCGACGGCCACCACCGCGAACCCCAGCGCCGCCACCAGCGCCCCCAGCCGCACGACCGCCACCGCCCCGAACCGCCGTACCCCCAGGTCCCCGAGGGACCGCCCCAGCAGCGTGGTGACCATGTAGACGTTGTACGGCACGGTCGACAGCTGCTCCGAGCTCCCGAGCACGTCCTTCAGATACTTGGCGCTCCAGTTGGAGACGGTCGAGTCCCCGATGTACGCGAAGCTCATCACCAGACACAGCGGCAGCAGCAGCTTGAAGACGACGGACTGCCCCTGCGCCGGCCCCTCCCCCTCTTCCGATACGTCGACGGAGGCACCTCCGTCGACGTACCAGCGGCTCCCGACCAGCGTGGCCGGCAACAGCACCGCGACGACCGGCAGATACGACACCCACAGCGCCAGATGCCAGTGCGCCCCCACCCAGGCCAGCGAGGCTCCCACGATCCCGCCCAGGCTGAACGCGGCATGGAAGCTGAGCATGATGCTGCGCCCGTACGCCCGCTGCAGGCTCACCCCGAGCATGTTCATCGTGGCGTCGAGCCCACCGACCGCCAGCCCGAAGGCCCCCAGCGCGATCCCCAGCTCGGCCAGCTGATCCCCGGACCCGACGCCGAGGAGCGCCAGGAGCACCACGGGCTGCAGACACCGCAGCAGCAGCCCGGGCCGTATCCGCTTCACCAGCTGCTCGGTCGTCACACTCCCGACTCCGGCCAGGATCGGCACGGCGGCCAGGAAGGCGGGCAGCAGCGCGTCGGAGACCCCGTACCGGTCCTGAATGGCCGGGATACGGGTCACCAGAAGGGCAAAGGTGGCGCCCTGGGCAAGGAAGCTGAACGCCAAGGAGGCCCTACCGCGCCGCAGCACATCTGTCATGGCGGCGAGCGTAGGGCCCCGGGCTACCTGTGGGTAGATCAAGCCAAAGATGAATTTCCCTCAGCTTTACTTTCTCTGTCAGGCGGCGACGGCGATGGAGTCCCGTGCGGCCGCTTCCTCGGCCTCGGCCTCCACCTCGGCGCGGAGCATCTCCTCCATCGGTCCGGCGGCCAGCCCACCGCTGACGACGAAGGTCAGCACCATCACGCCGGCCATCATGACGCCACCGAGCCAGACCATGGTGTCCACGGGGACGGTGTACGCCCCCACGACCCGCGCCACGCACTCGGCGAGCAGGGCCACGCCCCAGACCACGGAGAACGTCCGCTCCTTGCGCAGGAAGTCGGCCGAGGCGGCCGCCCGGCCCGAGGCCAGTCGCTGCCACGCCGCCTCCTTCTTGGGATCACCCTTCACCAGGAAGGGCTTCATCCCCTCGGTCATCATCGGCCGGCCGAGAGCCACCGAGACCAGGATGCCGATACCGACCGTGCTGCTGACCGCGCCGTCCTTGGCGAGCATCAGGCGCGGGTCGCCGGAGACGAAGCTCAGCAGCAGGGAGACCACGTTGACGGCGAGGATCAGCCCCGCCAGCCCGTTCGTCCTACGCTCCTTCACCACGCTCCAGACGGTCCGCACCGCCGGGACGACGCTGCTCCAGGCGAGCGCCGCGAAGGTGCTCATCCCGAAGGCGTCCTTGAACAGGTAGTACGAACCGAGCGGGACCGCCACATCCACGATCAGGGGGCGGAGGTTGTGGAGCGCGCTGGGAGTCTGGTTGCTGCTCTGGCCCTGGGCCACCGTGTTCGTCGTCATGCCCTCAGCTTCGCGTCCGGCACCCGGTCGCCAGTAGAAACGATCGTCCAGAGCTAGGCATGACAAATGTCAGCCGCCCGCCGACGCCGACGTCATACGAGCAGGTCAGCCAACTCGCCGAGGTCACTGAAGAGTTGCGTCGCCCCGCCGAGCCGCTCGGCCGGCGTCATGGCGGTGAACCCGTACACATCCATCCCGGCCGCCACAGCCGCCTGCACCCCCAGCGGACTGTCCTCGACGACCACACAACGCTCCGGCGCGACTCCCATCCGATCAGCCGCGTAGAGGAACAGGTCCGGCGCCGGCTTCCCCCGCCCCACATCCTGCGAACTGAAGATCCGCCCATCATCGAACCACCGGTCCAACCCGGTCTTCCGATGCCCGACCCGAATCCGCTCATGACTCCCGGAGGACGCGACACAGTACGACACCCCGTCAGCGGCCAGCTTCTCCACGACACCGAGGGCCCCGGCAACCGGCTCCAACTCCCTCTCGAACGCCTCAAACACCCGCGCGTGGAAGACGTCGTCGAAGTCATCCGGAAGCCTCTGCCCAGTCCGCTCCTGGATCAGATCATGGATCCGGTGCATGGCGGAGCCCATGTAGTCGCGAAGGGAATCCTCGTACGAGGTCGGGTGCCCCAGCTCGGTGAGGTAGGCGGCCAGCAGCCGGTTGGAGATGGGCTCGCTGTCGACGAGAACACCGTCATTGTCGAAGATCACAAGGTCATAGCGCATGACTCGAGCCTAAACGCAGAAAACCCCCGTACCGAATAAACGGTACGGGGGTTTCCTCAACAATTGTTCGGCGGCGTCCTACTCTCCCACAGGGTCCCCCCTGCAGTACCATCGGCGCTGTAAGGCTTAGCTTCCGGGTTCGGAATGTA
>NZ_JBSFJW010000047.1:0-59354 GCF_053598255.1 Streptomyces sp. NPDC001157
CTTGCGGCGATAGCCGGCGGCTCCGTCGACGAGCGCACCCGTAGCGCATTCCGGGACGGGCTCACCCCCTTGTGGCTCGTCAACAACGAGAGCCCGCGCAGCGCGTCCGGTCACCGGCATCATGCCGACCGCTCCGAGGATCGCAAGCCGACCTGAACGGCCGTGGGTAGCCGGGGGAGGCAGCGGCAGCAATGGAGATCCGTTCCACGACCGACCAGGACTTTCGACGATGAAGGCACCGCACCATGGGCTGGGCCTCCACTCAGTACTGGTGGATGCCCCGGATGATGCGGTCGACGAGCTTCCGGGCATACTCAGTGACCGCGGCCGCCACTCCGTCGCGGAAGCCGTCCACGTGGGTGCCGCCCTGGGGTGTGGCCCGGCTGTTGGCGAAGCTGCGCACCGTCTCCTTACGGGTCCCGCTCCACTGGAGGGCCACCTCCATCGTCCCTGCCATCCGCGGGTCTTCCCGCTCGAAGCCGATCACGTCCGGATGGAGGTTCGCCCCGGCCTCCGCGTCGAGGGCGGCCACGAAGTCTTGTACCCCGTCCGGAAACCGGAACCGCACCGCCCGGGGGCCTCCCGCCGGGCGTTCGTCCGTCAGCGAGATCTCCAGTCCCCGGTTCAGGAAGGCCACCTGCCGGAGACGCTCCGCCAGCACGGCGAACGAGCACCTCGTCGTCTCAAAGATCTCGGCGTCGGGCCAGAACGCGATGGTCGTCCCACTGCCGGTCGTGGCTCCCACGACTGCGGGTGGAGCGAGAGCGGCGCCGCGTACGTACTCCCGGACGAGGCGGGCCCCCTCTCGCCGCACCTAGGCCGTCAGCCCGCGAAAATGTCGCTGTTCCACGGGCTGACAGCAGCGACGCTGAGCGCCCTGGCGCTGGTGGTGGTGGACACCGCGATGCCGATGGCCGGCGCGGTGCGGCACTCAGTGCTGCCACACGTCCGGGCCACCGCCCCGCCACTCGACCAGCCCGGATTCCCGTACCCACACCTCGTCGGTGTCCTCCAGACCCGCGAGGCGCAGGAACTCCACGATGTCCAGCAGCCCGTACGCCATCCCGCGGAAATGGTCGCCCACACGAACCCTGCGGCCGCCGTCCTCGGCGGGCGGGTAGATCACGATGGGCTGTGCGTCGGCCATGGCACCAGGGTGCGCTGTGTGACGGCTGCGCGCATGCGGGACGGTGGTGGCGTTCGTGCCACCTGGTCCGACTCGTGGTGTCGCTGTTCCGCCCGGTAGGAGCGCGGTGAAGAGGTTGTTCTGGTACGAGGCTGTACGCGCGACCGGTGTGGAGCGCTGCTCGCCGAGGTCGCCCATCTGCCGACCGGGGACGCCCAGCACCGGCACATGGCCGACCGTCGGCCGCCGCGCGCCCGCCTGCCGAGGCGATCGACCTGATCTTCGCGGCGATCGCCGAGCACGCCCCGCGAGTACGGCCTTCGCGGATTCCCGTTCCTGAACACGGCCGCCGAGTGCCCGGACGCGGACCACCCGGTGCACCGCCCGGTGACGTCCCACCGGCACTGGATCCGTGGCCTCTTCCGGGAGCGGCGCCGATGATGCACGACGGCGCGAGAGGCCACCGGCTACCTGGACGACCCGGCCGCCGCCCACAAGACCCTGCTGGACGGCGACAGCCTGATCGGGCCGGAAGACGGGGGCGCCTGAGTCTCGCTCTCCATACTGTCCCACCACCCGGTTCCGCCCTCTGCTTGTCACGCACGGACTAACACCGGTACCGCGGGACTCATCTCCCGCAAATAGAACAGTGATTCCCTCATTCCGGCCCTGTGTGGCTGCCATATTCGAAAGCCACTTCGGAGGTGGCTGTGACGCGAGAGGCGACAACATCCCGTGCCGGGGAGACGGCGACGCGACTTCCCGACCGCACCGCCGGGCACATCGCCGAGCTGGAGGGCCGTCGGGCGCAGGCCGTGTCCTCGGGCGGGCCGAGGCGGCGCGGGGAGTTCGGTGCCCGGGAGCGGATCGAACTGCTGCTGGACGCGGGGTCCTTCACCGAGACCGGCCTGTTCGTGCGGGCGCGATCCACCGGGGACGGTGGCCGGCGTCCGTACGGCGACGGGGTGGTGACCGGGCACGGCACGGTCGACGGACGTGCGGTGTGCGTGTTCGCGCAGGACCCCACGGTCTTCGGAGGCAGCATGGGCGAGGCCTTCGGTGAGAAGACCGTGGCGCTGATGGACCTCGCCCTGCGGATCGGCTGCCCGGTCGTCGGGCTCAACGACGGCGGCGGCGCCCGCATCCAGGAGGGCGTCGCCTCGCTCGCCCTCTACGCCGAGCTGGTGCGCCGCAATGTGCGGGCGTCCGGGGTGATCCCGCAGATCTCGGTCGTCCTCGGGCCCTGCGCCGGCGGAGCCGCCTACTCCCCCGCCATCACGGACTTCACCGTGATGGTCGACGGCGCCTCGCACATGTTCGTCACCGGGCCCGACGTCATCGAGGCGGTCACCGGCGAGCGCACCAGCGCCGAGGACCTGGGCGGCGCCCGCACCAGCAACACGGTCAACGGCAACGCTCACTTCCTCGCCGCCGACGAGCAGGACGCCTTGGACACCGTACGGGATCTGCTGTCGTATCTGCCCGCCAACAACCTGGAGCGGCCCCCGGAGTACGCGCCGGGGCAGGTGCCGGGCGGAGCCTGGCTGGACGAGGTGGTGCCGGATCGGCTGGGGCAGGCCTACGACATGCGCGACATCCTGCGCACGGTCGTCGACGACGGTGAACTCCTCGAAGTCCAGGAGCTGTTCGCACCCAACATCATCTGTGCGCTGGCCCGGATCGAGGGCCGGTCCGTCGGTGTCGTCGCCAATCAGCCGCTGCACGCCGCCGGAGTCCTCGACATCGACGCCTCCGAGAAGGCGGCGCGTTTCGTGCGGTTCTGCGATGCGTTCGGCGTGCCGCTGCTGACCTTCGCCGACGTGCCGGGCTATCTCTCCGGCGTCCGCCAGGAACAGGCCGGGATCATCCGGCGCGGCGCCAAACTGCTCTACGCCTATGCCGAGGCCACCGTCCCGAAGGTCACCGTGGTCGTCCGCAAGGCGTACGGCGGCGGGTACGCGGTGATGGGGTCCAAGCATCTGGGCGCCGACATCAACCTCGCCTGGCCCACGGCCCGCATCGCCGTCATGGGCGCCGAGGGCGCGGTGGGCGTGCTGCACCGGCAAGAACTCGCGGCCGCCGTCGACCCCGAGGCGCTGCGGTCCCGTCTGGTCGCCGCGTACGAGAGCACCCACGGGACGCCCTATCTCGCCGCCGAGCGCGGATACGTCGACGACGTCATCGCTCCGCGCGACACGCGCGCCCATGTCTGCCGTGCCCTGCGCGCGCTGCGCGGCAAGCGTGCCCCGATGCCGGAGCGCCGGCACGGCAACATCCCGCTCTGACCGGCGAGTTCCCCAGCCCGCTGTGACCGACCGCTGTGCCCCGCAAGCCGTATCCCGCGACGTTTGGAGCCATGCCCCATGGACAGCCGCCGCCACCCGTTCGCGCCCGCCTTCCGGAGTCTGCCGGAGTATGTGCGGCACTGGGCCGAGACCACCCCCGACCGCCGGGCGTTCACCTTCGTCGACCATCCCGCGCCGGGCTCGCGCGGCGTTCACCGCACCCTGACCTGGCGGCGCCTCGATGTGCGGGTGCGGGTGCTGGCCGCCCGGCTCGCCGAGGAGGCCGAGCCCGGGGCGCGGGTCGCGCTGTTGTGCCCGCAGGGCACGGAGTACGTCACCGCCTTCCTGGCGGCGCTCGCCGCCGGCCTGGTCGCCGTACCGCTGTATCCGCCCGGCCTGCCCGGGCACGGTGACCGGCTCTCGGCCGTGTTCGCCGACGCACGCCCGGCGATCGCCGTGACGACGAGCCGCGTCCTGGACGAGGTGCGGGACTTCTGTGCCGGTACGTCGGTCCGGATCGTCGCCGCCGACCAGGTGCCCGACACCACCGAAGGTGACTGGCAGCCCGTCGTACCGGACGCGACGGAGATCGCCTATCTGCAGTACACCTCCGGCTCGACCCGCACCCCGGCGGGCGTGGAGATCACCCATGCCAACGTCGTCGCCAACGCCCGTCAGGCGCTGGCCGCCTACGGCGCGGACGCCCATCAGGTGACCTGTGTGGGCTGGCTGCCGCTCTACCACGACATGGGGCTGGTCCTGAGCGTCGCCGCCCCGGTGGTGCGCGGTCTGCTGTCGGTGCTGATGGAGCCCGTGGCGTTCCTGCACGAGCCCGCGCGCTGGCTGCGGCTGCTCGCCGCGCATCCGCGTGCGCTGAGCGCGGCGCCCAACTTCGCCTACGACTACTGCGCCTCCGCCGTCACCGACGTGCAGAAGGCGGAGTTGCGGCTGGACCAGGTCGCCGCGCTGATCAACGGCAGTGAGCCGGTCCGCCCGGGCACGGTCGACCGCTTCCACGCCGCCTTCGCCGCGCAGGGGCTGTCGCCGGACGTCCACTGCCCGTCGTACGGGCTGGCCGAGGCCACGGTCTTCGTCAGCGCGGCCCGCCCCGGAGAGCCGCTGTCCCGGTTCGCGCTCGACCGTGACGCCCTCGCCTCCGGGAAGGCTCTGCCCGCGCGGCCCGAGGACCCTCGCGCGGTAGTGCTGGCGGGCTGCGGCACTCCGGCGGGTCAGGAGGTCCGCATCGTCGATCCCGCGTCCGGGGCCGTGTTGTCCGAAGGAGAGGTCGGTGAGATCTGGGTGCAGGGCCCCAACGTCGGCCGTGGCTACTGGAACCAGGAGCGGCAGACCCGGCGCGTCTTCGGTGCCGAGTCGGACGCCGGGCCCGGCGACTGGCTCCGCACGGGCGACCTGGGAACGGTGCTGGACGGGCAGTTGATCGTCACCGGCCGGCTCAAGGACCTCATCGTCGTCGACGGCCGCAACCACTATCCGCAGGACGTGGAGGCCACGGCCCAGGACGCACACCCGGCGGTGCGGCGCGACCGGCTGGCCGCTTTCGGCGTGCCGGGCGGCGCGGGTGAGCGGGTGGTCCTGGTGGCCGAGCATGTGCGGGCCACGAACCTCGCCGAGATCGACGTCCCGGCCCTCACCCGCGCCGTACGCGCCGCCGTCTCGGACCGGCACGGACTGCGGCTGGCCGAGGTGGTTCTCGTCGCACCGGGCGCGGTGCCCCGCACATCCAGCGGCAAGGTGTCGCGGGCGCTGACTCGTCAGCGATATCTGGACGGCGTTTACGCGACGGAGCGTGCGCGATGAGAGCGGCCGACGAGCAAGCGATACGCCCGCTGCACACGCAGCAAACGGCCAACCGGACCCGGCCCACCCCGAACACCGACCCGATCGCCCCCCAACGACAAGCTCCCACGCACACTCACCCGCCAGCAGTACCTGGAAGCCACCTACGCAGCGGAGCGTGCGCGATGACAACAGCCGACAAACACGCGATACACCCGCTGACCGCGCAGCAAACGGCCAACCGGACCCGGCCCACCCCGAACACCGACCCGATCGCCCCCCAACGACAAGCTCCCACGCACACTCACCCGCCAGCAGTACCTGGAAGCCACCTACGCAGCGGAGCGTGCGCGATGACAACAGCCGACAAACACGCGATACACCCGCTGACCGCGCAGCAAACGGCCAACCGGACCCGGACCGCCCCGAACACCGACCCGATCACACCACACACCTCCAGCGGCAAAGTCCCACGCGCACTGACCCGCCAGCAGTATCTGCAGGGCGCCCACACGACGGAGCACGCGCGATGACAACAACCCACGAGCACGCGATGCGGCGACCGAACGCATACCAGACGGCCGACTGGACCTGGCCCACCCCGAACACCGACCCAATCACGCCCTACACCCCCAACGACCAAAACCCACCCGCACTCACCCACCAGCGGCACCTGCTGAGCGCTCACACCACGGAGCACGCGCGATGACAACGACCCCCGGGAACGCGATGCGTCCACCGAACGCGCAGCGGACGGCCGCCTTGAACGAGTCCGTCCCGAAGACCGACCCGATCCTCCCCCGCACCTGGAACGGCAAGGTCTCCCGCACGCCGACCCGCCGGCGACATCCGCAGGGCGCCTACACAGCGGAGCATGCGCGGTGACAGGGACCGACGAGGGCGCGATGCGCCGACTGATCGCGGAGCGGGTGGCCGCGTGGACTGGTTCCGCCGTCGAGGCCGTCCCCATGGACCGGCCCTTGGCGGACCTCGGCATGGCGTCGCGGGACGCGGTGGTCCTGACCGGGGAGTTGTCCCGGCTCGCGGGGCGTGAGCTGCCGGCGACGTTGCTGTGGGAGGCGTCGACCGGTGATGCGCTGGTGGCACGCCTGTGCGGTGCCGAGGCGGAGGTCGCGGCTCCTGCCCAAATCGCTCCCGCCCCGGCCGACTTCGGCGAGCCCGTGGCCGTCATCGGGGTCGGCTGCCGACTGCCCGGTGGTGTGCACGGGCCGGGCGACTACTGGCGGCTGCTGAGCGAGGGCGTCGATGCGATCCGGCGGGTTCCTGAGGACCGGTGGCGGGACTTCACCGCGTTTCCGCCCGCCGAAGCTCCCTCGTACGGTGGTTATCTCGACGACATCGCGGGCTTCGACGCCGACTTCTTCCGGATCACTCCGCGCGAGGCCGCGGTGATGGACCCCCAGCAGCGGATCCTCCTGGAGGTCGTCCACGAGACGCTCGACCATGCCTCCGTCCCGGCCGCCTCGCTCGCCGGCAGCGACACCGGAGTCTTCGTCGGTGTCTCGGCCCCCGAGTACGGCCGTCTCACCGGCGCCGACGCGGGCGCCGTCGACCCGTGGGCCCCGGCGGGTGCGGCGCTGAGTGTGACCGCGGGCCGGGTGGCGTATGTGCTGGACACCCGGGGGCCGAGCATGGCCGTCGACACCGCGTGTTCCTCGTCGCTGGTGGCCGTGCACCACGCGTGCGTCAGCCTGCGTACAGGCGAGAGCGGGATGGCGATCGCCGCGGGGGTCAACGTGCTGCTCTCCCCCACCATCGACGTCGCCTTCGCCCGGGCCGGGGCGCTGGCACCGGACGGGCGGTGCAAGCCGTTCTCGGCGGCGGCCGACGGTATCGGACGCGGCGAGGGCTGCGCGGCCGTGCTGTTGAAGAGGCTGTCCGACGCCGAACGCGACGGCGACCGCGTGCTGGCCGTCATCCGCGCCACGGCCGTCAACTCCGACGGCCGCTCCAACGGCCTCCTGGCACCCAACCCCCTGAGCCAGCAAGCCCTGTTGACGGCGTCCTACGCACGAGCCGGACTCGACCCGTCAGGCATCGACTACGTCGAGGCACACGGCACCGGCACCCCGCTGGGCGACCCGATCGAGGCGGGCGCACTGGGCAGCGTCCTCGGTGCGGGCCGTGACCCGGACCAGCCGCTGCTGCTGGGCTCGGTCAAGGGCAACCTGGGTCATCTGGAGTCGGCGGCGGGTATCACCGGGCTGGTCAAGACGGTGCTCGCGCTGCACCACGACGTCGTCCCGCCCTCCCTGCACTGCGCGCGGGGCAGCTCCCTGGGTGACGCACCGCTGCGGGTGGTGACCGAGCCCGAGCCGTGGCCGCGCTACGGCGGCACGGCCACCGCCGGGGTCTCCGGGTTCGGCTTCGGCGGCACCAACGCCCATGCGGTGCTGGAGGAATGGCGGCCCGCGGCCCTGTCACCGCCCTCCGCCGACGAGCCGGCCGCTCGCCTCCATCTCCTCTCCGACGTCGACTACGAGCGTCTCCGGGACACCGCGGCCCGGCTGGCTGACTGGCTCCGCACGCCCGAGACAGGTTCCGCGCGCCCCGCCGACATCGCCCGTACACTCGCCGGGCGGGCCGGCCGTGGGCCTGTGCGCGCCGCCGTCGCCGCCGCTGATCCGGGTGAACTCGTCGACGCACTGGGCGCGTTGGCGCAGGGCCGCCCCCACGCTCGGGTCATGACCGGCGAGGGTGATCTCATCGGGCGCGGTCCGGTGTGGGTGTTCTCCGGGTACGGCAGCCAGTGGGCGGGCATGGGGCGTCGGCTGCTGGCCGAGGAGCCCGCCTTCGTCTCCGCCGTGGAGAAGGTCGACGCCCAACTCGCCCCGGAGTGCGGGCTGTCCCTGTACGACCACCTGGCCTCCGGCGAGGGCCTGGAGTTGCTGGAGGTCGCCCAGCCGGTCCTCTTCGGTCTCCAGGTCGCGCTCGCCGAACTGTGGCGCTCCCACGGTGTGGAACCCGCCGCCGTGATCGGCCACTCCATGGGCGAGGTCGCCGCCGCGGTCTGCGCGGGCGCCCTGGATGTACCGGACGCGGCGCGGGTCGTCGCCGTACGGGCCCGGCTGCTCGGTCGGCTGCGGGGCGGCGCCATGGCGGTCGTCGATATCGAGGACGATGAACTCGACGCCCTGCAAAGGGACTTCCCCGGAGTCCATGTCGCCGTCCACTCCTCCCCCGGCCAGAAGGTGGTCACCGGCGAGGAGGCTGCCGTGGCGCGGCTCGCGCGGCGGCTGGAGGAGGACGGGCGGTCCGCCCGCGCCATGCGGGTGGTCGGGGCCGGGCACTCGCCCCAAGTCGACGCCCTGTTACCGGAGTTGATCGACTCGCTGTCGGGCATCGAGAGCAGACGGCCGCGCATCCCCGTCTACTCCACCGTCCTCGACGACCCCCGCGGCGACTCCGCCTTCGACGCCGACCACTGGGCCGCGAACCTTCGGCGGCCGGTGCGTCTGGACCGGGCCGTCGCGGCTGCCGCGGCCGACGGCCACACCGCCTTCATGGAGATCTCACCGCACCCGGTGCTGACCCGAGCCGTCACCGACACGGCACCCGGCGCTCTCGCCCTCGGCACACTGCACCGCGACCGTGACGACTGCGCCGCGTTCCTGGCCCAGTTGGGTGCCCTGTACGCGGCGGGACTGCCCCTGCCCCTGCCGTCCGGCCGCGTCATCGATCTGCCCGCGCCGCGCTGGCGGCACGTGCGGCACTGGTGGACGGACCGGCGCGCGGCGACGACCATCGCTGCCGTGCCGGTGGAGCGGGTTGCCGTGCCGCAGGACACCTCCGTCCCCGCCCGGTTGTGCCACCACATCGCCGCCGTCACGGGGCATGCGCCGGGCCGTGTC
The DNA here is from genome assembly GCF_053598255.1 of Streptomyces sp. NPDC001157. NCBI lineage: Bacteria > Bacillati > Actinomycetota > Actinomycetes > Kitasatosporales > Streptomycetaceae > Streptomyces > Streptomyces sp. NPDC001157. Next base: position 9,081 of record NZ_JBSFJW010000047.1, read on the forward strand.
ACCCCCTCCACCACGTTGGCCGACCTCGGCCTGGACTCCCTGATGGCCGTCCGTATCCGCACCGCCCTGGAGCGCGAGTTCGGCATCGAACTGCAGCTGCGCGATCTGCTCGGCACCCCCACGGTCGAGCAACTCGCCGAGCGCATCCGGCAAGCGCTCCCGGCCGGGGACGGCTCGCCGCTGCGCACACTGCGGGCCGGCGGCTCCCGCCCACCGCTGTTCCTCGTCCACGCCGCCGGCGGCACCACCGACGTCTACCGGGCGCTGGCGGAGCGGCTCGGCAACGACCGCCCCGTGTACGGGCTGGAGCGTGTGGAGCAGGCGCCTACGGTGAGCGAGAAGGCGAGCCGCTACGCCGAGGTCATCGCCACCGTCCACCCCACCGGGCCCTGTCTGCTGGGTGGTTGGTCCTTCGGCGGCTTCATCGCGCAGGAGACCGCACGGCAGCTCACCACAGCCGGGCGGGAAGTGGAGCTGGTCGTGCTCATCGACTCCGTACGGCCCCTGGCGCGCCCCGGGCAGACGCCGGACGACCGGATCCGCTCCCACTTCACGGGCTTCGCCCGCCATGTCGCCGACACCTACGGGGTCCGGCTGGAGCTGCCGTACGACGAGCTGGTGGCGATGGACGACGACGGCGCGCGCATCGACAGCGTGCTGCGCGTCCTGCGCGAGGCCGCCGAGGTGCCCGCCGCCGTCCTGGAGCACCAGCGTTCCTCCTATCTGGACCTGAGGATCGGCGAGGCCCACCGGCCGGGCCGCTACGACGGGCGTGTGGTCCTGTACCGGGCCGGCGAAGCCACTCCGCACACCGTGCGCGACCCAGCCTATGAGCGGGACGACGAGGCGCTCGGCTGGGACGAGGTGTGCCCGCGGCTGTCGGTCGTACGGGTCGGCGGTCACCATCTGTCGCTCCTCGACCCGCCGCACGTCGACGAGATCGCCGCCCAGCTGCGACGGGAGCTCGCCGAGCAGACCCACTGAACCCGGATCCGGAGGAGCCGCCATGCCCCACCCCCACCGCCGCACCGGAGTGTCCCGGCGCACCGTCACCAAGGCCGTGGCGAGCGCCGGTCTGGCCGCCCTGTTCGGTGTCGCCGCCGGCACCGCGCGCGCCGCGACCCAGCTCGGGCCGCGCACCTTCGACGTGTCCGTGGCCTCCGCCGCCCTGGGCCGCAGCGCCCCGGTGCGGCTGATCCTGCCGTCCGGCTTCGAGACACAGCCGGGCAGGACCTACCCCGTGCTGTATCTGCTGCACGGCGCCCACGACGACTACACGTCCTGGACCCGGGAGACCGACATCGAGGCCTTCACCGCGGGCCGGGATCTGATCGTGGCCATGCCGGACGGCGGCCCCACGGGCATTCCCACGGACTGGCTCAGCGGCCCCGACTACGAGACGTTCCAGCTCAGTGAGGTCCCGGCGATGCTGAAGCGGGACTACCGGGCCTCGGAGGTGCGGGCGGTCGCCGGGGTCTCCACCGGCGGCTACGGCGCCATGGCGCACGCGGCCCGCCATCCGGGCGCGTTCGCCGCGGCTGCCTCCTACAGCGGCATCCTCGACACCACAGCGCCCGGTGTGCCCGTCCTCGTCGACGCCATCGTGGCCCGCGAGAACCTGGCACCTTTGTCCCTGTGGGGCAACCCGGTCCTCAATCTCCTCACCTGGCGCGACTTCAACCCGCGGGCACGCGCCGCGGGGCTGCGCGGCACTCCCCTGTACGTCTCCAACGGCAGCGGCGTGGTCGGCGGGACCGGCGACTGGCTCCCCGAGGTCTTGGAGAGCGCCCTGTGGTCCTCCGCCCACAGCTTCACCGGCACCCTCGCCCACCTGGGCATCACGGTCACCACGCACTTCTACGCAGGAGGAGGGCACAGCTGGGCGTACTGGAAACCGGAGTTCGCCGCGTCGTGGCCGATGCTCGCCGGTGCACTCGGGCTGCCGGAGTGATGTCGGTGCCGTCGGGGCACGGAACGGAGCGCAGGGGACGTCCGTCCAACACAGGACTTGCCCCTCGCCCCACGGGAAACACTCCGCGGAGCCGGTTGCGGTGGAAAGGAGCGTCCGCGATGGCCGTCCCCACCCCGCACGGCGGGCCGGCCGGTCCGGCGTCCCCCTCGGTGCCGGCCGACCTCGCAAAACCGCTGCGCGCCCGGCTGGAGGCGGTCGCCGACGAGGTCGAGGACGAGGTCCGCAGACAGGTTCCCGAGTATGCGGGGCCCGTGGACGGCATGTACGCCAGGAACCTGCGGGCCGGAGTGGTGCAGGCGCTGACCCTGTTCGTCGACCACATCGCCGACCCGCGCGGCCGCAGCGACGCGATCGCCTCGACGTACTACGAACTCGGGCGCGGCGTGGCCCTGGAGGACCGCAGCCTCGACGCCCTGCAGTCCGCGCTGCGGATCGGAGGGATGCATGCCTGGCGGTTGATGGGCCGCACGGCGGAAGAGCTGGGGCTGGACTCGGCCGTGGTGGCGGCGCTGGGCGAGCTCGCGTTCCGGACCGTGCACGAGGTGGCCGAGGCGGCCGCGGCCGGTTATGCGGAGGGCCGGCTGCGCAGCACGGACGAGCTGGAGCGGCGGCGCAGGCGGCTGCTCGAACTGCTCGTGGGTGAGGGCCCAGTGTCGTGGGAGGTCGTGCAGGATCTCGCGCACGGCGCCCGCTGGTCGGTGCCGCAGCAGGTCGCGGTCGTCGCATTGGCGGGGTCGGCGGACCAGTGGGAGGAGGAACGGCCGCCGGCGGGCGCGGGGGCTCTGGTGGACATGGGGTCCCGGCCGCCGCGGATACTGCTGCCCGATCCGGACGGTTCGGGCCGCTTCGGCGGGCGCCCGTTCACGCTCGCGCTGCGCGGGCGTCCGGCGGCGATCGGGCCGACGGTGCCGCTCACCGAGGCCGCGCAGTCGCTGCGCTGGGCTGCCCGGGCGCTGCGGCTGATGGGACGCGGGATCCTGCCCCGGCAGGGCGTGGTGCGGTGCGCCGACCACCTCTCGACGCTGCTGCTGCACGGGGACGAGCCGCTGCTGACGCAGTTGGAGGCGCGCGTCCTCGCCCCGCTGGACACGGCCACCGAGGGGCAGCGGCCCCGGCTCGCCGAGACGCTGCTGGCCTGGCTGCTCAGCGGCAGCAATGTGCCCGACGTCGCCGCCCGTCTGCACATCCACCCGCAGACAGTCCGCTACCGCCTGCGCCAGCTGGAGAAGCTCTTCGGGGACGCCCTGCACGACCCCGCCACCCGCCTGGACCTCATCCTGGCACTACGCGCCGAGGAACTGCGGGACCAGGAAACACCCTCCGCGTAGACAGCGCAGGAAATTCCCGCCGACTCACCTCAGCTCAAGAAACCGTAGAACTTCTGAATTCCCATGCATAACACCTGCTCACAAAAAGCGAATACGTTCGGGACGTCCTTTTCCGCAGGCGCGCAACGCGCCCGACCCGCAAAGGATCCCCATGCGTATTCGCTTGTGTCTCGCCGCGCTCTCACTGGTGGGCGGGGCGGCCGGGGTGGCCGCCGTCTCGGCACCCGCGGCATCGGCCGCCACCTGCTCGGACATCGACGTCGTCGCGGCTCGCGGCACCTTTGAGCCGGGCACGCTGGGCGTGATAGTCGGTGACCCGGTGTATTCCGCCCTGCAGAAGAAAATGACGGGGAAGAACCTCAGCAGCTACAGGGTGAATTATCCCGCGGACCTTTCCCTCACCTCTGCGGCGCAGGGCAATGCCGACCTGGTGAATCACGTCAACAGCCAGGCGGCGGCCTGCCCGAATCAGCGTTTCGTTCTCGTCGGCTATTCGCAGGGCGCGAACGTCGTCGACAACTCCATCGGCATCAGCAGCGACGGTGCGGTGGTCGGCAGTCCCATCGTCGCCACCATCCCCGCCGCAATCGAACCGAGGGTCGCCGCGGTGCTGCTGTTCGGCAACCCGATCCGGGCCCTCGGGAAGAGCGTCACCGGCACCTACCAGAGCCGCACCATCGACTTCTGCGCCAAGGGCGACCCCATCTGCGAGAACGGCGGTACCGACGTTCTCGCGCACCTCGGCTACACCTCCGACGCCGACGCGGCGGCCGCCTTCGCCGCGACCAAGGTCTGAGCGGGCAGGGCTACTTGGGCTCCGCGGCGAACTGCGCGAGGTTGGTGGAGACGATCTCGAGCCGCCCGTTGTTCTGCACGGGGGCCGCGGTGAGCACGTCGAGGTGCTGGTAGCCGTCGGCGACCACCGGGTGCAGACCGGCCGGGATGCGGCCCGCCAGCAACGCGTCGCCCGCGGGCACGGTGAGCGTCGGGTTGGCGGAGTCGGTGACCTCCTTGTCGGCGTTGGTGAAGGACGTGCCGTCGGCGGAGCGGTGGCCCGGGTCGTCGGGGGCGACGACACGGTCGTAATTGCGCCATGTGTAGAGCGCGCCGTGCGGTTTCTCCGGGATGGCCTTGTGCTCGACGCCGAACAGGCCTGGCTGCTGCGAACTGCCGTTGGTGACGGGGAAGTTCCTGACGGTGATCGGCCCGCCGTCGAAGAAGCCGACGCTGCTCTGCAGGAACGCCAGCGGTACGGAGTTGTCGTCCAGCAGCGCTCCGAGCACCGCCGCGTCGGGGACTGAGCCGGCCCGTGCACAACGCGCGGAGGATGGCCCCTACCCTGCGGCCGGCTCGATGAACTGATTGGTTTCGAAGAGCTGGTTGATGTGTCCGCCGAGTTCGGACCAGTGCCGTCCGGAGAGTTCGGCGGCGGCACGAGCGTCACCGGTGGCGCAGACCTCCACGAGCTGGTCGTGGTGCTCGATGGTGTTGCGGCCACCCAGCAGTGTGGAGAACTTCCGGTACAGAATGCGGTGGATCTGCGGGTGCAGCTGCTCGACGATCCGGCTCAGTACGGGGTTGTCGGCCGCCTTGATCGGCACGGCGTGGAAACGGTCGTCGGCCGCGAGCGCGGCGGCGGTGTCGTTGGCGGTGACGGCCCGTTCGAAGTCCCGGTTGGCTTCGCGCATGGTGTGCAGGTCCTGCTCGGTCATGGCCGGCACGGCCGTCTCGACGGCGAGCTGGTCGAGGGAGCGCAGGACCGCGAGGGTCTTTTCGACATCCCGGCGGTTGAGGGTTGTGATGCGGGTGTAGACGCCGGGCTTGGCCTCGACCAGACCGATGTCGGCGAGCCGGGCGAGCGCCTCGCGCACCGGGGTGCGGCTGAGTCCGAGGCGCTCGGCGAGCTCACCGTCCTTGACCTTTTCTCCGGGGGCGAGTTCGCCGCGCACGATGGAGTCGCGCAGGCGATGGAAGACCTCGTCGCTGAGGAGGCGGCGGGAAACAGGGCTGTCGAGTGACATATTGCGTACAGTACATCGCCCTAGAGGACCTCCTCCGTCACGGCACCCGTCCTGGCCCGGTGGACGAGGGCCCGGGCCAGGATCAGCGCCGGGTCGATGAGGGGCACGCCCACGGCGTCCTCGGGGAGTCCCAGCGGGATCTCCGTGCAGCCCGCGATCACCGCCTGGGCGCCCTGCTCGGTCAGGCGCTGTGCGGCGCGCGCGAGCAGCGTGGTGGTCGTGTCGTCGCGGGCCCCCGCTTTCACGGCCCGGATGGCGGCCATGACCTCGCGGTCCTGGCTGGTGCCGTCGGGCAGGACCAGGCGGATGCCGAAGCGGTCCAGCCAGTCCTGGTAAAGGCCGGCGCGGACGGTGCCGGTGGTGGCGAGCAGTCCGGCGGTATGGACACGGGGGCTCAGCCCGGCGAGGTGCCGGGCCACCTCGCCGATCATATGGACGATGGGCAGGCCCACATGGTCGGCGATGCGCGGGACGAAGGCGTGCGCGGTGTTGCACGGGATGGCGATGACGGTGGCGCCGGCCTCGCGCAGCACGCGGCTGCCGTCGAGCAGCCAGGGGGTGGGGTCGGGTCCGTGACCGAGCAGAGCCTGGGTGCGGTCGGGGATGGTGGGGTCGGACCAGATGACGGTACGGAGGTGGTCCTGGTCGCTGCTGCCGGGGGTGGTCGCGACGAGCTTGGCGTAGAAGTCGGCGGTGGCGGCCGGGCCCATGCCGCCGAGGATGCCGATGATCTCGGTGGTGGGGGCGCTCACTGTGCGGGTTCCTTGTGCAGGGACGGGGTCCCGGATTCGGCCGCGGTGTGGGTGCCGGCGGTGGTGGCGTGTTTGGCTGCGTGGCGTTTCTCGGAGCTGTCGACGACGGCGGCGGCAAGGGAGTTGCCGATGACGTTCACGCCGGTGCGGGCCATGTCGACGATGAAGTCCACGCCGAGGAGCAGGGCGATGCCTTCGGCGGGCAGGCCGACGGAGTTGCCTGCGGCGATGAGGACGACGATGGAGGCGGAGGCGACGCCGGCCATGCCCTTGGAAAGGATCACCAGCACGCCGACCATGAGCAGCAGGGCGGGCAGAGAGGTGTCGGCGCCGTAGGCGTTGGCGAGGAAGACCAGGGCGGCGGCCTGGTAGAGGACGGAGCCGTCGGTGTTGAAGGAGTAGCCGAGGGGCACGACGAAGGAGGTCGTGGAGCGGCTGAGGCCGAAGGCTTCCAGCTTGCCCATCAGCGGGGCCAGCACCGACTCCGAGCTGCGGGTGACGAAGGCGATCCCGGCCAACCCGCCGATGGATTTGAGGAGTTCGACGTAGCGGATGCGGTAGAGAGCGGCGATCAGCGGGAACAGCACGCCGATGACGATGGCCAGGCCCGCGTAGACCACGGCGATGAAGCCCAGCAGACTGCGCAGGTTGCCGAAGCCGTAGTAGGCGACGTCGTAGGAGATGAAGCCGAGCACGCCCAGCGGCGCGATGCGGATGACGTAGCCGACGACCTTGAACATCACCGCGGCGACGGACTCCAGGACGGCGGCGAAGGGCTCGGACTTCTCCCCGATCGCGGCCATGGCGACGCCCACGAGGAGGGCGAAGACGATCGCGCCGAGCAGGTTGCCCTCGCCGAACGCGGCGAAGATGTTCTTCGGTACGGCGTGCAGGACCAGTTCGTGGAAGTCGATGCCCTGGCTCAGGCCGTCGAGGTCCTTGGCGTCGGCGCCGTGGACCGGAGCGCCCTTGCCGATGCCCGTGAGCTTCGCGAGCCCCACCGCGATCAGCAGGATCACGGTGGTGACGAGCTCGAAGTAGAGGATGGCCTTACCGGCGATCCGGCCGACCTTCTTGACCGACTCCATGCGGGCGATGCCCAGCACGATGAGCGGGAAGACCAGGGGCAGGACGACGACCTGCACCAGGTTCAGGAACACGTCCCCGAGGATCTTCATCTGCTCGCCCGCGGACGGGGCGAAGGTTCCGATGAGGGCGCCGAGGCCAACGGCGATGACCGACTGGATGCCGATCGGCATTCTCAGACATCGCCGCCAGAAGGTTGGTGAGGCGTCTGTGCTGGTGGGTCGGGGGCTCGTGGTGTCCATGGAGACTCCTGCCATATGCAATATATTGCGTTCTGCGTGTTGGCCGGTAACACTGAGGCCGGAGACGGTGGCCTGTCAAGGGGCACCGCAAGAACGAGGAGCAGCAGATGGCGCAGGCCGTACGTATCGAGCACGATCTGGTGGGAGACAAGGAGGTCCCCGTCGGCGCCTACTACGGCGTGCACACCGTGCGGGCGGTGGAGAACTTCGCGATCACCGGGTCGACGATCGCCCAGTTCCCCGACCTGATCGCCGCGCTGGCCGCCGTCAAGCAGGCCGCCGCTCGGGCCAACCGCGACCTCGGCCTGCTCCCGCCGGACATCGCGGGGGCGGTCATCGGCGCCTGCGAGGAGATCCGCGCGGGGCGGCTGCACGGGCAGTTCCTCGTCGACCCCGTCCAGGGCGGGGCCGGCACCTCGACGAACATGAACGCCAACGAGGTCATCGCCAACCGGGCGCTGGAGATCCTCGGCCACCCCCGCGGCTCCTACGACGTGATCCACCCGCTCGACCACGTCAACCTCGGCCAGAGCACCAACGACGTCTACCCCACCGCCGTACGCCTGGCCCTGGTCACCTCACTGCGCCGACTCGGCGGTTCCTTGCGGGTGTTGGCGGCGGCCTTCACCGCGAAGGCAACGGAGTTCAGCGACGTACTGAAGATGGGCCGCACCCAACTCCAGGACGCCGTACCCATGACACTGGGCCAGGAGTTCACGACATACGCCGTCATGATCGAGGAGGACCGCCAGCGGCTGACCGAGGCCGCCGCACTGCTGCTGGAGTCCAACCTCGGCGGCACCGCGATCGGCACCGGCATCAACGGCCACCCGCGCTACGCCGAGCTCGCCTGCGCGTATCTCGCCGAGATCAGCGGCGAACCCGTCCGGCCCGCGGGCGACTTCATCGAGGCCACCCAGGACTGCGGGGCCTTCGTCCAGCTCTCCGGCGTCCTCAAGCGCGTCGCCGTGAAACTCTCCAAGACCTGCAACGACCTGCGCCTGACCTCCTCCGGCCCCACCGCCGGACTCGGCGAGATCAACCTGCCGCCGGTGCAGGCGGGTTCGTCGATCATGCCCGGCAAGGTCAACCCCGTGATCCCCGAGGTCGTCAACCAGGTCGCCTTCGAGGTCATCGGCAACGACCTGACCGTCACCATGGCAGCCGAGGCCGGACAGCTCCAGCTCAACGCCTTCGAACCCGTCATCGCCTACAGCCTGCTGCGCTCCCTGACCCATCTGCGTGCGGCCTGCGACACCCTGGCCACCCGCTGCGTCCCCGGCATCACCGCCAACCGCGAACACCTCCACGACACCGTCCACCGCTCCATCGGACTGGTCACCGCCCTCGCCCCGCACATCGGCTACGCCGCCTCCACCACCCTCGCCCGCCAGGCCCTGGCCACCGGCCGCATGGTCAAGGACCTCGCCGCCGAGGCCGGCCTGCTCACCACCGAGCAACTGGACGTGATCCTGCGGCCCGAGAACCTCACGGGACACTCCGCCCGGCGATCAGCGGCAGCCACTCCGTGAGCGCCCAGCACACCGTCGGCCTCGGACCCGGACAACTGGGCTGTCGACACCGGCAGTTGACAACTGAGCGGTCCTGCGCCTCCGCCAACATCCCGTTGCTGCTCGAACACCTCACCGCGCGCATCCCTGTCGCGGGTCCGCGTGCCTGCGCGCTACACCTGCGCTGCCCCGACCTGGTCCTTCGCGGCCCGCCGTGCGCCTACCGCTCCCGGACGGCATAGGTCAGGTGCGTCACCCTCGGGGAGGGCTCCGCACGGACCGGCTCCAGGGCCACGCGGGCCGCGTCGACGCCTTCGAACAGGCGGATTCCGGAGCCGAACAACACGGGGGCCAGCGCGATGGTGAACTCGTCGACCAGGCCGGCGTTCACGTACTCCAGGATCGTCGCGCCGCCGCCCGCGATGCGGACGTCACGGTCGCCGGCGGCCTCGCGGGCCTGGTCGAAGGCGTGCTCGATGCCGTCGTTGACGAAGTGGAAGGTGGTCCCGCCCGGTCGCTCCCAGGGGTCACGCTTCTCGTGCGTGACGACGAGGACCGGCGTGTGGAACGGCGCCTCCTCCGGCCACATCTGCTCGCCGGCGTCGAACATGCGCTTGCCCATGATGCTCGCGCCGGTGCGCTCGAAGGTCTCCCGCGCGATGTCGTTGTCGCGCCCCTCCTCGCCGCCCTCGCCCAGCTTCAGGTTCTCCCGGAAGAACCGCAGCGGGAAGATCCACTGCTGCAGTTCCATCCACTGCTGCCCCATCAGCTCCCCGAGGGACCCGGGCGCGATGAACCCGTCCAGCGACATCGACACACTGAAGAACACTTTCCCGGCCATCAGTCCTCCTCTCCCCTCCGCACGATCTCGGTGACGTACGCAGCCAGGCTGCTCAGGGTCTGACGGCCGCCCTCGATCGCGCGGTACTTCTCGACCGCCTCGTCGCGCAGTTCCTTGGTGGGGAACAGCGTGCGCATCTCGATCCGGGTGGCCGCACCGTCGGGCTCGAACGTCAGGACCGCTGCGAAGGCGTTCGGGTCGTCGCGGGACGCACCGTGGAGCAGCGCGATCCGCTCCGGCGGGGAGATCTCGGTCCAGGAGATCCACTCGGTGTAGTCCGTCCCGTCCGGTCCGTGCATCACGAAGTCCCACTCCCCGCCGACACGGAACTCGAAGGACTGCGTGGTGGTGCTGAACCCGTCCGGGCCCCACCACCGCGACAGGTGCCGGACCTCGGTGAACGCCTCGAACACCAGCTCCCGTGGGGCGTCGATGACCCGGGAGATGATGATCTCGCGGTCGGCCGTCGCGGACTGTGCCGGCGCTCCTCGTCCCGTCGCGCTCATCAGCTACTCCTCCTGCCTTGCCTGCTTCAGGTCCTGCACGTATGCGTCCAGCCGGTCGAAGCTCTCGTTCCAGAACCGCTCGAACCCGCCGGTCCACTCGTGGACCGGCCGCAGCCCGCGGGCGTCAAGGCCATACAGGCGCTGCTTGCCCGCTTTGCGGTCCCGCACCAGCCCGACCTCCCGGAGCACCCGCAGGTGTTTGGACGCGCCCGGCTGGGTCATCCCCAGCTCCCGCGCCAACTCGGTCACCGGCCGCTCACCCGCCCGCAGCAGCACCAGGATCTCCCGGCGCTGCGGCTCGGCGATCGCGTTGAAGACGTCCGACGTCGTCGCTGCTCGTGCCATGGAGCTCATCGTATGCCCATATCGGCATGCGTCAAGGCGAGAATGAATCAGGCGGGTCTCGTCAGACGACGATCGTTGATCCGGGCCCGTGCGGCGCGTATTCGGGCGGGCGTGGGTCGGCGGCGGTCAAGGCCCTCGACGGCGCCCGGACCCTCGTCGTCGCCCGGGCCCGCGGCCGCCCCCTCGAAGGGGCGTGCGAACGATCTGCTCTAGGCTCTCTACGCGGCCGGCGGCGCTTCTCGGCTGTGGCCTGAAGGAATCGCTGTCAGGAGGATCGTTGGATCACGACGAGCGGGTCGACCGGCCCGGAAGCCACGGCGAACACCAGATGCAGCATGAGTTGGGCACCCTCGGCCGCGCGGACCGGTTCTACGACGAGCAGGTACTGGATCGGCTGAACCCGCAGATGCAGGAGTTCGTCGCCCGCCAGGAGATGTTCTTCCTCGCCACGGCGGACAGCCACGGCGAGTGCGACAGCACGTTCCGGGCCGGACCGCCCGGCTTTCTCCGGGTCCTTGATGACGCGACCCTGGCATACCCGGAGTACCGCGGGAACGGAGTCATGGCCTCGCTCGGCAACATCCGGGAGAATCCGCACGTCGGCATCCTGATGATCGACTTCGCTCAGGACCGTATCGGCCTGCATGTCAACGGCCGGGCGCAGTTGGCCACCGACGAGGCGATGCGCCGGAGGTACGCGCATCTGCCGGTCGACCCGGTGCCGGGCCGCCGACCCCAGATGTGGGTGGAGGTCGAGGTCGAGGAAGCCTACATCCACTGCTCGAAGCACATACCGCGGCTGGTCAGGGCACCGCTGCGGCAGAACGCGACCGGAGACGGCGATACGGCCGTGGGCGGTGAGCAGGCCTGGGGTACGGACGACGTCAAGCGCAAGGGCGGCGACTACTTCGGAGCCGCCGCCGAGACCGGGAGGCGGCTGCCTTCCCGCTGACGAGCAGCCGACGGATCCGGCACGGCAGCACCCCGAGCACGCGGCTTAGCGCCCGCGGTGTCGCCGACAGTCACGCCCTGCATCCCATAGGGCACCCGAGCGGACCTCGGCGCCGTGCGTTTCGTAACGCGCCCGATTCACCGGTCATCCGATCGATCCCACGCCCCGCCACGCGCGCCATGCTCACAGCATGACTGACACCCCCCGCCCCCATTCCGCAGAACGCGAGCGCGCCCCCGAGCCGGCCGACGGCTCGGGTGGTGCGAGCCGCAGAACCGTCATCGCCGCCCTCGGCGGCGCGACCCTCGGAGCGGCCGCTCTGGGGCTCACGTCCGGGCAGGCGGCCTCGGCCGAAAGCCGGAGCGACGCCGCCCAGGCCGCGGCCCCGTTGGCCGCCGACTGCGTCCTCACGCCCGAGCAGACCGAGGGGCCCTACTACCTGGACCTGGAGACGGTCCGCAAGGACATCACCGAGGGCAAAGCCGGCGTGCCCCTCACCCTCCGCGTCAAGGTGATCGACACCGCGACCTGCTCCGCACTGCCCGGCACGGCGGTCGACATCTGGCACTGCGACGCTCTCGGCATCTACTCCGGCTACGTGGCCGGCGGCTCCACCCCGGACACGACCTTCCTGCGCGGCGTGCAGCTGACCGACTCCACCGGCGTCGCGGAGTTCACCACCGTCTACCCCGGCTGGTACGTCGGCCGTGCCCTGCACATCCACGTCAAGACGCATGTCGGCGGCACGGTCGCCAACGGCAAGTACCGGGGCGGCCATGTCTCCCACACCGGCCAGCTCTACTTCCCGGAGACGTACAACAGCAGGGTCGCCGCTTTGGCCCCGTACCGGAACAACACGGCCACACGGACGCTCAACGCCAGGGACGGCATCTACCGCAACGGCGGGTCCTCCACCCTGCTGACGCTCACGCAGGTCGGCAGCGACCTCGGCAAGGGAGTGACCGGCACCGTTGTGCTCGGCATCGATCCCGACGCCGTACCCTGACACGCCGCCCGGGCGGTGGCCGGCCCGCAGTGACGAGCCCGGCTGCCGCCGTCGCGCCGTCGGCCGCCCATGCCCACCGCTCGAAGTCGCGTGTCCGAGCGTGTCGTTGACGGACGTAAACCTCGTATCCGGGAATGGGCGACCGGGATGCGGGGATGACCGGAGCATGACATGTGAGTCGTGCGGTGCGCCTCTGCCCGGTGGCCCTCGCAGTGGTCGACCGGCTCGCTACTGCTCCGGCGCATGCAGACAACGGGCGTTCCGGCAGCGCTCGGCGCGCCCGGATTCGAGCCGGGCGCGGACGGCTACGTCGCCGCCCGTACGGAGCGCTGCCTCCTCGCCCACGGCCCAAAGCCGCGGACTGCCACAGGCCCTCGACTCCTTCGTGGGCCGGCGGGCGGAGCTGGCGCGGCTGCGCGCGCTGCTGAGGACGTCGCGGCTCGTGACGCTGACCGGTGCCGGCGGCGTCGGCAAGACGCGGTTGGCGTTGGAGTTCGCCAGGGGCCTGCCCGGCCGTCATGGACGGGTCGACCTCGTCGAACTCGACGCGCTCCGTGACGGCGCCGCGCCGGCACAGTCGGTCGCCGCCGCGCTGGCCGTGGGTGAACGGGCAGGACGATCCGGTGTCGACGTCCTGGTCCACGCGATCGGCGACGCCCGTCGGCTGTTGATCCTCGACAACTGCGAGCATCTGGCCGAGCCATGTGCCCGGCTGATCGCGACCCTGCTGAGTCACTGTCCTCGGCTGCGCATCCTGGCCACCAGCCGGGAGGCCCTGCGGGTCCCCGGGGAGACCGTGCTGCGCGTCGGTGAGCTGTCGCTGCCGCCTGCCGACGCCGGAGACGATCCGGGCGTCCTTCTGCGGGCGGACGCCGTCCGGCTGTTCGTCGAACGTGCTTCGAGCTGCTCACCAGGGTTCATGCTGCATCGCGGAAACGGGCGGACGGTTGCCGAGATCTGCCGCAGACTGGACGGCCTGACGCTCGCCGTGGAGCTGGCGGCCCGCCGGGCCGGAACGCTTCCGCCGCGTGACATCCTGTCAGGGCTGGGCGACCAGATGTCCCAGCTGTCCCTCCTGTCAGGAGGGCACAGGACCGGCCCAGGGCGCCACAGCGAGCTGGCCGCCGCGATCGACTGGAGCCACCGCCTGCTCGATCCGGCCGAGCAGGCCGTCTTCCGGCGTCTCGCGGTCCTCGTCGGCGGGTTCGACACGGCTGCGGCGCGCGCGGTCTGCGCCGGCGACGGCATCCCACCGTCGCGGATACTCGGCATCCTGTGCGCCCTTGAGGCCAAGTCGCTGATCGCACGTCTCTCGGGAGACGCGGCGGGAGACGTGGAGACCGCACGCTTCAGACAGCTGAGCACCATCCGTGCCTACGCCCTGGAGCGCCTGCTCACCTCCGGCGAGTTGCACGGCACCAGGCACCGGGTCCTCGCATGGCTGAACGGACTCGCGGACGAAGCCGGTGACGAGGTGTTCCCCGACCAGGCGGGCAGCCCGCTGGCCCTGGAACGGGACAACCTCGCGGCGGCTCTGGCCGCCACCACGGGTTGCGAGGGTGTCTCCCGACCACGGCTGGAACTGGAACTTGCGCGCGTGCACTACGAGCAGGAACAGCCGTCCGCCGCCCGCGCGCTACTGACGGGGCTGCTGCGGGAAACCGGAGTCCGGAGGCTCGGCGGGGCGGTACCGGCGCTCGCCGCGCGCGTGGCCTGCCAGCGGGCCGATCCGGCACGGGCCCTGCTCCTGGGCGAGCAGGCGGTGGCCGTGGAGCGCAGCCGCGAGCACCCCGCCGGACTTGCCAACGCCCTGGACGCGCGGGCCGCGGCGCGGCTGTGCCGTGGAGAGTTCGACGCGGCCGTCGACGATCTGCGTGAGTGCCTGGACGTCGTCAGCACGCTGGGCAGAGCCAAGGACACCGCGTGGTGCACCCATCACCTGGCCTGGGCGCTGCTCCAAGCAGGCGGGGAGCTGGAAGCCGACAGCCTCATGTCGCACTGCCTGCCCGTGCTCAAGAGCCACGCGCCGTGGAACCAGGTCGCGGCCGCTCTGCACACAGCGGGCGCCGTGCGGCTGGCTCTGGGCCGACTGGAAAGCGCCGAGGCGCTGTTCGGCGAGGTGCTGCGGATCGTCCCCGAAGCAAGTTTCCACGCGCTCTACCCGGTGGAGGGCCTGGCGCTGGTGGCCGCCGAGAGCGGAGACATGCGGAGGGCTCTCCTGTTGTACGAGGCGAGCGCGCAGGCACGCCGCCGACTCGACACCGTCGCCGAGGCTCCATGGCGACGCCAGGTGGAACGAACGGTGACCCGTATCAGCACCCGGCTGCCCGCAGCCGCTCGGGACGCGGCCGTCAGCGGTGGCCGTCGGCTGCCCGCGGATCGGCTTGTCCCGTACGCCCTGCGGACATGGAGCGACGACCAACGAACGGCGGGGCACAGGGTGGAGGTCGTCGACGACCGATCGCGGCTCACCGGAAGGGAGTTCATGGTGGCCGAGCTCGTCGCCCACGGACTGACCAACCGTCAGATCGCGGAGCGGCTCGGCCTTTCGGTCCATACGGTCGCCACACACCTGGACAAGGTGCGCGACAAGCTGGGCTTGCGGTCACGCACGCGGATCGCCCTGTGGGTGGCCGCACGGGCCAAGGCCGGAGACACGTCCGTGTGACACGTCACCGGCCTCTCGCCGTCGGCGCGCGGCGGCGGGGTCCGGTCCGAGGCATCCGGTTCTTGCACCGGTTCCGCCGCGACGGGCGGCTGTTCACCTCCGGCCGGTGCGGGAGGTGTCGCCGGAGGGAGACCCAACTATCCTCGTTTCCCGGCCTGTTGCTCCCCGGGGGAGGCCCGCGGTGACTCGACGGAAGTGGCGCGAACGGCCCCAGCTCGACTACGACGCCTTCATCTCGTACAGCAGCGCTCTGCACGGAGTCCTGGCCTCGTCGTTGCAGCATTGGCTGGAACGTTTTGCAACGCCCTGGTACCGGCCGCGCAGTCTGCGGATCTTCCGCGACTACACCAGCCTTTCGGCCTCGTACGATCTGTGGGGCGCCCTTGAGGAGGCGCTGTCCCGGTCCTCGTGGCTGATCTTGCTCGCGTCGCCTGCTGCCGCCCAATCCAAATGGGTGACGCGGGAGTTGGCGTGGTGGCGCGCCCATCGTCCGGCCGAACGGGTGTGCATTGTCCTGACTTCAGGGGAGTTGCACTGGAGCGATGCCGACGGTGACTGGGACTGGGAGCGCACCGATGCGCTGCCGCCCAGCGCTCGCGGGATGTTCGTCTCGGAGCCGCTGTGGGTGGACCTGTCGTCCGTGCGGGCCACCCGGTTCCTCGATCGTTCGAATCCCGTGCTCCTCAACAGCGTCGCGCAGATCGCCGCGCCCTTGCGGGGCACCGACAAGGACCACCTCGTGGGCCGGCACATCGATCTGCACCGCAGGGCCAGGCGGCAGCGACGCCTCGGGCTCGTCGGCCTGGTGCTGCTCTCGCTGCTGGCCGGCACCGCGGCCGTCATCGCCGTCCAGCAGCGCAACACGGCACTGGACCAGCGTAACCGCGCACTCTCCAACTACCTGTTGACCCAGGCCGACCGGCTCCGTGCCGAGGATGTCTCGCTCGCCTCGCAACTGGACCTTCTCGCCTATCGCACGGAGCCGACCGCGGCGGTCCGCACCAGGCTCATCAATGACGAACAGGCCGCCCTCTCCAGGCCGTTGGCCGGTCACACGGGCAGCGTCGATTCGTTGTCCTTCAACGCGGCGGGGTCGGTGCTCGCCACCGGCAGCGCGGACAAGACGGTGCGACTTTGGGGCATCGGGACAGCAGGCAAGCCCCGGGTCCTGGGCCATCCGCTGCCCAAGGCCGAGTACGCCGCCTTCAGGCCCGACGGAGGCATCCTCGCGACCGTCGGCGGATCCGGGCCCGTGCGCCTGTGGGACGTGAGCGACCCGGCGCGGCCCGTGGCAACGGGAGGTTCACTGCCCGGCATCACGTTCGCGAGCTTCCGACCCGACGGGCGCGTCGTCGCCGTCCAGGAGCCCGACGGCCACGACGTACGGCTGTGGGATGTGGCCGACCCGAAGCGGCCCGTTCCGCTCGGCCGCATCGCCGGTCGCGGCCATGACCTGACCTCGGCCGCGTTCAGCCCAGGCGGGCGGCTCCTCGTCGCCGGCAGCCTCGACAAGAGCGTGCAGTTGTGGGACGTGGGAAACCCGCGCTTGCCGCGTCCGCTCGGGGCCGCGTTGGCCAACTCCTCCGGCTGGGTACTGTCCTTGGCCTTCTCCCCCGACGGGCGCACCCTCGCGATCGGCGGAACCGACAACGTGCGCCTGTGGAACGTCAAGGACCCGGCGAAGCCGACTCCGGTGGGCGATCCCTGGTCCGGCTTCCACTCGGTGGCGTTCAGCCCGGACGGGCGCGAACTGGCCATGGGCAGCGACGGATACGCCGAGGTGTGGACCGTGACCGATCCTGCCTCGCCCGCACTGCTGCACGCCTCGCTCAACGGTCACGACGGCGCCGTACGCACCCTCGCCTTCAGCCCGGACGGCCGCCGGCTCGCCACGGGCAGCCTTGATCGCACCGCCCGGTTGTGGGACATCCCGCGTACGTCGCTGACGGGCCATTCCGGCTCGGTCGAAGCCATGGCGTTCCGCGGCGACGGTCGCGTGCTGGCCACCGGCGGCGACCACACCATCCGCCTGTGGGACCTGGCCGACCCCGCACGGCCGAAGCGGCTGGGCGCCCCGCTCGACGCGCACGGCGACTTCACCCTCGCCCTCGCCTTCAGCCGCTCCGGCAAGCTGCTGGCCGCGGGGGGTGGCGACAACGCCATCCGCTTGTGGAACGTCGCCGATCCCGCCCGTCCCCGGCTCGTCAGCGACCTGCCGCGGGCCCACAAGAAGCTCGTTTCGGCTGTGGCCTTCAGCGCGGACGGCCGGTTTCTCGTCTCCGGCAGTCAGGATGCAACGCTACGGATCTGGGATGTGTCGGACCCGCGCCACCCGGCCAACACGCTGACCGCCGACTCCACACAGATGGGTGCGCTGGCATTCAGCCCCGACGGACGGATCCAGGCCGGTGGGGGTCTCGACCAGCAGGCCCGGCTGTGGGACATGAGCGACCCGGCGCACCCGAACCTTCTCCGTGAGTGGAAGGCCGGCCACAGCGCAACGTCCTTCATCAACAACGACTTCAAGCTGGCCTTCAGCCCGGACGGCGACACGTTGGCGACCGGAGGGGCCGACCACACGCTCCATCTGTGGGACATCGGCGACCCCGCCCGGCCGAAGGCGCTGGGCAGCGCACTGACCGGTCACACGGGCGAGATCCACGGAGTCGCGTTCAGCGCCGACGGCCGGATGCTGGTCAGCGCGGACGACGACGTGCGTCTGTGGAATGTCACCGACTGCGCCCGCCCCAGCCGCATGGGCGATCCGCTGATGGGCAATCACCGCGGCACCTTCGCCCTCGCGCTCAGCCCGGACGGCACGACCCTCGCCACGGGCGGGCACGACGACACTGTCCGGATCTGGAACCTGGACGCCGAAACAGCCATCTCCCGCATCTGCCAGGCCACCACGGGCAAGCTCGACGACGAACAGTGGCGCCGCTACGCACCCGGAGTCCCGCACAGGGAGCTGTGCCCGAGCTGAGCCACCGTGCGCACGCCGAGCCGTCATACGCTCATGTGCGCATATTTCAGGGATGGACTGTGGACGGCAGTTTTTGCCCGGCATCCTGAAGTATGCGTTTCCGCAAGCGAGTTGGCCCCGCAGCCGACCCCGGCAAGCATGTGTTCCTCTGCTACTCGCGCCAGGACCGCGAGGACGTCCACAGACTCAAGGAGCAGCTCGCCGGCGAGCAGTTCAATGCCTGGATCGACCTCGCGGACATCCTGCCGTCGTCCGAGTGGCGTAAGGCCGTCGCGGACGGGATCCGCCGCTCGGACGCGTTGCTGTTCGTCGTTTCGCCCGAGTCGGTGCGGTCCTCGGTGTGCGCCGAGGAACTGGCTCTTGCTGTGGGATACGGGAAGCGCATCATCCCGTTGCTTCACCGGCCGGTACCCAGAGCGGACATGCCCGAGGCGCTGTCGGCACGCCACTGGACGCAGGGCGGAGACCTCCAGACGCTCGTGCGCGTGCTCGGGCTGGACCTGAAACGGGCCCATCAGCACACGGTGCTCCTGGTTCAGGCCCATGAGTGGAGCGTGAACGGACGGCGCCGGAGCGCGCTGCTGCGCGGCAGGGAGCTCCGCAACGCCCGACGCTGGCTGGCCGAGAGCCCGGTGCACAAAGAGCCGAGCCCGACCGATCTGCACCGGGAGTACCTTTTACGGGGGAGTTCCGCGACGCGCCAGCGGCGTGCGCTGGCGACGGCGTTCACGGCCGTACTGGTGGCGGTCGCTCTGATCGTGGGGTTCGCGCAGGCTGAGACCGCGCACGAGAACCACTCGCGCCGGCTCGCGACCCGCTCCGACGACGCGCTCAAGGACCAGTTGGACCTGGGGCTGCTCCTGGGGCGCGAGGCGGTCGACGAACGGCCGACGGTCGAGGCCAGGCGGGCGCTGTTGACCGCGCTGCGGACCAGGCCGCGGATGATTCGGTTTCTGGACGTGCTGGATGGTGTCCCGGCCGGGCAGAGGGCTCGGCCGGGCAATCACCTGCCGCTGGCCGTGCGGTCCGACGGGCGGCTGCTCGCGATCCCGGTCAGGAGCGGGGTCCGGCTGGTGGCGCTGCCGACGGGCCGGCCGGCGTGGACGGTACGAGGGCTGGGCGGGACCCCCGCCTTCAGCCCCGACGGACGGTGGCTGGCGGTCGCGGCCGGAACCGATCCGGGAAAGGTCGAACTGGTGGATGTGGCCCGACGGCGGGTGACCGAGCGGCTGATCGTGCCGCAGAGTCACGGGAGGCCCGATCCCGGCAACGATCTGATCCCGGGTATCTCGCCCACCGCTGTGGCCTTCTCCGCCGACAGCGCATCCGTGGCACTGGCCGCCGATGACAACACGCTGCGGATCTGGAACCTGAGGACCCGCACCTGGGGCAGCCCCCTCAAGGGCCATGCCCAGACCTTCGTCAGCGGGATCGGCACGGACGCGAACTACATCAACACCATCGCGTTCAGCCCCGACGGCAGGCTGCTGGCCTCCGGGGACTGGAAGGGCGACATCCTGGTACGGGACGCCCGGACGGGACGGCTCCTCACCCGGCTGCGCCTCGCAACCGGAGAGAAACCCCTGGTCACAGACGTGCGCACGCTGGCCTTCGATCCGCACGGCACCTATCTCGCGGTCGGCACCGGGTACGGGTCCCTGGCGGTGTGGCGAACCACGGACTGGAAACGGGTGGTCGAACCCGTGCCTGGCAAGTCGAATCCGGTGGACACGGTGGCCTTCAGCCCCGACGGCAGGGTGCTGGTCACCGGCAGCTGGGACAACGGGGCGCTGCTGCGCCAGGTCGGCTCCTGGCAGGTCATCGGCGAGCGGCTGCCCAGGGACCAGCTCACCGGCACCAGCGCGGTCTTCCTGGACCGCGGGTCGTCGCTGATCTGGGGAGTGCACGGCACGGGCGCCCTGGCCGAGTGGAACGTGCGCGGGCCGGGGCCGCTGGGACAGGTCGTCCGAGGCAGCCCGGGCGACGCCGTGGCCGTGGCTGTCGGCCCCCGGTCCGGGAGCCCGGTGGCATCCGGCGGTGCCGACGGCACCATCGCCGTAGGACGTCTGACCTTGCACCACACGTTGCAGGGCGACCCGGCGGACGACGTGTCGCTGCGGTCGCTCGCCGTGAGCCGTGACGGGCGAACCCTGTATTCGGCGGCCACCGACGGATCGGTAAGGCTGTGGAACACCTCCACCGGCCGACAGCGCACCGAGTGGTCCCTCGGCACCCGAGCCACCGCGGTGGCGTTCGGCGACCACGGCCGGCTGCTGGCGGCGGCCCCCTACGGCAAGGACTATCGCGTGGTCGTCCGCACGGTCGCCGACCGCAGGACCTTGGTGGACCTGCCGGTGGGCGACGAGAACGTACGCAACCTCGCCTTCAGCGCCGACGGTTCACTGCTCGCCGTCGGCACGGAAGCCACGGTCGTCCTCGTCGACATCGCAGAACGCCGCGTCCTGGCAACATTGCCCGGCCATGGCGACTACGTCCAAGGCCTGGCCTTCAGCCCCGACGGAAAGCTCCTGGCCACCGGAAGCGACGACGCCACCTTCGCCGTGTGGACCGTGTCCGACCGCAAGCGGATCACCGACTGGCTGCCCGGACACATCGGGAAGGTGCTGAGTGCCGCCTTCTCCCCGGACGGCACGCTGCTCGCCCTGGGCGGGGAGCAGGGGCGCGTGCTCCTCGTGGACGTGGCCGGCCGACGGGCGTTGGGCCCGGCACTGGCCGCGGACACGGCACCGGTGCCCTGCGCCGGCAGCCCGTGCCGGCCGGTGCGGAACCTGGCCTTCACCCGGGACGGGAAACAGCTGGCCTCGGCGACCGACGCCGCCCACGAGATCTGGGGCGTCACGCCCGACGGCGGCATCGGGAAGGTCATCGACCCCTCCTCGGTGAGGCTCCCTGGCACGACCCTCTGGTCGACCGGCCTCGCCGCCTGGTCCCGGGCGGCCTGCATCCGCGCGGGCCGGGTCCTCACCGGCGCCGAGGCGCGCCGCTTCGACACCGGCGACCCCGCCCCGTGCTCGCCATGACCTGCCGACCGCATGCCCCCGCACCCGTTGGGCAGAACTGCCGGCATGGAGACCCGAGGGCCATGGCGAAGGCATCGCCGGGAACAGCTGTGCACGACGCCGCGCCTGACGGCGTACCGGGACGAGATCACCCTGCCGGACGGGCAGTCGGGCCACTACGACTGGGTGCGGGTGGCGGACCAGGTCCGGGTGGCCGCGCTCGTCGACGGGCACCTGCTCGTGATCGAGCAATACCACTACCTCACCGGAACGATGTGGCAACTGCCGGGTGGGAACGTCGATGCGGAGGACCGGGACAGCGGGACGGCCGCACGACGCGAACTCACCGAGGAGACCGGTTACCGCGGCGGCCTCTGGACGTCGCGCGGTGCGCTCCACCCGCTGCCCGGTCTGACCCCGGCACGCGTTCACCTCTGGAGCGCGGTCGGTCTCGGTGCGGGGAAGGCAGCACCGGAGCCCGGGGAAGCGGACCTGAAGGTGCGTCATATCCCGCTGGGCGAGGCCGTTCGGGCTGCCTGCGCAGGGCGAATCGCATGTGCGTCCAGCGCCGCGCTGGTCCTGGCCGTGGCCGCCGACACGGCGGAGGAGCCCGGCTGACGCACCGCTCCCCCGCCGCCGCACCGCATGCCACCGAACCGGCCGTGCAACACCAGGAGCTGCCCAGGCGCGGAGGGGGCCCAAGACGATGACCCGGTGGAACACCCTTGTGCGGGCGATGCGCCGGCACGGTGCCCGGTTGACCACCGCCGTGGCGGTCGGCGCCGCCACCGGGCTGCTCGTCTTCGGTATCACACAGGTGACCGGCCGCAATCTCTTCATCATCACGGGCAGCCTGGCGGGCGCCCTCACCGCTACCATCCTCCAGATCTACGGGCGTACCGCTCGCCTGAGCGAGGTCACCGTCAGGGTTCCGCAGGTGAGCGAGCTGAGGTTCGTGGTGAACAACGACGCCCGCCACATGGCCTGGCACCTGTTCGTCGAGACGGCGACGCGGATCTCCACCCAGCCGCTGGGACACGACGAAGGGCTTCTGCGCGAGGCCCTGACCTCGCTGTACGGGCTGTTCGCCACGACACGCGACACTCTCAAGATCGGCCGCCCCTCCAAGACGGCCGTCGGCGGGCACACGGTCGAATATCTCGCCATCACCATGCTCAACCGTGAGCTACGCCCCTTCCTGGCCACCTGGCACCCTCGCCTGCACGCCTACGAACAGGCCCACCCGCAGGGGCCCGAATCGGCCTGGCCGGACAACGCCGCATGCCGTGCGGCACTCGGCATCGTCCAGCGTGACCTGCTCGCCTACGCGCTCGGCTTCGCACGCCTCGCCGGGGTCCACGCCCCCGAGACACTTCTCCACGACGCGGAACAGCACATGTGACCCAGCCGGCCGCCACCGCCGATCGGCCACTTGAGCGCCGACACCCTCGCCGTCTGCGACCTGACCGGGCCGAACCGGAATCCGAAGGCGGGTCCTGCTGGCCGGGCCCGCCATGCTGACGATAGAAAAACCCTGTACCCGACAGCGTTCTGCACGCCGCTGCCCGCACCCGCGCCCGCTCGTCCCGATGCCACCAAGGAGTGCCCATGGGAACGTATGAGGATGTCTTCCGCTCCAGTACCGAAGACCCGGAGGGCTTCTGGCTGAGGGCAGCGGAGGGCATCGACTGGGATGTCACTCCGCAACGCGCCCTGGACTCCTCGGGCGCACCCTTCTACCGCTGGTTTCCCGACGGACGACTCAACGTCTGCTTCAACGCGCTCGACCGGCACATCGAAGCCGGCCTGGGCGGGCAGCCCGCGCTCGTCTACGACTCCCCCGTGACCGGCACACGACGCACCTACACCTACGCGCAGCTGAGGGATGAGGTGGCGGCCTTCGCCGGAGGCCTTGCGCAGCTAGGCGTGGGCCACGGCGACCGGGTGGTCATCTACATGCCGATGATCCCCGAGGCGGCCGTCGCGATGCTGGCCTGTGCCCGCATCGGCGCCATCCACTCGGTCGTCTTCGGCGGGTTCGCCCCGCCCGAACTCGCCGTCCGCATCGACGACGCCACCCCGAAGGTGATCGTCTCCGCCTCCTGCGGCATCGAGGGCAAGCGGGTCATCCCGTACAAGCCGCTGCTGGACCGCGCGATCGAACTCGCCGGGCACCGGCCGGAGAGGCAGGTGATCGTGCAACGGCCGCAGGAGCGCGCCGAGTTGGGGCCGAACGACCTCGACTGGGCCGAGCTGGTCGCCACCGCGACGCCGGTCGACTGCGTGCCGGTGGCCGCGACGGACCCGCTCTACATCCTCTACACCTCCGGAACGACCGGAAAACCCAAGGGAGTCGTCCGCGACTGCGGCGGCTACGCGGTGGCCCTGCACTGGTCGATGGGCGCCGTCTACGACATCGGCCCGGGCGAGACCATGTTCACCGGCTCAGACGTGGGCTGGGTGGTCGGGCACTCGTACATCGTCTACGGCCCCCTCCTGGCCGGCGCCACGACCGTGCTGTACGAGGGCAAGCCGGTCGGCACGCCGGACGCGGGCCAGTTCTGGCGCGTGGCCGCCGACCACGGCGTCAAGACCATGTTCACCGCGCCCACCGCCTTCCGCGCCATCAGGAAGGAGGACCCCAAGGGGGCCCTCGCCGCGGAGTACGACCTCTCCCGACTGCGCTACCTCTTCCTCGCCGGCGAGCGCCTCGACCCCGAGACCTATCACTGGGCCGGCGCCCTGCTGAACATCCCGGTCATCGACCACTGGTGGCAGACCGAGACCGGCTGGCCCATCGTCGCCAACCCGGTCGGCATCGAGGCCGCCCCGGTGAAACCCGGCTCGCCCACCCGTCCGCTGCCGGGCTGGGACGTCCGCGTCCTCGACCCCTCCGGGCAGCCCGCGCCGCCCGGCGTCGACGGCGCGATCGTCGTCAGACTCCCCCTGCCACCCGGAGCGTTGCCCACCCTCTGGAACGACGACGAGCGCTTCATCGGCTCCTACCTCTCCGCCTTCGACGGCTACTACCTGACCGCCGACAGCGGCCACATCGACGCCGACGGCTACGTCTTCGTCATGGGCCGCACGGACGACGTCATCAACGTCGCCGGACACCGGCTGTCCACCGGCAGCATGGAAGAGGTCCTGGCCACCCATCCCGACGTCGCCGAGTGCGCCGTCATCGGTGTCGCCGACGCCCTCAAGGGACAGGTCCCCCGCGGCCTCGTCGTCCTCAAGGCAGGCACCACCCGTGAACCGGCCGAGGTCGAGGCCGAACTCGTCCGACTCGTCCGCGAACACATCGGCGCCGTCGCCTCCCTCAAGGACGTTGCCGTCGTAGCCGCCCTGCCCAAGACCCGCTCCGGAAAGATCCTTCGCAAGACCATGCGCGGCATCGCCGACGGCCTCGACGAACCCATCCCGTCCACCGTGGACGACCCCAACGTCATCGAGGCCCTGCGCCCTGTTCTTCGCCGCCGTCCCGGTCATACCGCCTGAACGATGGGTATCTGGCCGCCGCTCCTGGGCTCCTGACGGCTGGACGTCACGGATGCCGCGCTCGATCCAGATCGAGAAGGGCTGGATGCCCGAGGTCAGCGGTGCGGATCGGTGATCTCCCGCAGCGCTTCCAGGGCTTGTCTCAGCTGTCGGGTGCGCACGGGGCCCAGGTGGGCCGTCCATCGACCCTGGATGTCGCGGACGACGGGCAGGCTCAGTTCGATGAGTTCGTGGCCCTGGGCGGTGATGGTGACCAGCCGGGCCCGTGCGTCGCGCGGGTCGGGCACGCGTCGGACGTAGCCGGCTCGTTCGAGCTGGTCGACGATCGACCCGATGGTCTGCTTGCTGACCTGTGACGCCTCGGCCAGTTCGGCAAGCCGCGAGCCCTCCGGGCCGATCCGCTGGAAGACCCGCGCCTGGGTGAGCGAGATGTCGTGCCCGGCGGACTTCAGGGCGGCCATCACGGCCGACTCCATGAAGCGGTACGGGATGAACATCAGGAGTCCCAGGTTGAGCTCGTCAGCTTGGTCGTCGGTCATGCCGCCATCATTGCAGAAGGTCCGAACCTCGTACTAATATAGTCCGAGGTTCGGACCTTCTTTGGAGGCTTCCATGAGCGACTCGGACCCTTACTGGCCCGCCGTCCGCGCGACCCGTCTGCGGATCGCCGACCTGCTGGAAGAACTCACCCCGGACGAATGGGAGCAGGAGTCGCTGTGCCGGGGCTGGCGTGTGCGGGACGTCGCGGGACACCTCGCTCTGGTCCCCACCATCACCACCTGGGACATGGTCGCCGTCGCACCGCGCGCCCGCTTCAGCCCCGACCGGATCAACACCGTGCTGGCCCGACGGCACGGATCCCGCGAGCCCGCGCACCTGGTCGCTGCGATCCGCCGGCACGCCGGCACCCGGCGGACGGCGAAGGTCCTGGACACCCGCAACGCGCTGTTCGACGCGATCGTCCACGGCCAGGACATCGCCCTCCCGCTCGCTCGACAGCTTTCCGTGCCGGCCGAACACAGCCGCGAAGCGCTGCGGCGGGTCTGGGCGATGGGCTGGCCGTTCCACGCCGAGCGGCGCCTGGCCGGCTTCACCCTCCGGGCGATCGACACCGACTGGGCGACGGGCGACGGACCGGAGATCGCCGGGCCCGCCCTGGCCCTGCTGCTGCTCTCGACCGGACGCACCGCCTGCCTGGACATGCTGCAGGGCGACGGCGTCGACCGGCTCAAGTCCGCCCACGCAAACCGCTGAGACAGCCGCTCCACGAGAGAAAGAAAACACGAGAACACGAGAACACTGGAAACGGAGCACCTGATGCGTCGCACCATCGGCATGACCCTCTGCGCAGTTCTCGCCGTGCTCGACCTGGCCGGCATCGCCGGCCTGTGGCGGCACCCCGGGCCGCCGCCCGGCGTTGTCATCACCGGCGCGGTACTGGGCGCCGTCACCCTGGCCGCGTACCGGCCCGCCGGCCGGGGCAGCACCCGCGCCCTGCGTGTCGTCGTCGGATCACGCATCGTCTCGGCCCTGCTCGGCCTCCCGGTGTTCTTCACCGCAGACGCGCCAGACTGGGCCCGCATCGTCGTGGCGGTCCTGATCGCCGGCACCGCCATCGCCGTCGCGATGCTGGCGCCCACCACCCGCCCGACCGCGGCCGAACAGGCATGACGCAACCACGACCACGCGGCACCCTCTGACCGACACCGCCCAGCCGCCGGCATCCCTCGGAGAGATCCGGCGGTCGCGGCGCCAAGCCCGAGCAGCTCGCAACTGTCGCTCCGCCCCGCCTACGCCCCGGGATCGCTTCGGCTTCACTCGACGGCCGTCGCTGTTCCTCTTGCGGCAAGATCAAGGCCAGCCGATTCCCTGGGGGCCGATGTGGCTTGGTCTGAACACGTGGTGGTGCGCGACGGCGTCCGGCTTGTCTGCCGGGACTGGGGCGGGGCTGGACAGCCCATCGTGTTGCTGCACGGCCTGGCCGGTCACGCGGGTGAATGGGACATGCTGGCACAGAGGTTGAGCTCCGGATGCCGGGTCGTCGCGGTCGACCAGCGCGGGCACGGCGCCAGCGAGCGCCACCCGCGGGACGTCTCCCGCGCCGCCTACGTCGCTGACGTCATCGCCGTTGTCGATCAGCTGGCGCTGCAGCGGCCCGTGCTGGTCGGCCAGTCACTGGGCGGGCACACAGCCATGCTCACCGCTGCCGCGCATCCCGGAATCGTCCGCGCTCTCGTGCTCGTCGAGGCCGGCTCCGGCGGTCCGAACCCGAACGGCCCCGCGGACGTCGGCAGTTGGCTCGACTCGTGGCCGATCCCGTTCCCCTCACGCGAAGCGGCAGCCGCATTCCTCGGCGGCGGACCGGTCGGCGCAGGCTGGGCGGCCGGACTGGAACAACGCGATGGCTCTTGGTGGCCTCGCTTCGACCGGGACGTAATGGTCCGCTCGCTGACCGAGAACTCCCGGCGTTCCTTCTGGCACGAGTGGAGGCAGGTCGCATGCCCCACCTTGGTCGTCCTGGCCCAATCCAGCTTCGTCCCCGCACAGGAAGCCGACGAAATGCTCCGGCAGCGCCCCGCCACCATGGCCATGTGCGTCCCCGGCACCGGCCACGACCTGCACCTGGAGCGACCTGAGATCCTGCACACCGCGCTCGCGGGCTTCCTTGAGTGCCTCGCCTGAGAACTCCCGCCTTGGGCCAGTGGCCCTCGTGGTGCTCGATGGCAAGTTCTTCCAGCTCTTTGGCCGGCGGCGTACGTGCAGCAGGTCCTGAGCATCGGTTGGGTCGGCCACCAGGCGCCGGGCCGCACGCAGCAGAGCGTCGTGCCTTGAGCGGACGTACCAGGGGGTGAGCGCGCGCTCCATCTGCCCAATGGCCCCGCCGGCCCGCCCCACTCACAGCCCCTGTGGTCAGCCCTGTCCCCCTGCCGCCACGACGGTTGTGGCGCGGTCAGCGTCGCAGTTCTGTCGACGCCTCGGCGAGTCGCCCGTCGAGGACAGCCGACAGCAGGGGAAGCAACCGGGCGAGTTCACCGTGGTCGTCGATGAGACCGAGGATCCTGGACTGCTCGGCGTGCACACACTTGGCCGCCCGCTCGTGAAGGATGCGGCCGCGGGCCGTGACGTACAGCAGGACACGACGGCGGTCGGTGGGGTCGGGGCGGCGGTGGACCAGGTTGGCCGCGACCATGCGGTCGACCAGCTTGGTCAGACTGGGTGCCGGCATGAGGGCGTGGTCGGCGATTTCGGTCATCGGATGACCGTGACCGTCGGCGGTGATCGACAGCACCCGCCACTCCTCGACCGAACAGCCCTCCTCGGCCAGCACGGCGGCCAGCCGCCGCCCGAGCCGCCGTTCGGCGTGACTCAACAAATGGGCGAGGTCCGGCGACGGTTCGGACGGCATTGCCGGGGTCCTTCCGTAGGTCTAGTGTTCCGACAGATTACGAGCCTCCGCGAGGGCGCCGAGGCCGGGACCAGGATCCACGTGCCCTCATGCCCTCACGGAGGTGGTGTGGTGCATCCGGCACCATCGACGAGGAACGGCGGCTCGAACACGACGCTGGCCGTCGCCCTGGTCGTGCCCTTGCAGGGTCCGGCGGGAGTCTTCGGCCCGTCCTGCGAACTCGCCGCGCAACTGGCCGCGGAGGAGCTCAACGCCACGGGCGGGGTGCTGGACCGCGAGGTCCGGCTGACGGTGGTGGACGGCGGAGCCGCGCCGCAGCGCGTGGCCGCCGAGGTCGAGGCGCTGGTGGCGCTGGGCGCCGTGGACGCGGTGGTCGGCTGGCACACCTCGGCGGTGCGCAAGGCGTTGCTGCCGCGCATCGCCGGGCGGGTTCCGTACGTCTACACCGCCCAGTACGAAGGCGGCGAGCGCACGCCCGGTGTCTTCCTGACCGGGGAGACCGACGCGGCGCAACTGCTGCCGGCGATGCGGCTGCTGGCCGCGCAGACCGGCGCCCGGCAGTGGTGCACCGTGGGCAACGACTATGTCTGGCCCCGCGTGACCGCCCGCGCCGCACGACGGCACGCCAGGGACAGTGGCGGCCGAGTGCGGGACGAGGTCTTCGTACCGCTGGGGACGTACGAGTTCGGGCCGGTGCTGCGCCGGATCGAGCGGTGCGGGGCGGACGCGGTCCTGATGCTGCTCGTCGGAGACGACGCGGCGCGCTTCAACCGGGCGTTCGCCGCGTACGGACTGCACCGGCGGTGTCTGCGGCTGAGTACCCACATGGACGAGAACATCCTGCTGGCCACCGGCGCGGAGGCCACCGAGGAACTGTGGGCCACGGCCGGGTACTTCGAGACACTGGCGACCGCCGAGAGCCTCGACTTCAGCGGTCGTTACGCGGCCCGGTTCGGCATCGAGGCGCCGGTCGTCGGCAGTCTCGGCGAGTCCTGCTTCGAAGGGGTCCGGCTGCTGGCGGCCCTGGCCGAGCGCGCACAGTCGCTGGGCGTGGGGGCGATGTGCGCCGTGGGCGACACCGTCTCGTACGAGGGCCCGCGGGGCGTTCTGCGGCTGCGCGGCAACCATCTCGACCAGCGGCTGTATCTGGCACGAGCGGACGCCTTCGACTTCGACATCGTCGCCCAACTGTGAACCCCCTTCCCGCGCCCCGGCCTTCGCCGCCTCCCGCCTTCACGATCGACAATACCCCCACCCAGAAATAGTTCCTGTGGAAAGAATTTGCCAAGAAACTCCCTGCAAAGCTCAGGAAACGCGGGGGCAACAACCGGACAGGACTCTTCCCCGAACTGCCCCTGCGGAAGAGGGAAGAACCGTGACGGACACCGTCGACAAAGAGGCAACGCCGGCGACGGCAGCCGGCCGGACCTACAACGGCTGGGCACAGAACGACACCCTGGAGGACTACTCGCTGCGCTACGCGCCGAAATCCTTCCGGCGCTGGACGCCCTACGTAGTCGCCACCACCGCCCTGGGCGGCATCGCCTACCTCGCCGACTTCGCCATCGGCGGCTCGATCGCCATCTCCAACGGCTTCTCCAGTGCCATGGTGGCGATCCTCGCCGCGGCCGTGGTCATCTTCCTCACCGGCATCCCGATCTCGTACTACTCGGCGAAGTACTCCATCGACATGGACCTGTTGACCCGGGGCGCGGGCTTCGGCTATCTCGGCTCGACGCTCACCTCGGTCATCTACGCCAGCTTCACCTTCATCTTCTTCGCCCTCGAAGGCTCGATCATGGCGCAGGCCCTGGAACTGGGCCTGCACATCCCGCTCGCGGTCGGCTATCTCCTCTGCTCGCTGATCATCCTGCCGCTGGTGATCTACGGCATGACCGCCCTGTCGAAGATGCAGGTGTGGACGCAGCCGGTCTGGCTGGTGCTGATGGTCGCGCCGTTCGTGTCCATCGCGATCCAGGAGCCCGGCAAGTTCTCGGAGTTCACCCACTTCGCCGGCAACTCCCCCACCGGCTCGACCTTCAGCATGCTGGGTGTCGGCGCGGGCGCCGGTGTGGCGCTGTCACTGATCGCGCAGATCGGTGAGCAGGTCGACTATCTGCGCTTCATGCCGGACAAGACGCCGGAGAACTCGAAGAAGTGGTGGGGTGCGGTACTCAGCGCGGGACCCGGCTGGGTGGTGCTCGGCGCGGCGAAGCAGGCCGGCGGCGCGTTCCTGGCCTTCTACATCGCCGGCAGCGTGGGCCTGGCCAAGGCCAACGAGCCGATCCAGCAGTACGTGCACGGCTTCAAGACCTTCGCCGCGCCCCTCGCGCTGGGCCTTGCGACCTTCTTCGTGATCCTCTCCCAGATAAAGATCAACTCGACGAATGCGTACTCCGGTTCGCTGTCGTGGTCGAACTTCTTCTCCCGCCTCACCCACCGTCACCCCGGCCGCGTGGTCTACATCTTCCTCAACGTCGGCATCGCGCTGGCCCTGATGGAGGGCGGCGTGTTCGGCTTCCTCAACACGGTGCTCGGTTTCTACTCCAACGTGGCCATCGCCTGGATCGGGGCGGTCGTCGCCGACCTGGTGATCAACAAGCCGCTGAAGCTGAGCCCGTCGTACATCGAGTTCAAGCGGGCGCACCTGTACAACTTCAACCCGGTCGGCTTCGGTTCGATGCTGATCGCCTCGGCGGTCTCCATCGCGGCCTACTTCAACGCGTTCGGTGACTACGGCAAGGCGTACTCCCCCTTCATCGCGCTCTTCCTCGCGATGGTGCTCTCGCCGCTGTTCGCGGTCCTGACCAAGGGCAAGTACTACATCGCCCGCACCGACGACCTCGACGAGCCGATGCTCGGCGAGGACGGCCTGCCCTCGGCCGCGATCCTGACCTGCTCCGTCTGCGCGACCGACTTCGAGCGCCCCGACATGGCGAACTGCACCTTCCACGAGGGCGCGATCTGCTCACTGTGCTGCAGCCTGGAGAAGGACTGCCACGACTCCTGCAAGAGCGCCGCGACCACGGGTCCGGTCGACCTCGCCCTGCCCACCGTGCGGTCCGCCGACTGACACAGGGACACGACGGCAGTACAGCTGCCTTTTGATTGGATGGCGTAGCTCAAGCAGACGTAGGGGTAGAGGGTTCGTCCGCCAGGTATTTTGAGCGCTCACTCCGAGTCAGGGCTCTGTGGACGGCTTGATGGATCTTCCTCATGGCGGAGCGAGGATCCGAAAGAGGGACGTCCCAGAGCAGGATCTTCCCGTCGCCGTGGCCACTGGCGAGGATGCGGCCGTCCGGGCTGAACGCCACCGACGCCACAACGCCGGAGTGCCCGGCAAGGGTGGTGCGCAGCCCGCCGGTTGCCGTGTCCCACAACCGGACCTTGCCGTCGTCGCTGCCACTGGCCAGGGTGCGGCCGTCCGGACTGAACGCCACCGACTCCACGGCGACCGAATCTCCGGCCAGAGCGGTGCGCAGCCTGCCGGTTGCCGCGTCCCACAGCTGGATTGTGTCGTCGTCGCTGCTGGCGAGGGTGCGGCCGTCCGGACTGAACGCCACCGACCCCACAGCGCCGGAGTGCCCGGCAAGGCTGGTACGCAGCCCGCCGGTTGCCGTGTCCCACAACCGGACCTTGCCGTCGTCGCCGCCACTGGCCAGGGTGCGGCCGTCCGGACTGAACGCCACCGGCGCCACGATGTCCGTGTGCCCGGCAAGGGTGGCGCGCAGCCCACCGGTTGCCGCGTCCCACAACCGGACCTTGTCGCCGCCGCTGGCGAGGGTGCTGCCATGCGGGCTGAACGCCACCGACTCCACGACGATGTCAGCGTCAATGGTGCTGCGCAGTCTGCCGGTTGCCGTTTGCCACAGCTGCGCCCCGTTGTCGGTGCTGTTGGCGAGTGTGCGGCCGTCCGGACTGAACGCCACCGACTCCACGATGGCCGTGTTCGCGGCCAGGGTGGTGCGGAGTCTGTCGGTCACGGCATCCCACAGCCGGACCTTCCCGTCAGCCCCGCCGCTGGCGAGTGTGCGGCCGTCGGGGCTGAACGCCACCGACTCCACGCCGTCGGTGTGGCCCTCCAGGGTGGTGGGCACTCCGCCGGCCGCAACGTTCCACAGCCGGACTGTGTCGTCGAAACTGCCGCTGGCGAGGGTGCGGCCGTCCGGGCTGAACGCCACCGACGCCACGGTGTCCGTGTGCCCGGTCAGGGTGGTGCGCAGTTTGCCGGCTGCAACATCCCACAGCCGGACTTTCGCGTCATCGCTGCCGCTGGCCAGGGTGCGGCCGTCCGGACTGAACGCCACGGAATCCACGGTGGCCGTACTGCCGGCAAGGACCGTGCGCAGTTTGCCGGTTGCGGCATCCGACAGCCGGACTTTCCCATGATCGCTGCTGCTGGCGAGGGTGCGGCCGTCCGGACTGAACGCCACCGACAAATCGGTTTGGTCGGCAATGGTCGTGCGCAACTTACCGGCTGCTGCATCCCACAGCCCGACCGCGTCGTCGCAGCCGCCGGCGAGCGTGCGGCCGTCCGGACTGAACGCCACGGAATTCACCCCACCGCTGTGCCCGGTCAAAGTGCTGCGCACTTTGCCGGTTGCCGTATCCCACAGCCGGACTTTCCCGTCGTCGCTGCCACTGGCGAGGGTGCGGCCATCGGGACTGAACGCCACCGACCCCACGGTGGCCGCATCACTGGTCAGGGTGGAGCGCGGTTTGCCGGTTGCTGCGTCCCACAGCCGGACTTTCCCGTCAGCCCCGCCGCCCGCGAGCGTGTGGCCATCGGGGCTGAAGGCCAGCGAC
This sequence comes from Streptomyces sp. NPDC001157, assembly GCF_053598255.1. NCBI lineage: Bacteria > Bacillati > Actinomycetota > Actinomycetes > Kitasatosporales > Streptomycetaceae > Streptomyces > Streptomyces sp. NPDC001157. The sequence continues at coordinate 42,027 of NZ_JBSFJW010000047.1, forward strand.
TCAACGATGACAGTGAGACCGGTCACGATGGTGCGCGGTTTACCGGTTGCCGTATCCCACAGCCGGATTGTCGTGTCGTCGCTGCTGCTGGCGAGGGTGCGGCCGTCGGGGCTGAACGCCACCGACTCCACCCCGCCGGTGTGCCCGGTCAGACGGTGCCGGAGTGGGAGAGCCGCGGCGGCGAAGAGACTGGCGGTGGCTTCCCTTGTCGGACTGGTCCGGTACGCCTGGACCGCCAGGAGGGATGCCAGGTCGGGGTCGGCCCCGATGGCAGCGTCCGACTCGGTGGCGAGCTGGCGTGAGAGTGCGATCCGTTGTGCCGTGACCGCCTGGTGCCGCTGCTGCTCGCTGGTCCGGTACTGCTGCCAGGCGACCAGTCCTGCCGTGAGGGACAGCACCAGCAGGACCGACAGGGTCACGGTGAACTGGCGCAGGCGCCGGGTGGTGCGGCCGGCTGCCTCTTCTTCGCGACGCCGGGCCGTGACGCTGCAGGTGAGGAAGTCACGCTCCACAGAGGTGAGTTCGCTGTCGACGTCTGTTGGGCGGAAGGCCTCTTCGGCTGCGGCCAGCCGGGTGCCGCGGTACAGCGCGCCCGGGTCACGGTTGAGGTCGTCCCAGGTCCGTGCGGCTTCGGTGAGCTGACGGTGAAGGCGCAGGCGGTCGCGTGCTTCATTGATCCATGCCCGCAGTCGGGGCCATGCGGTGATCAGGGCTTCGTGGGCCAGGTCGACGGTGTCGTACTCAAGGGTGAGCAGGCGGGCACGGGCGAGGTGTTCGAGGACCTGGGTCGTGTCGTCGGCGTCGCCGAAGTCGAGTTCCGTGCGTGGGGTGGGCCGTCGGGTGTCGGGGGTTCCCTCGCCCGGGGTGATGAGGCGCAGCAGGATCCGGCGGGCGAGGGCGGCCTGAGACGGGGTCAGGTGAGTGTGGACGTCCTCGGCGGTGCGGGCGATGGCACCGTTGAGGCCGCCGGCCGCCTCGTAGGCCTGACTGGTCAGTGCGCGGCCCTTGCGGCGACGCCAGGTCTCCAGCAGGGCGTGGGACATCAGGGGCAGGGCCCCGGGTTCGCCTTCGACCTCGTCGAGGATGCGTGCGGTCAGGGCCCGTTCCACGATCATCCCCGCGGCCTGGGCGGGTTTGGTGACGGCTTCCCGCAACTCGTCGCGGCTCATGGGGCCGACCAGCACGGTCGCGTCCTGTAACGCGGCGGTCAGGGCGGGGTGTTCGGCGCAGTGGCCGAGGAAGTCGGCCCGCACGGCGATGACGACGCGCAGACGACTTGTGATCTCGGTGGCGGCCAGGAGGCGGTCGATGAACTGGTCGCGTTCCGCCGGGTCGGGGCAGAGGGTGTAGAGCTCCTCGAACTGGTCGACGATCAGCCATGTGTCGCCGTCGGTGTCCTTCGGTATCAGACGCTGCTCGTGTGTGCGCATCGGATGTTCGCCCGGCGTGAGGACGCGCAGTGCGGCCGGCTGCGGACCGACCCGGTCGGGAGCGCGCAGGCGGGCGATGAGCCCGGCGCGCAGCAGGGAGGACTTGCCACTGCCCGACGGGCCGAATACGGCGGTGAACCGGCGGGAGCGGGACAGTTCGAGCAGGCGGTCGGTGAGCAGGTCCCGGCCGAAGAACAGGTCGGCGTCGCCCGGCTCGAAGCGCGCCAGTCCCCGGTACGGCGGTTCAGCGTTCTCGTCCTCGGTGCGCGGTTCGGCCGCTGCCTCCGCTGCCGTCTGACGCCACCGTTCCTCCCACTCTTCCCGGTCGCCACCGCAGGCACGCACGTATGCGAGAACAACCGGCAGGGTCGGCAGCCGATCTCCCACAGCCGCCTGCGACAGGGTGCTCGCTCCTTGCCCCGTGCTCCGCGCCATCACCCGGTAGGTCGGACTCCCTGCCTCCGCCCGGAGTTTGCGTAACTCGGCAGCGAACCGCGCCACCGGTCCCGCACTCGGGTCGAGTGGGCTCTCAGGACGTCCTGCCATCCGCGGCTCACCCCTCTGTCCGCCCGCCTCCCCCGTGGACGCGGCGCGATCACCGGGACGCTACGCACGCCCGGGGCGAAGAGCAAACGCCAGGCGTCTTGTTCGGTCAGCGTCGTGCGCCGGCTCCTGTGACCTGCGCGGTCGCCATTGATCAGGGTGGCGGAGCCGACTGTCCATTCAATGCCCCGGCAGGGAAAGTCGAGGTCGTCCGGCACGGACCTGCACATCGGGTCCGGCGGTTCACAGGTCGTCTTCAGCGGATACACGGCTGTCCCGGCAGGCACAGTCCCGGCCTGGCGGCCATCAGAACCAGACCACCGCTCACATCCATCCCATCACGTCCATCCCGAAGGGGAACTTCATGCGTCTTGTCAGGTACGCCGCCACCGCCGTGGCAGCACTCACCCTCAGCGGCAGCGGGCTCGCCGCCACCCCCGCCTCTGCCGGTGACGTATCCCCAAGTGCGGTGGCCAGGTTCGCCGTGGCCGGGACGCCGGACTTTGTGCACAACATCATCTACTGCGTCTCCACCACCGGAGCGCGTGCCTGCTTTCAGCCCTACGGTGACAAGCTGTGGGTGAAGGGACGGGCAGCCTCCGCCGACTGGGAGAACCACCTGCGGGACCGCACCGGAGGGTGGAAGTGGTACCGCACAGGCTCCTGCCTGAACAAGCTGCGCGGTGGTCGTTGGGGTTACTGCAACATGGACTTCTACGAGGACACCTCCACGAACCCCTACGGCGGCAAGGGCAGCGGCGTCAAACTGCAGGCGGTCGGCACCGATCCCCGTCATCCGTCCTCCCAGATCTGGGTGCGAAACAACAGGTGACCCATCAAGCGGGACGTCTCCCGCCGCCTCTGGTGGCCGACGGCACACCGTGATTCCCGCGAGCTGTGAATCGAACACGGCCTTCACCGACCGTGACGGCTTCAGGCAATCGCTGACAGATCCCGCTGAACAACGTCACGCCCACCCGGCAAGGCAAGACGGCACACCTGATTCTCACCTGAATGTGAACCGGTCCCATGCATCCCGAGCGGCACCCTCGCCCTCTTGCACGTCGTACGACTGACGCGCTTTTGGAAAGGGTCGTCCATGAGGGCCACCACCGCAGAGCTCATCAGGCCGGTCCAGCGCACGGGTGGACCGCCGCCAGCTCGCAGGAAGGCGATCAACGCCGGGCTGGCCTGGTGGGCGTTCATGCTGGCGGCCACGGTGCTGTTCACCTGGGACATCCAGCACAGCACCTACCACCCGTTCTACGCCGAGACCGCGCGCAGCATGACGGAGAGCTGGAAGGGCTTCCTTTTCGGCTCGTTCGACCCGAACAACACGATCACCATCGACAAGCTCCCGGGCTTCCTCTGGCCGCAGGCCCTGTCCGCGCGGATCTTCGGGTTCCATCCGTGGGCACTGACACTGCCGCAGGTCATCGAGGGCGTCCTCGGCGTCGCCGTGCTGCACCGCACCGTGCGCCGGTGGGCGGGGGAAAGCGCGGGACTCCTCGCCGCGGGCGCCTTCACACTGACTCCGGTGGTCGCGGGAATGTTCCGTACCGAGGTCGAGGACCCCGCGTTCACCCTGTGCGCCCTGCTGGCCGCGAACGCCACGCTGCGCGCCGCCCGTGAGGCCCGGTTGCGTCCGCTGCTCATGGCCGGGCTGTGGGTCGGCCTCGGCTTCCAGGCCAAGATGCTGGAGGCCTGGGCGCTGCTTCCCGCACTCGGCCTGCTCTACCTGGTCTCGGCGCCGGTGACGCTGCGCCGCCGACTTGCTCACCTGGCGACGGCCGGGGCGGTGTGCGTCGCGGCGTCGGCGTCCTGGATGGTCCTGGTGGCCCTGACTCCGGCCCAGGACCGGCCGTTCATCGACGGTACGACCGACAACTCGGCGTTCAGCCAGGTCATCGGATACAACTTCCTCAATCGTTTCGCGAGCCTCGGCATCAGCGCCGACTCCACCGGAAGCGTCTCCGCCACGACCATGGCCGGCACCGCACCGGCGCCCTCCGGCGCAGCGGGCCGGCACGCCGCTCTGTGGGCCAAGATGTTCGGCCCGTCGCTGGCCTCCCAGGTCGGCTGGCTGTACCCGGTGGCCGCGCTCTCCGTGGTGTGCGGGCTGGTATGGCTGCGCGGCAGGCACCGCACGGATCCGCTGCGGGCGGGCTTCCTGCTGTGGGGCGTGTGGCTGGCCACGTACTTCCTGGTCTTCAGCGCCGGCGCGGTCGGCGCCCACACGTACTACATGGGAGTGGTGGCAGTGCCGCTCGCCGCGCTCTTCGGCGCGGGCATCGTGCAGTTCTGGCGGGCCTGGCGGCGCGGCGACCGGGCCCGCTCGTGGGCGCTGCCGACGGCGGTGGTGAGCACCGTGGCGTGGTCGGCGTTCATCGCGACGCGATACTCGTTCCTGCCGTGGCTGGCGCCCGTCGCGGCCGTTGTGGGGGCCGGGGGCCTGTTGCTGCTCGTGCTGTCGCGCGCCACCGACGAGCGGGCGCGGCCCCGGATCGCGGTGCTGGGCGTGGGGGCGGCCATCGTGGGCATGCTGCTGCCATCCGCCGCCTGGGCGTCGACGGTCCTGGACTCCAAGTACGGCCACTCGGGCATGGGCGCGGCGGGACCGGTCTCCACCTGGCACCACCACAGGCGTGACCGGGACCCGGCCCGCGCAGCGACGCAGGGCCCGGCCTGGGGGGACGGCTCGCCCAGCGCGGCGAAACAGCACAATCACGCGATCAAGTTCTCCGAGCGGACGGCACTCACCAGCGAGCAGCAGCGTTTCCTGGCCTCCATGCGGGCCCGCCAGGGCCATGCCACCTTCGTCTTCGCGACAACCAGCTGGCGCTCGGCCTCGCCCTACATCCTCTTCGCGGGCGCCAAGGTGCTCCCCATGGGCGGCTTCACGGGCGTTGCGCCCACGCCCACCAGCGCCGAGTTCCGCAACCTGATCGCCACCGGCCGACTGCGTTACGTCGTCCTCGGCGGCGCGCCCACCACCCCGGGCCGCGCCGCCGCGGACTGGGTACGCGGCCACTGCTCACGCATGCCCCGGGAGAGGTTCCGTGTGTACGACTGCGGGTGAGTTCTCGGCCCGCGGCCCGCGCGGCCGGTGCACTCGATGACCCTGTGCGGCCAGCAGCAATTTTCCGAGGGGCCCTGCCCCTCACCTCGCCGAATGCCGGCAAGGAACCGTTGATCGTGGAGATCCCTCTTGCTCGACAGGTTGTGGGCAAGGTCGTATCAGGAGGTGGTTTTGTGTCCCTGACCAGCACATCGTTCTTCGCCGTACTCATCGTCGCGACGGCCGTGATGATGGTCGGCGCGATCGCTCTGTGGCCGAAGGTGCGCGGCCCCAGAGCGGTGCGCTGGCTGGTGCACGCCGTCATGATCGGCCTGTGTCAGCTCACGGCCATCGGCGTCGTGGCCACCTGGATCAACAACAGCTACGGCCTGTATGCCTCCTGGGACGACCTGCTCGGCAACGCGAACACCAACGCGGTCGCGATGCCCGGGCCTCCGGTCCACCGGGCGAAGTTCAGCAAGAGCACCAAGGGCGGCGTACTGGACACGTATTTCCACGGCCGGCGATCCGCGCTGTCCGGTGAGGTGCTCGTGTGGACGCCGCCGCAGTACGACGAGGCCGCCTACGCGAGGAAACGGTTCCCGGTCATCATGCTGCTGCACGGTGTCCCGGGTTCACCCGAGTCCTGGCTGGAGCATGGCGGTATGCCGGGCGCCTTCGAGGATCTGCTGAAGCAGAACAAGGTGCACCCCTTCATCCTTGTGATGCCGGTGGTCAACCCAGGCAGCGTGGACACCGACTGCAGCGACCTGCCCAACCGCAAGGTGGCGACCTGGATGGCGGCCGACGTCCCGGACCTCGTCAGCCACAAGTTCCGCACGCTGCCGGGCCCGCGGGGCTGGGGCCTGATGGGCTTTTCGACCGGCGGGTTCTGCGCCGCGAAACTGCCCCTGCAGTTCCCGAAGGTGTTCGGAGCGGGCGCCGCCCTCGACCCCGATCCGCTGACCGGCGACGAGTCCGTCCTGCCCGACCCGACCGTACGCAGGCTCAACAGCCCGGCGTACCTCGTGCGGCACACCAAGGCTCACGTCAGGCTCTTCCTGACGACCTCGCGAGAGGACCGGCTCAGTCCGCTGTCGTACATCGAGGCATTCCAGGCGACCGCCAGGACCACCCCGGTGGAGGTCCGCACGCTGGTGCTGCCCAGTGGCGGGCACAACTACAACACCTGGTCGGCGGAGTATCCCGCCGCCTTCGGATGGCTCAGCCAGTGGCTGTCCGCACCGCGCTGAACGCCGGGGCGGCCGCCGTCCGTGCGGGCCGCTGCTCCACCAGCGCAAACCCGCTGTGCGCAGCACCCCGGCTTCAGGCAAGTCGGCTTCGTAGGACATCGGAGGCGTTTCGACGGAAGCGCCTCCGGGACTTCCGTTCGAGACGAGCCAGCACGCGTACGCACTGGTTCGTCCGAACCACGTCCCGGATGGTCGACCTGAGTGGGGTGGAGACCTTTCGGCCTGTTCGCCCCCCCGAGCCGATCATCATGCCCGGATTGGGCTACCGTTTCGCTCCATGAAGGGTGGCATCGCACTGACGCTGGTCATCGTGGGGGCAACTGCACTGCTGGGTTTCGCCGCTGAGGAGACCGATCCGAGCGGAAGCAGCGGTCGCAGCAGCTACGGCAAGTCCGGCGAGCCGGGCCAGGCCTCCCAGGACCAGGACGCGTTGGCGACCGCCCCCGCCCGGGACGGCACCGCGTACACCCCGCGCCGGACCGAGGAGAACGCCCGGATCGGCACGGTCTTCGAGAAGGACGACCACGGCGCCCACTTCTGCACCGCGAGCGTGGTGCAGAGCCGCGGACGGAACATGCTGATCACCGCGGCCCACTGCGCCTTCGACGCCGACGCCGGGAAGCCGGTGGACGGCCTGGTCTTCGCCCCCGACTACCGGGGCGGCGACGAACCCACCGGTCTGTGGAAGGTCAACAAGGTCGTGGTCGACGACCGTTGGGCCGCATCCCAGGACCAGGACCTCGACGTCGCCTTCCTCACGGTCGAGCCGAAGGACGGCAAGAACATCCAGAACGTCCTGGGCGGCAACAGCCTCGGCATAGACCGCGGCTTCGACAACGAAGTCAAGATCACCGGCTACCCCACCAGCCGTGACACGCCGATCTCCTGCCAGAACCGCACCACCAAGTTCAGTGACTACCAACTGCGCATCCAGTGCACCGACTTCGAGGACGGCACGAGCGGCAGCCCCTGGCTCGCCGACTACGACCCCAAGAGCCATACCGGCACCGTCATCGGCGTCCTGGGTGGCTATGAAGGCGGCGGCGACGAGGACGACGTCTCCTACGCCGCGTACTTCGACCATGACATCGCCGATCTCTACCAACGCGCCCAGGACGAGGACGGCAACTGACTCCGGCCTCCCGCGCCCTCGCACGGCCGCCGAGCGTCTGACCACGGCTGGACGTCGACGCCCCAGCCCCAACTGCTTTAGCCCGAAGGGAAGTTGGGGGGGCTGTCTGTCCGTCACACACATGCCGCCGTCTCTCCCCCCCCAGCGCCACCGAATCCCAGCCGCGTCCGGGCGCAAGAGTGGACATCAGCGCCGCGCCTGAAGCGTGCAGCCCTACACCGCGAGATCCTGCGTCCCCACCACCGACAGCAGTTCCAGCTGCTCCGCGCCCGCGGATCCGGGCGGCGCGGAGAACCACAGCAGTCGCTGCCGCCCGTCCTCGCTGAACAGGTTGTGGCAGTCCAGCTCGATCACGCCGAGGGAGGGATGCACGATCCGCTTGCGGTCGACCCGACGCAGCGCCACCTCCCGTTCCTCCCAGAGTTGGCCGAACTCCCGGCTGCGCCGCAGCAGCTGCGCCACCAGCCCCATCACGTCGGACTCCCGGGACCTGCGTGCGGAGACCGCGCGCAGGTCCGCGACGAAGGCCCGTGAGTGCTTCTCGGCGTCCTCTGTCGGATAGATGCGGCGGGCCTCGGGGTCGGTGAACCACCGGTAGACGAAACTCGCGCTCATACCGCGCCCTGGCGGCGGCCCGAGCAGGGCCAGCGCGAGTCGGTTCTGCACCAGGGTCTCGTGCAGATCCGTGATGACCTGCGCGGGTGTGGTGGTGAGCCGGTCGAGCAGCCCGAGCAGGCCCGGCTCGACGTGGCCGAGCGGCCCGTGCGAGGGCGGGGCGGGGTGCCCGGCGAGGTGGAAGAGGTGGTTGCGCTCGTCACTGGTCAGCCGTAGCGCGCGGGCCAGTGCGGTGAGTATCTGCGGCGAGGGCTGGGCGCCCCGGCCGCGCTCGAGCTCGGTGTAGTAGTCGACCGACGCGCCCGCCAGGTGGGCCACCTCGTCGCGTCGCAGGCCAGGTACCCGCCGTCGGGGGCCGGTCGGCAGGCCGACCTCTGCGGGGCGGATGCGGTCCCGCCGTGACTTGAGGAACGCCGCGAGTTCTTGAAGGTCCACCCGGCCATCCTCCCCGGCCCGCTCCAGCGCAGCCAGGGGCTGCCGTCCCCTGGGTGAGCACAGCCCTGGCTACGCCCCGCGCCCGGTCGGAGGGTGGCATCGACAAGCAGCAACAGACAGCAGACGCAGGAGGCAGGTCATGGAGACCGCACTCGCCTCGCCGGAAGCGGACGCCGCCGAGACGGCCGAGGCCCCGGTGCGCCTGGTGACCATGCCCGCCGGACCTCGGCCGCCCGCATGGGCGCCGAGCCCGGCCTCACTGCGGGCAACTCGCTCTGACACCCCGACACATCACGACGAGGAAAACCACCGTGCCGTTCGCCAATTTCAAGGTCCCCGCCGGAACCCTCACCAGTGAGCAGAAGGAGAAGATCATCACCCGCACCACCGACCTCTATGCCGAGATCTACGGCGACTTCGCCCGCCCGAACACCCTGGTGCTCGTGGAGGAGGTCACCGACGGCGGCTGGGGCATCGGCGGCCAGGTACTGACCCTGGCGGCAATCGAGGCAATGGCGCAGTCCGCCGAAAGCTGAGACACGTCCCACGTAGCCGCCCGCGAGCCGATGGTCCGGCTCCACGATGCACCGGGCGCAGGCACAAAGTCGCATGGTTCCGCAGCACGCGCCCCGTGCCCGGCCGCGTGGAAGCCGGGCACGGGGCGGTCCGTCGCGGGTGCGCGACGCCGGGGGGGCAGGGCATCACGCCCGTCATCGCACGGGCACCGCGAGGTACTGGTACTCCAGGAATTCCTCGATCCCGACCCGGCCGCCTTCACGGCCGACCCCCGACTGCTTGACGCCGCCGAAGGGTGCGGCCGGGTTGGAGACGAGGCCGGTGTTGAGGCCGACCATGCCCACCTCCAGGCATTCACTGACCCGAAGCGCGCGGTCCAGGCCCTCCGTGAAGAGGTAGCCGACCAGGCCCCAGGGGGTGTCGTTGGCGCGGCTCACGACCTCGTCCTCGTCGTCGAAGGTGAGGATCGCCGCCACCGGACCGAAGATCTCCGTGTCCATCAGGCGGCTGTCGGGGGCGACGTCGGTGAGGACGGTCGGCGGGTAGAAGCAGCCCGGCCCTTCGGGGGTACGGCCGCCGACGAGCACCCGGGCGCCGCGCTCCACCGCGTCGGCGACCAGTTCCTCCACCTTGGCCCGGCCCGCCGCGTCGATCAGGGGGCCGACGTCGACGCCGTCCCGGGTGCCGGGGCCGACGACGAGGGTGCCCATACGTGCGGCGAGACGCCGTCCGAACTCCTCCGCCACCGTCCGGTGGACGAAGAAGCGGTTCGCGGCCGTGCATGCCTCGCCCATGTTGCGCATCTTGGCGACCATCGCGCCGTCCACGGCCACCTCCAGGTCGGCGTCCTCGAACACGATGAACGGCGCGTTGCCGCCCAGCTCCATCGAGGTCCGTACGACCTTGTCGGCACACTGCGCGAGCAGCAGGCGTCCGACAGCGGTGGAACCCGTGAAGGACAGCTTGCGGATCCGCCCGCCGCGCAGCAGCGGTTCGCACACCTCGCCCGCGCGGGAGGTGGTCACGACGTTCAGGACGCCGTCCGGCAGCCCGGCCTCCTTCAGGACGGCGGCCAACGCCAGGCTGGAGAGAGGGGTTTGCGGGGCCGGCTTGAGCACCATGGTGCAGCCCGCCGCGATCGCCGGGCCGATCTTGCGGGTGCCCATGGCCAGTGGGAAGTTCCACGGGGTGATCAGCAGGCAGGGGCCGACCGGGCGGCGGGAGAGCAGCATGCGGTTGCGGCCGTCGGGCAGGGTGCCGTAGCCGCCGTCGATGCGGACCGCCTCCTCCGAGAACCAGCGGAAGAACTCGGCGGCGTAGGCCACTTCGCCCCGCGCCTCCGCCAGCGGTTTGCCCATCTCGGCCGTCATCAGGTGGGCGAGTTCGTCGGTGCGGTCGAGGATGATCTCGTGCGCGCGGCGCAGGATCTCGCTGCGGGCCCTGGGCGCCGTACGCGCCCATTCCTGCTGGGCGTTGACGGCCGAGTCCTCCGCGAGGCGTGCGTCCTTCGGGCCGGCGTCGGCGACATGGCAGAGGGTCTCGCCGGTCGCCGGGTCGTCCACCGGCATGGTGGCGCCGTCCGCGGCATCCAGCCAGGCACCGCCGATGAACAACTGCGTGGGGGTGTCGGTCATGAGGGCTCTCCTGGTCGGTCGGCGGTGGGGTCGAGTAGTTCCGCGAGGTGCAGGGCACGGACGCCTCGGTCACCGACGAGGTGGTCGATCTGGGTGGCGCAGCAGAATCCGTCGGCCACGACGACGGTCGGGGTGGACTCGTCGAGTCCCTCCAGGCGGAGTTTGAGGGCCCGCCCTGCGACGGCCATGGAGGTGTCGTAGTGCTGCTCCTCGAAGCCGAGTTCCCGGCGAGTCCGCAGCAGCCCTCGGGCTCGTCGGCCTTGCGCACGCCGAGCCTGCGCAGCAGGTCGCGTGTTGCCCGACATGCTGGTGCCGCCACCGCGCGCGGTGACCGGGACGGCCGCCTCCCGGCAGGCCCTGAGCCCCGCGACGACGTCGTCGGCGGAGCGCGGGTAGGCCACGGCGCGCGGCAGCATACGGCAGTTCGAGGCGTCGTGGGCATAGGGGCCCGTGGCCCCCGGGCCGGTCTCCACTCGAAGGCCGGGGGCTGTCTCGGCGAGCCGCGCGCCCAGTGGGCCGAGGGTCGGGGTGGTGCCGGTCATCGCCCCGACGCTCCCGATGTCCCGGCCTCCACCGCTGCCGCCCACGCCTGAAGCCCCTCGTCCACAGCCGACTCGTCGATGACGAGGGCAGGGATCATCCGTACCACCTGGTTCCAGGCGCCGCACAGCAGCAGGAGCAACCCCTCGTCGACGGCGGCCCGTTGTACGCGGGCGGCCGTGTCGGGGTCGGGGCTGCCGTCCTCGGTGACGAACTCGGTGGCCAGCATCAGCCCGAGACCCCGCACGTCCCCGATTCCGGGGGTCCGGTCCGCCACCGCCTCCAGGCCCTGCCGAAGCCGTGCCCCCATCGCCTCGGCGTTCTCGACGAGCTTCTCGTCGCGTACGACGTCGAGGGTGGCGCAAGCCGCCGCGCAGGCAACGGCGTTGGCGCCGTAGGTACCGCCCTGCGAGCCGGGCCACGCCTTGTTCATCAGTTCCTCGGAGGCGGCGATACCGGACAGCGGGAAGCCGCTGGCCAGGCCCTTCGCGGTGACGAGGATGTCCGGGGTGACCCCGAAGTGGTCGTGGCCCCAGAAGCGGCCGGTGCGGCCGACGCCGGTCTGCACCTCGTCGAGGATCAGAAGGAGACCGTGCCGGTCCGCGCGCTCCCGCAGGCCTTCCAGGAAGGCGCGGGTCGCGGGCACGTAGCCGCCTTCGCCGAGGACCGGCTCGACGATGACCGCGGCGGTGTCGGCGGGCGAGGAGATGGTCTGGAGGGTGTAGTCGAGTTCCTGGAGGGCGAAACGGGTGGCGGTGTCCTCGTCCCAGCCGTAGCGGTAGGCGGTGGGGAAGGGGGTGACGACCACTCCGCTCATCAGCGGCGAGAAGCCGGAGCGGAAGCGGATGCCGGAGGTGGTCATGGAGGCGGCGGCCACCGTACGGCCGTGGAAGCCGCCGTGGCAGACCAGGACGTTGGGGCGGCCGGTGGCCTGTCGGGCCAGCCGCAGTGCGGCCTCCACGGCCTCGCTGCCGGAGTTGGTGAAGAACAGGCTGTCCAGACCGGCCGGCAACACCTCTCCGAGCTTGTCCACGAGGCGGCGCAGCGGCTGGTGCAGGACCGTCGTGTACTGGCCGTGGATGAGGGTGCCCACCTGTTCCTGCGCCGCAGCCACGACCTTGGGGTGGCAGTGGCCGGTGCTGGTGACGCCGATGCCGGCGGTGAAGTCGAGGTAGCGGCGGCCGTCCTCACCGTAGAGGTGGACGCCCTCGCCCCGGGCCGCCACGACGGGGGTGGCCTGGCGAAGGTGCGGCGACAGTGCGGTCATGTTCATCTCCCGGCCGTGTTTCATGGGTTGCGTGACCTGCGTGGTCCGCTCTGCCTTTCGAGCATCCCGGCCGCCTTCCGGCCCGACAACGCATGATGTGTCCACTGAGGGGACAGTGACCGGACGTTGTGTCAACCTCGTCAGCCGGCAGACCCGCTCCTCGCCGCGACAGCGGCCGTGGAGCGCCTCTTGCGCAGGTCAGCAGGGCTTGTCAGAGTGACCGGGCACTCGGGGATCCCCATGGAGACACCGTGAACGACAACCGCCCTACGGCTCGTCCGCCGGAAACGGACGACCTCGCGGCCACGGCCACCGGCCACGCGCCCACGGTCGCCGATGTCCTCGCGCTGCCCGTCCTGGCCGCCGGGCAACCCCAGGTCGTCACCGGTGTCGCTCACCTCGACCGACCGGTGCGCTGGGTCCACATCACCGAACTGACGGATCCCGCCTCTTTCCTCAAGGGGGGCGAACTCGTCCTGACCACCGGCATGCCCCTGCCCGACGATTCCGCGGGCGTGCGCCGGTACGTGGACGAACTCGCCGACGTCCGAGCGGCCGCCCTGGTGATCGAGCTCGTACGGCGCTACCACCGCCCACCTGACACTCTGGTCCGCGCCTGCCGTGCCCGCGGTCTCCCGCTGATCACCCTCGCCGAGGACGTCAACTTCCTGGAGGTCACCCGGGTCGTCCACTCCCTCATCCTCGGCAGCCAGGCCGAGGCGATGCGCCGGACTCAGCGCATCCACGAGGCGTTCACCGCACTGACCTTGCGCGGGGCGGGAGCGGAGGAGGTGGTGCGCGCGGCGGCCGAGATGAGCGGCCGCACGGTCGTCCTGGAGAACCTGATGCACCAGGCACTGCTCTGCGAGCCCTCCGGCAGCACGGTGGAGGAGGCCCTCGACACCTGGGAGCAGCGTTCCCGAGCGGTCCCTCACGACGGGCCGAAGACCGACAGCGGCGGTACGGCGGACTGGCTCGTCGCCTCCGTGGAGTACCAGGGCGAGCGCTGGGGCCGGGTGGCCATGCTCCCGTCGGGAGCCGACGGGCCGGCGTTCGGACCGGAGCACGTCACCGTGCTGGAGCGGACGGCGATGGCCCTGACCATCGCCCGTCTCATCCACCCCACGCCCTGGGAACGCACAGCCCACCGGAACGCTCTGCGCGACCTGGCCGGACAGCGCCACCACTCCCCCGCGGACGCCCGCGCCCGCTTCGCCGCACTGGGGCTGCCCACCGAGGACAGCCGGTACCGCGCGATCCTCGTCGACTTCGGCGCAGCGGACGAGGGCGCGGCGCTGGAGGCTCATCTGTCCCAAGAGCTCAGGGCAACGGGGACTCAGGCACTCGTCGGCGAACTCACTCCCGGCCGGGTCGGTGTGCTGCTGGCCCTGCGCCCCAGCCGGCCGTGGCGACCTGTCGTGGAGCAGTTGAGCAATGCCGCACGGGAGCCGGCACCGGAGGCGATCGTGACCGTCGGCTCGGAGGTCACGGATCTCCACGACAGCGCCCGCTCCTTCCGCGAAGCGGCCCGCGTGGCCGAGGCCACCCCGCCCAGCCAGCCCCTCCCGCCGGACCGCTCCTTTCACGAGCTGTCCGACATCGGCCTGCGCCGCCTCCTGTACGCACTCCGTGAGGACACCCGTATCCAGGATTACGCCGAACGACGGCTCGGCCACCTCATCGACCACGACACCCGCCACGGCACCGGGCTGCTGACGACACTGCGTCACTATCTGGACGCGGCAGGGAACAAGACGACGGCCGCACGCCGAGGCGGGCTGTCGCGGGAGACCGTCTACCAACGTCTGCGCACCATCGAACGCCTCGTGGGCTGCGACCTGGAATCCGGTGAGCAGCGCACCGAGCTGCACGTGGCGCTCACCGCACTCGACGTCGTCAGGTTCCGTGCGGCGGGCGGTCAGGGGACATAGGTGAGCGGGTGGCTCGACCATGCCACCTCGTGCCGGGGCGCACGCTCGTCGGCTCAATCACGCGCACGTTTGTCGTTGCCGGCTGCCGCCGGACAGTGGCGCAAGGTGGTCAACAGGTCGGTGCCGTGCTTCTCGTCGCAGGCGAGCAGCACGGCCAACTGGCGCTCGGCATAGGCCTGCACCTTCGGGTCGTCGCGCAGCGCGTAGAACAGCTCGGGCAGGGCGATGCCAGTGGTGGTGCAGACCCCCGGCCGCTCGGTGGGCGGCACGGCGTCGGCGCCCTGTTCGGCCTCCGCGGCAGCGCGGGCCACCTCCGACAACTCACCCACCTCGGCACCCAGGTGGGATTCCGAAGTGCTCCTCGAAGGAGGCTGGTGCATGTTCCCAGTCCGCTTCCGGAGGTCCCGGGACGCCGCCTTTCGGGAACCATGACGCCCCGCTCGGAACTCTCCGTCTGACCGCGGCCCCGCCGATTCCGTGCACGCGGGAGCCGACCATACAATCCTCGCGACCAGATCGGGGGCGACATCATCGGGGGAGTCCGCGTGGAAACGATCATCGTGCAGTTGCCCGGTACCACCCAGTGGGGGGTGGACGAGACGGGCAGTCCCGAACTGATCCACCTGGGGCCGGGGGACATCGCGGACTTCGGACGCGGCGGGACGGGGGTCCGCATCGTCCTCACCGACCCGGGGATCTCCCGCCGGGCCGGGCAACTGGAAGCCGCGGGGGACTACTGGCGGCTGTCCAACTTCAGCCGCAGCGTGTCGTACGTGGTGGAGAACCTGGAGGGGGCCGGCGAGTACCTCACCGTCGCGCCAGGACGGCTCGGGGCGCCCGTGCCCTTCGAGTTCTCCCGCGTGGTGCTGCCCGCCCTGTCCGGCACCGCCACGTTCAAGGTGTTCGCACCCCAGCACGGCTATCTCGGCGAGCAGTCCGTACCGGGCGGCGGGGAACAGACGGTTCACCCCTTCGCCCTGGACCCCACGTCGAAGTACTTCCTCGTCCTGGTGGCCCTGTGCGAGCCCAGGCTGCGCGCCCCCTCCGACTCGGCGCTGCCCGGCGTCGGGCAGATCGTGGAGCGGCTGCGGCCGCTGGAGTCATGCCGGGACCTGACGCGCTCCGCGGTCAATTACCACATCGACTACCTCGCCTTCGCCAAACTGCGCCTGGACCTCGGCGGGGAGGCCACGACCGCGACCGCCGGCGGCCTCACCGGCGCCAAGCGCAGCCGGCTCGCCTCTGTCGCCCTGCGCTTCGGTCTGGTGCGCGAGGAGCACCTCAGCCTGCTGCCGCCCCGCGGCGCCGGCCGCCTCACCGGCGCTCAGGAGACCGGCGCATGACGACGCCCGAGGAATGGGACGACGGGTGGGAAGCGCCCCGCCCGACCGGTCTCCCGGAGGGCTTCCTCATCGAGGACTGGGAGGTGGGCGCGGTCATCGGCTCCGGGGGCTGGGGGACCGTGTACGAGGCCCGTACGGTCGCAGACGGCACCACCGTCGCCGTGAAGGTGCTCCCGACCGGTGCCCTCGGGCCCGGGCAGCGTGCCGCGCTCGGTGAACTCGTGGCTCGCGAGGTCCGGTTCAGCGCGGAGGCCGACCACCCCCACCTCGTCCGCACCCACGCGGTGTGCACCGTCGAGGCACCGGAACTGCCCGCCCTGGACGGCGCGATCGCGCTGGTCATGGACCGGGCCGAGGCCAGTCTGAAGGACGCACTGGACGACGCCGCCGGGACGGGCGGGCCGATCGCGGACGCCGACCGTGTCCTGCGCGGGGTCGCCGCCGGTCTCGCCCACATGCACGACGCAGGTTGGGTGCACGGCGACCTCAAACCCGCCAACGTCCTGCTGGGCCCCGGCGGCCAGGTGTGGCTCGCGGACTTCGGTCTGGCCGCCGAACTCGACGGCACCCACGCCCACTTGCCGCCGCTCGGCACCCTCGACCACCTGCCTCCCGAGTGGTGGTCCCAGCGCACCGGCACGCAGGGCGCCGTCGTCCGCCCCACCGCCGACATCTGGGCCTTCGGCGTCCTCGCCCACCAGGTGCTCACCGGCGGACTCCACCCCTTCCCGGGCGCGACGGCCCGGGCCCGCTCGCTCGCGGCCCGGACCTACGCCCGCGGCACCGCACCCCTGCGGCTCGATGCCGGTCTCGACGAGGACATGCGCCGACTGATCGCCGACTGCCTGGCCCCGGACCATGCCGCCCGGCTCCCGCACACGGCCGCCGATGTCGCCGCCCGGCTGGAGGCCGTCACCGGCGGCCCGCGCCGACGCCGAAGACGCCTGATACCCGCGGTCGCGGCCGGCCTCGTCGTCCTGACCACCGCCACGGTCGCCGGGGCGGCCCTCCTCGGGGGAGGCGGGGGCAGCCAGGACGACGGCCGCGACCACGACACCCCCGCCGCCACCGGCACGCCCAGCCCGCCGGCCGGTGAGATCCCCGAGAACTCCGACGTACCCGAGGCGCTGCGCCCCGTCATCGCCCGCGCGGCCCAGCGCTGCACCGACGAGGAGATCACCCCCGCCCTGCTGGCCGCGCTGATCAAAGCGGAGAGCAACTTCGACGCGAAGGCCTCCCGCCCGGAGACCGGGGAGTACGGCATCGCCATGTGGACGCCGTCGGTGTTCCGGGCCTGGGCGGTGGACGGGGACGGTGACGGCGACAAGGACTACATGTCGCCGCCGGACGCGATCTCCACCATGAGCCTGTACGTGTGCTGGCTCGACCAGCGCTTCAAGAAGGCCGGGCTGCCGAAGAAGGACCTGCCGGCGCTCGTCGCGGCCGGATACCGCACCAGTGACCGCACGGTCATCGAGGAGCGCGGCGTACCGGAGCGGGTGCGGCCGCACGTGGACAAGGTGATGCGTTACCTTGTCGACGTCGACTGCGCGGTCGGTCATGCCCCCTGTCTCACCGCTTCGGACGACCGAGGCTTCGCGATCGACGAGGCCGAGGTCATCTACTGGGGC
>NZ_JBSFJW010000048.1:0-58941 GCF_053598255.1 Streptomyces sp. NPDC001157
GCGCCCACAACCCGACACCAGCGTGGCCCCCACCCATAACCAGACCAACGAGCGAACTGGCCAACAGTCACGACAAGCACCGTTGCAGTACTAGGACCCGCCCAGGTCAGGAAGTCAAGCGGGCCATCACCGACTCGAAGAGCTCGGAGAAGGCCGATGCGCGGTGCAGCTCAGGGGTCAGCGCGTTCATGTCGCGCAGGATGTCGGCGAGCCGCGGGAGCTGGGCGCGTATCTCCGTGTAGAGGTCCATGTCCTCCCGGAAGCCGTGGAGGTTGGCCGCCGAGACGGATCTGAGTGCCTCGTCCAGCTCCCGTATCTGTTCCTCCCAGTACCGCACGTACTGGATGCGGTCCACGGGCCGGAGGATCCGGGCATCGGGGAGCACGACCGGGAACACCCGGTCGGTGAATTCCCCGTGCCCGGCCACCTGCAGCAGCTCGAAGAGACAGCTCGGCGATTTCAGGTAGGCGTCGCTGATCACCAGGATCACGCACCTGCCCCGGCCCAGGCGCTCCATGAACCGGCTGATGGACGCCTTGTAAGCGACGTCCCGCCGATCGCGCACCATCGTGACGCCCCGCTCCTGGAAGGCGGCGTCCAGCTCGTCGGCGAGTGCGTTGCTCTCCTCGCTCCAGGAATACGACAGGTAGACGTCCGCGCGGTGCTCGGCCAGGGCTTCCTCACTACGGATGACACGCAGGGTCTGCCGTTGCAGCTCCGCCCGGTAAGGGTGGAACGCCGGATGCGTGAGCGGGATGGCGTACAGGGTCAGCACCAGGTCGAACAGCTCGACGACGTATCGGGTGTCGTCCTGGAACCGGCCCGGCACCAGGCCCAGGAACTCGGCCGGGCAGGCCGCCGCGACCGCCGCGTCGCGCAACAGCGGCACGAGGCGGGGCCGCTGCCCTATGGGGTGCTGCCGCCGTGCGCGGATCAGGGCGGTGTCGTCCGCAGGCAGCCGGTCGAGGGCCGGCCCGCAGGCGAGGGTCACGACCACCAGCACGACGTCCTCGTCCCGTACGTCGCGCACGTCGTCCGCGACCAGCACACCGGCCTCGCGCAGGTCACGGGCCAGCTGGGTGGCCCACGCCGCGTCCTCGGGCAGATGGCTGACGTAGGCCCGTGGCACCGCACGGTCGGCACGGAAGCTCTTCACACGGACGAGGTGTGCCTCGTACACGCTGCGCAGCCGTGCGACGGCCTGGTCCCGGCCGACGAGCCGGTTGTCCTCCGCGCCGAGCGCGACGGGCCCCTCGAGCTCCGGCAGGGCGATGCGGTCCCCGCACCGGAAGCAGAACATCGTCCGCATCCCGTCGCGCAGGGAGCCCATCACCGCCGTACGGTCCTGCTTGTGTCCGTTGCTGCACGCCACGGGCGGGAAGGAGGTCACCGTCACCTCGCGCTGGTAGAGCAGGCTCTCGAACAGCCCCTGGAACATGATCCGGCCGTAGGAGGGCACCGCCCGGCTGTAGTGGAGCACGAGCTCGATCTCGCCCTCCCGCTCCTGGAGGAGCCTGAGGCCGCAGATCTGGCCGCTGCCCATCTCGAACTGCGCCTGGTTCTGCCAGTAGTTGACCCGCGTGAACGTCGGAGTGTGCCCCAGCAGCACCACGAGGGCGGGATAGACGTTCGCCACCTGGCCGTTGACGACGTAGGTGACGTCGTCGACCGTCTCGACGGTGTCGAACAGCGGGCGCTTCTGCTTGATCAGCCCCGGAAAGATCAGCAGGAGCTCGGCGCCGAGCGTGTCCCGGAAGCAGAGACTGTGCTCCAGGAAGCGCACCACCGTGGCGTCGAGAAGCACCTGCTGCTCAGCCTGCGGCAACGCCTGGAGCTCCGGGAACCCGTGCTCCCCGCCCAGCAGCGAGGCCTCACTGATGGCGCCCAGCTCCTGCGGGTGTTTGTCGGCCTGGAGGAAGACGGACGAGGCCAGCTCGACCAGCAGCTCGGGCGCCAGCAGAATCGCCTGCGAACCGGAGGAGGTCCGCAGCACCGCCACATAGCCGTGGTTCTCCAGATGCCCTACGGCGGTCATCATCTCGGCGTCGGTGAACCGCCAGTCGGAGTCGGTCGCCTGCAGCTGCCGTCGCAGGTCCGCGGGTACCAGCAGGACCCCGCCGCGGTCCGGCTGTTCCTTGAGCGCGAGGACGAACTCCTTGATGCGCTTGAACGTGACGGTGGTGACCGTGGTGGTCATCCGCTCCCACTGGATCTGGCCGCGCAGCATCTCCATCAGCGTGTCGAGGCCCTCGCCGCTCACCGCGCTGGTACTGACGTACCCGCCACTGATCTCGTGCTGCTGGCAGAACTGTTCGAGCTCCTGATGCGAGACCGCCGGCGCACCCCGGTCGACGCGCGCCCCGACCAGCACGGCAGCCGGAAGCTGCCCTTTCCCGGACAACTGCCGCAGCCAGAACCGCACGCCTTTCAGCGGCTCCTGCCGGTTGGTCGGGTCGAAGAGCACCAGCGCCAGGTCGACGTTGTCGAGGAAGATCGCGTGCACGGACCGGTAGAGATGCTGGCCGGCGAGGTCCCACAGCACGACCTCGCAGTCCGTGCCGTCCGCCCGCTGCGTCCGTACGTCGTCCACGACCCAGAACTGCTGGCCGTGCGTCGAGGAGTGCTCCCGGAACTCGTCGTGCGCCAGCCGCCAGCCGAGCCCGGTCTTCCCCACCCCGGAGTCACCCACGAGGACGACCTTCGCCGTCATGTAACGCACGGACTCGGCGGCCGGCTGGTGCGCGACGAGCGCGTCGTAGTCGTAGTCCCAGATGGAGAGGCCGGAATGGTTGGTGCGGACGGCGAAGCGGGGGAGGGTGGGGTGGAAGGCCAAGGCGGGGGCGGTGCGCCAGTACGTCTCGGAACCGCCTGCGTACTCGAAGCCGGGGCCGACGCCGCGGTCATCGTCATCGCCCCGCGGGAGGTCCACCACCGCGACCGTCGACCAGTCGTCCGTGCGCCAGAGGCGGATCGTACGGTCCGCCGAGGCGGTGCCCAGAAGTCGCCCGTCGGCTGAAAACCCCAGTTCCCGGACGACGTCCGTGTGCCCCTCGAGGAACGTGACGCGCTCGGTCGCCCCGCCGGTCCGGTAGGCCTGCGCATCGCGGCCGAGATCCAGACACTCGACTCTGCCGTCTCCGCCCATGCTGGCCACCAGCATCCTGCCGTCCCCGGACCAGGCGACGAACTGCACGATCTGATCCGGATAGTCCCGGCGGCGGTGCAGCCTCGGGCCGGAGGTCAGGTCCCACACCCTGACGGTTTCGTCGGACGAGCACGTGACGAGCATCTCGTCGTCCGGCGACCACGCGAGGCCGTTCACGTAGTGCCCGAGGTGATCCTCGATGGTGTACAGCGGCTGCTTGCCACGGGCGTCCCAGATCCTGGCCGTACCGTCCTGCGCACCGGACGCGAGCAGGTCCGCGGAATGCGACCATGCGACCTGGCCGACCCAGCCGTTGTGCGCCGTCAGATGCAGGCTTCGGTCGGGTGTGTCGAGATCCCATACGCGAACGCCGTCGTACCCACAGGCACCCACGAGCCGCGAGCCGTCCGGCGACCAGGACACCTGGTTCACGCGGCTCCGGGCCCCTTCCGCCTGCAGGACCGCGACCTCCGTACCGCTCTCGGCGTCCACGATGTCGACTTGCCCCAGGTCGGCCGGCACGGCGAGCAGACGTCCGTCCGGCGACCAGGCGACATACCGACCCAGATCCTTGAACGACGGCTGCCCCAGCCCCCTGCTGAGCCACACACCGGAACTGGACGAATCCCCGTACGTTCCCACGGTCCCCCCGCGCACCCCGCTCACCCATGGTGCCGAGCGGCCCGGCCGCTCGGTGAGAACCAGGTTAGTGCCAACTGCCCTAATCCGACGGGGGAAGAGACCGTCCGGGTCAGGCGTCGAGAACCTGCCCGGAACGCTTGATCACGGGCGGAAGCACGCTCCACGGGAAGTTGATCCAGTCATCGGTCCGCTTCCACACGTACTCGCACTTCACCAGCGACTGCGACTTCTCGTAGACGACAGCGGACCGGACCTCGGCGACGGTGTCGAGACAGAAGTCGCGCACGAGCTTCAGCGTCTTGCCCGTGTCGGCGACGTCGTCGGTGATGAGCACCTTCTTGTCGGAGAAGTCGATGGCGTTGGGGACGGGAGCGAGCATGACGGGCATCTCGAGGGTGGTCCCCACACCCGTATAGAACTCGACGTTCACCAGATGGATGTTCTTGCAGTCGAGGGCGTAGGCAAGCCCGCCCGCGACGAACACACCCCCGCGCGCGATGGTGAGCACGATGTCCGGCTCGTACCCGTCGTCGGCGATGGCCTGCGCGAGCTCGCGCACGGCGCGCCCGAAGGCCTCGTAGGTCAGGTTCTCCCGCACAGCGCTCACCGCACCCGCCTCGCTCGCTCCGCTCACACCTGGGTCCGATGGAAGTTGAGGTAGGACCGGGAGGCGGTGGGCCCGCGCTGCCCCTGGTACCGGGAGCCGTACCGCTCGCTCCCGTACGGGAACTCGGCCGGCGAGCTCAGCCGGAACATGCACAGCTGCCCGATCTTCATGCCCGGCCACAGCTTGATGGGCAGGGTGGCCAGGTTGGAGAGCTCCAGCGTCACATGGCCGGAGAAGCCGGGGTCGATGAACCCGGCGGTGGAGTGAGTGACAAGCCCGAGCCGCCCGAGCGAACTCTTCCCTTCGAGCCGCGAGGCAAGATCGTCGGGAAGCGTGATGACCTCGTACGTACTGGCGAGGACGAATTCGCCCGGATGCAGAATGAACGGCTCGTCGCCCTCCGGCTCCACGAGCCGCGTCAGATCGGCCTGCTCGACGGAGGGATCGATGTGCGGGTAGCGGTGGTTCTCGAACACCCGGAAGAACCGGTCCAGCCGCACGTCGACACTCGAGGGCTGCACCATGGATTTGTCGTAGGGATCGATCACCACCCGCCCGGCGTCGATCTCGGCCCGGATGTCCTTGTCTGAGAGAAGCACGTCCTGAGGATACGCAAGGCGCGCGGACCGGCCACAATCCAGCCACCCCACGCGCCCGCTACTGCCCTGTCCCTGCTCTGCCCCTAATGCTTCTCAAGGCTGACCGGCACCACACTGCGGAGCCGGGCACACCGTGGACACCGGACGAGCCGGCCGGGTCCGAGCCGCTCGGCCTGCTGCATCGGGAACGAAGCGGTGCTGAACACGTGCCCATCGGCACAACGGACGACGGTGCGCTCCATCAAGTCCAAGAGTCCCTTCCCCAAGAGCCGCGTCTGGCTACTGCTCACCTGACGACAAATGCCACATTACGGGATCAAAGGAACGACTCTCCAAGGGGCTCTCCGAGCCTCCCCCGGACCCTCACCCACCCCTCCACCGTACGCCCCAACTCCGGCCCCCCGCAGCCTGATCGCCTCCTGAAACGCACGCGGGCCCCATGGCTTCAGCGCCGGGGGCCGGGGATGAGGTAAGGTGACGATGCGTTCGGGCACCGACTCGGGTCGGCGTCTTACGCGGGTGTAGTTTAATGGTAGAACATCAGCTTCCCAAGCTGAGAGCGCGAGTTCGATTCTCGTCACCCGCTCCATGATTAAGGCCCAGGTCAGAGACCCGGGCCTTTTTGCTGTCCGCTGTGATCAGTGGTCGCGTGCCAGATTCGTGCCAGATGGTTGATCGTCGGGGTCGGGGATCTACGGTTCTGGCACGGCAGCAGCTTCCTGGCGTGCC
Organism: Streptomyces sp. NPDC001157; assembly: GCF_053598255.1. NCBI lineage: Bacteria > Bacillati > Actinomycetota > Actinomycetes > Kitasatosporales > Streptomycetaceae > Streptomyces > Streptomyces sp. NPDC001157. Next base: position 5,723 of record NZ_JBSFJW010000048.1, read on the forward strand.
TTACGTACGGTCGCGTCGAGACCGGCTGCAACTTCCTGCTGTCGGTCGTCATCGGAGTGCTGATAGATCAGCGCCGCTTTCTCGGAGGACTGGCCGGCGCGGACCATCGTGTCCTTGAGGGTGGCGCCCGAGCGCGTCGAGAGCGTGTGCCCGGTGTGGCGAAGGTCGTAGAACCGGAAGCCCTCGGGCATGCCGACGACGGTTCGGGCCTTGCGCCACTTCCGGCCGAAGGTGCTGCGGCGGAAGGGGGCGCCCTTCTCGCCGAGGAAGACGAGACCATCAGGCCCCTTGCCCGCGTACAGCTCCATATGGACACGGAGCTCCGAGCGGAGGAATTCGGGCAGGTACACGGTGCGGGTGCCCGCCTCGGACTTGGTGTCGCCGGGGGCGCGGCGACCGTTCGTCCGCTCCGGCTCGGCGCACCTCACCGTGATCTTCAGCGCTTGGACGTCGATGTCCCGGCGACGCAGGCCCGCCAGCTCTTCGGGGCGGAGAGGGCCGTAGGCACCCAGATAGATCATGAGGCGCCAGCGGGGGCCGATGTTGTCGGCAAGACCGTCGACCTGGACCACGGTGGCGATGCGCCGCTCGGCTGCCTTCTCCTTTCCGGCGCCCTTGATCCGGCACGGGTTGCGCTTGATCAGGTCGTCGTCGACGGCGGTTTCCATGATGCTTTTCAGCAGGCGGTACGCCTTGGCGGTGGCGGTCTTGGCGCCTGTGGTGCGGAGCCGCTCGGCGCGCCACTCGCGGACTGCGGGCGCGGTGATCTCGTCCAGGTCTGATTCGCCGAAGGTCGGGAGGATGTGCTTGTCGAGGAGGTAGTGATACAGGTCCTCGCTCAGAACCTCCAGGTCTCGTTCCTCGACCCATTTCTCCGCGTAGACACGGAAGTTGACCGAGCCTGCGTCGGGGTCGCGCCACTCACCGCGCCTGATCTCGGTCTGCTTCTCGGCGAGCCAGTCGTCGGCGTCCGCTGTTGTGGCGAAGGTTTCCGGTGCAGGGCGCATCACGCCATCCGGGCCCGGATAGCGCGCCTGATAGCGGCCGGACGGGAGTCGTCTGATCGCGCCGAAGCGGCGACGCCTGCCCTTGCTGTTGGCCATCAGGCGGCCCGCCTGTAGCTCGGGCGAGGCCGCCTCAGCGGCTCGACAGTGCGGGAGCTGATGAAGTCCTCGACCGCGCTCTCGGGGATACGGACATGCCGGCCGACCTTCACGTACCGGATGCGCCGTTCCTCGATCAGCCGCCGGGGGAATCGGGTGGTCGTACCGAGCAGCTCGGCGACCTGGTCGACGGACAGGTACCGGTCCTTCATGCGGTGGGCTCTCCTTCCGTTCCGGGGGCGGGTTCGAGGGATGCGGCAAGCCAGGCTTCGGCGGAGGACAGACCCGTTCCGGCGAAGACCCAGTGCGCGAGGACGTACGTCGTGTCGCTGCCGCGCTCGGGATGTGCGGCGGCTGCTTGCGCTCGGCGCCATTCGGCGCGGGCATCGCGGAGAGCGCCGAGGGTGGTGGAGTAGCGGCGGGACTTGGTGGAGAAGTGGCCGCGGAAGCCGAGCATGTGGGCCCAGGCGCGCAGGCGGAGGTGTTCGAGGCTCTTGCGTGCTCCGAGGTCCCAGGCCGTTCGGATCAGGCGACGGGCGTGGTCGCTGATGTCGAGTTGGGCGAGCTCGGCGGCGAACTTCAGGGGGCGGTCGAGAGCTCCCGTGGCCGTTTCGGCGCCCTTGGTGGCGTACTTGGCGATGTACGCGGCGACCGCGCGCTCGGTCAGCTCCTGGCCGTCGTTGAAGTCGGCGGATCGGATAGTGCGGATGTCGAGTTGGCGGCCGAAGACGAAGGAGTGCGTACGGTCGTCGATGACCGGGCCGTCCACGCGGACCTTGCGTGCAGCGGCTCGTATGGCCTCGGTCAGCAGTGCGGCGGTCGCCCAGGGCGGAGGCGGGGTGTCACCGCCGGTGGGGCCGTCGATGCGGATGACCGCGTGGAAGTGGACGGCGCCGCGCTTCTGGTACTCGGCGACCTTGGCGAACGACACGCGTGCGTGGTCACGGAAACGGCGCTGCGAGAGCCCTGCGCGCTTGGCGACCTCTCGGCGCAGGTAGGTCGAGAAGCGTCGCCAGAGGGCGCCCGCATGGGCGTTCCAGAGCACGGCCGCTTCGTAGTCGTAGGTGTCCGGGTCGAGCGGGGTGCCGAGTGCTTCGTCGTCCTGGTCGTGGTGGATACCGCAACGGCACGTGCGCCCGCTGGAAGGACGGTTGTGGACCGGTCCGAAGCTCGGGGCGGTGAACGTGGCGAAAACACGGGGGTGGGCGGCGACGTGTTCCGGGAGGCCCTTGCCGCCGCGCAAGCCCGAGGTGATCAGGTGGAAGGTGTCGCGACGGTAGACCTCTGCACAGGCCGGGCAGCGGGTGGTGCGGCGGTTGTTGCAGCGGACGAGGAGTTGGCCGGCCGGGAGCTCGGTCGAGTCGAGATGGTGGAGGACGACGCCGACCTCACCGGTCGTGGTGTCGACGTCGTACTCGGTGCGGTGGCCGTCGAGGCGGATCGGGTGGGTGCAGCCGCCGAGGGTGGAGAGCTGGCGGAGGATACCCGGGAGCGTGCCCTGTGCGGCCAGGTTCGCGACTTCCGGAAGTGGGGCCGGAGTGGTGCGGGTGAAGATGGCGGTTCTCCTTCTGGCTGGCTCGGTCGGGAGGGATAGGCGCCGGGGCGGCGAAATGCTTGGTCGTGTGCCGCCGCCCCGGCGGCCGGGCGGGTTCAGCGCCGGTTGTGGTCGCGCAGCATCGAGCGCAGGACGATGGCCGCGACGGCGACGGAGATGGCCGTGACGGCGACGGCGGCTAGGAGCGCGGTGAGGACGACTCCACCGACGAGCACGACCGCGACGGTGTTCTTGTCGATCGAGACCGACGGGAGCGGGCGCGCTATGGGCGCCGGGTCGGTCGGGGTGTGGGTGTGCGCGGGCGGCGGGGTCGGGTTGTCGGGGTACTTGGGCAGGAACACGGCGCCCCTTCTCATCTACTCGTCTAGTCATGTGTGCCGTTTATGACGTCCACGCCGGATCGCGTGCCGGACTCGATGGCGGGCGCCATGAAGGTGTGGGAGAGCCAGAAGCCGAAGAGGGCAATCAGGACGACGACCCAGGTACGGACGCCGAGGAACTTGACCGCACCCCAGGCGAAGAAGCCGAGGACGAACACGAGCGGGAGGCTGACGGTCACGGTCTTCCGGGTCCTTTCAGCGGACGGGGCAGCGGTGGGTGCGTGCGGCCAGTTCGGCGGCGGCGCGGCTGTCGTAGTCGGCGGAGAAGCCGCAGCGCGGGGCGGTGCAGGCGGCGGTGTGCTTCTCGCGGCCCCGGCCGTCGTAGGCGGTGGCGACCTGGACGGGGCCGATGCGGGTGACGTTGCGGAAGCGACGGTTGGCGGTCATGTAGGGCTCTCCCTTCAGAGCTGGGCGGCGATGGCTTCGGCCATGGGCGCGGGAACGCCGAGGCGGGCGCGGAGGGTGGGGGTGTCGATCGGGGTGCCGGTGCGGGTGTGGTGATCGGCGGCGACCTTGCGGGCGTGGTCGACCAGGGCGGCTGGAACTGACACGGCGGGTCGCTCGGGCGTTGCCTTGATGGCCGGTTGGGCAGGTGGCTCGGGGATGAGTGCGGGCGTCTCCTCCTGGTCCTCGATGACCTCGACGTCGTTGTCCGGTGTGGTGGGGGTGGTGTGGGCGAGGAGGGTTCCACCGAGGAAGGCGACGGCGGGCCAGCCCGCGACGAGGATGCACAGCCAGGCCGGCACGTGAGTCATGTCGAGGAGTCCGGCGGTGGCGACATTGGCGCCGAGGGACGCGGTCAGGGCGATGACGAACCAGCACCAGCCGGACCCTTTCGCGTCCCCGGAGCGCAGTCGGCGCCAGGCCGCGACGAGGAGCAGGTCGACGCTGATCGGGTAGGCCCACGCTTTCCATCCGTCCTGTCCGGCCGCCGCCGCGATGTCGTGCAGGTGGGCGAAGGACAGCGCGGCGGCGATGACCGCTTGGATGAGTACCGCGTCGACGCGGGCCAGTTGGGCACGCATGAGCGGCTCCTTCCGAGTTCAGGCATGGGAGGGGTAGGGACATGGCGTGAGGCGATCACGCCGACCGGGACGGGAATGGATCAGTCGGTTACCGGGCGCGGCTTGACGACCGGGGCCGAGGCCTCGACCGGTCGTACAGGTACGTCGGGCCGGAAGGACTGGAGCGCGGCCAGGTCGGGAACCAGGTGCGCCGACTCTCGGCAGATCTCGGCGGCGTCGCCGAGGGAGAGGTACGGCGTGCGGATGCGGGACCAGCCGCCGGAGGTGTCCCCGGCCACGGCCAGTCCGGGCCGTTCGGGAGCGATGCCGCAGGCGGCCATGACGGCTTCGGGGGCGATGTCGCCGAGCGCCATCTTGGCGGAGGCTTCGTCGTTGACACGGTGGCAGACACGGCCCGTGAGCTGGGCCCGGAGCATGGTGGCGCCCTTGCCGAGTTCCGCGCCGAAGCGCTGGCCGCAGACTTCCAGGTAGATACCGGCGGCGCGGCCGAGCTGGGCGAGCCGGATGAGCTGGGTGACCATCTCGTCCCGCCGTTCCTCGTCCTTGCGGGTGGCGACGAGGAAGAGTTCGGCCACCTCGTCGACGAACAGCACGATCGGCGTGGGTCGTTGGTGCTCGGGCAGTCCCCAGATGTCGGAGGTGATCTCCTCGTCCGGGGTGTCCGGGGCGATGCCCTGCCGGGCCTTGATCAGGTCGTAGCGGTCCTCCATTTCCTTGACGAGCACGGGCAGCAACTCGGCCGCCTGCTCCGGGTCGGTGGCGAGGGCGGAGAGCCGGGCCGCGAACGGGGCCAGCTCCACGCCCCGCTTGCAGTCGATCCCGACCAGGGCGACCGGCTGCCGGGCGAGTCCGGTGATCAGGTGGCGCAGGTACATGGACTTGCCGGACAGCGTTGCGCCGAGGGTGAGTTGGTGCGGGATGGTGCGGTAGTCGCGCACGAAGGGCGTGGCGTCCTCCCGCAGCGCGACCGGGACTTTGAGGAAGCCGTCCGCGACCTTGCGCGGCATCCGGACCTTCCGCAGGACGTCGTATCCGACGAGCCGCAGTTCGACGACACCGGGCTTGACGCTGGTGACGTACACGGCGTGAACGCCCCAGGCGTGCCGGAGCCGTTCGGCCGAGGCGGCGATGTCGGCCGGTTCCTGCCCCGGGGCGAGCCGGAGCCGAATACGCAGCCCGGTTGAGGTGGGTCGGATGACGCCCCGACGCGGAGGGACGGGCCGGACCTCTCGGTTGGTGGTGGCCTTGACCGCGAGAACCCGCAGCCGCGACGGCGCCACGGTCAGCCCGCACGCCTCCATGACCGAGCCGTACGAGCCGAGCAGCCGGGCAGTGGATATCGGCAGGCCGATGGTGGACCAGTACACGCCCGGGCGCTTGGCCCGGGCGTAGGCGGCCCCGCCGCCGAGCGCGGCGAGGGGACCACCCACCTCCAGAAGCGTCGTCAGGTCGGACATCAGGCGGCGGCCTCGGTGTCAGCCTGAGCGGCGACCGGGAAGACGGCCGGGGTGACGGCGGCGGCGCGGAAGGCGATGCCGTGCCGCTTCTGCCCGTTGAACACGGACTCCCACGGCCGGGCGACCAGCCCCGGCAGCGAGACCGGCGCACCCAGCGCCAGCCCCTCGGACACACCGCTCTCGGGAACGGTGACCTTGATCAGCGACGACTCGCCCTCCTCGATGTGGACGACGCCGATCGTCATCAGCGCCTCACCGCTGACGGCGTCCTTCGCGATCTCGCCCGTCTGACGGTCACGGACCTTCGGCTCGGGAGCCTCAGTCAGCAGGATCGTCGCGGCCGAGGTCTCAACACGGATGGTACGCAAGGGACTTCCCCTATCTACTCGTCTATACATGTAGCAGCCTGCGAACCCGATGCCGGGAACGTGTGGACCACCTTGCCACACAACTTGCCCACTCGTCTATACGAGTATGCCTGTTGGGGCGTACGAGTTCGGGATGCCTCTCGCGCACCCGAGTGTCAGACCCTTCCGCCATGCTCTGCCCATGCTGATTGCGACCAACGGCCGGGGCCACACGGTGAAGGACCCTTCGACGCAGGCGATAGGAGCAATGCTCACCGACCTGGATCAGGGCGATCACCTGATCCTTGAGCGGCAGGACGAGGACCGAGAAGGCAACTGGTACGTCCAGGTCTGGTTCCGCGACGAGAACACGTACCAGCTGGAGTACCGCGACGGCGTTCCCGCGGAGCACTACCAGACACAGACGGAATCGCAGGAGAAGGTCCTGCAAGCACTCCTCGGCTGGGTGGCCGACAAGCCCGCCTGGCGAGAGGCCTTCACCTGGACCAACATCGGCCACTGGTTCGCGCCAGGCCCCGACAAGGACGATCCGACCGCCTAGTACCGCGACGCCGCTCATGCGATCAGGTCGCCGGGAGCTGGTACGACAGCACGTACGCGTCAGCCGCCATGACCGTGTCGCACACCTCGACGGCCCGCCCTTCGGTGTCGAAGGCGGTCCGGACCAGGTGAATGACCGGCACCCCGGAGGCCAGCCGGAGCGTCTTCACCTCGGCAGGCGAGGGCATCCGGGCCCGGATCTCCTCCTCGAAGTGGTCGAGGCGGTGACCCAGCTCTTCGAGCCGGGCGTAGATGCCACCGGGCCCGGGGTTCGGCTCGGCGATCTGCGTACCACGCGCAATGTCGAGCGGCAGGAAGGACGTGGCGAACTCGACCGGCCGCCCGTCCAGCAGATACCGCCGCCGACGGGCCAGCACCCGACGCACGGACCCCAGCCGCGCGGAGACGTCCGGACTGGCCTTCTCCTCCTTGACCTCCAGCGAGTCGACCTGCGGGTGACTGCCGGCGGCATCGGCCTCGACGATGAAGGCGGACTTGCCCTGCTCGCGGTGCCGCCGCGCGAACCGGTCCGAAGCGAGACGCCGCACGGGCGGCCGGGGCCGGACGAAGACACCCTTGCCGTGCTCGGCATGCACGAGCCCTTCCCCCTGAAGGATGGAGAAGGAGTTTCGAACCGTCATACGGGATACCCCGTAATGCTCGACAAGGTCGGCTTCAGAGGGCAGCTTGTCGCCCTCGTGGAATCGCCCGCGGTCGATGGCCTCGCGCAGCTGGTCGGCGATCTGCCTAAAGACCGCACGATCACTCGTGGGGTCCAGGTCGCCGAGGAGGCCAGAAGGAAGAGAAGGGCTCACGCGCGTACTCCTTTAGGTATCTAGACGTGTGGGCGAGTCTTGTTGCTACGGTGGAGAGCCTAGCCAGCCGAGAGGGCCGAGGAACGTGAGCACCGACCGTCCGCACTCCGTGAGCGTCGCCGGAGTCATCGTCGACGCCCAAGGCCGCGCCCTCCTGATCCAGCGCCGCGACAACGCCAAGTGGGAACCCCCGGGCGGCGTCCTCGAACGCGAGGAAACCATCCCCGAGGCCCTGCAGCGCGAAGTCCTCGAAGAAACCGGCATCAAGATCGCCCTCCCGGCAACCCTGACCGGCGTCTACAAGAACATGACTGGCCTGATCGTCTCGCTGGTCTTCCGCTGCCAGGCCGCCGACGGCACACCCACCACCGGCGACGAAACCCGCGCCCTGCGCTGGGCCACCCGTGAAGAAGTCTCCGAACTCGCCGACGAGGCGTACGCGATCCGCGTCCTGGACGCACTCGACGCGACGTCCCCGCCGGCCATCCGCGCCCACGATGGCGTGAAACTCGTCTAGCCCGAACCCGCTGCACATGGCGGCCTACCAGCACGAAGGAACTTGTATGCACGAGTATACGAGTAAGCCCCGGGTTTGGGGGCTCACTTGCCCAGGATCCCCGGAAGAGGTCAGCCGGGCCCGCCGCTGGACCCGCGACATCCTGCGCGGCTCGCCCTTAGCTGAGGACGCGGAACTGATCGTGAGCGAGCTGAGCGCGAACGCGATCCTCCACACCGCCAGCGGCCAGGACTCCGGCAGCTTCCACCTGGCCCTCGCGGTGTCCCCGCAGATCATCGCCCTGTCCGTCACCGACGACGGAGGCACCGGCACGGTCCCGAAGATCGAGCACCAGGACCAGGAGGCCGAGCACGGCCGGGGCCTGGGCATGGTCAGCACGATCGCCCACCGGGTCGTGGTCCACGACAGCGACGGCGGCCACACCATCACCGCGGAACTCTTCACCGACACGCTCAGGGGAGGCCACCCGTGCTGATAGACAAGCCCCTGCCCGGCTTCTGGTGCGAATGCTGGACCGAAGACCTCACCGACGCCGCAGGACAGCCGACACTCCGGGCATCCTTCGACGCCTACTCAGCACCGCAAGCCGACAGATGGGTTGCGGTCACCCTCCGCACCATCACACCGGCCCTGGACCCGGACGCCTCCGACGAGGCATGGCACTGGCTGTACTTCGGCCGCATCAGGACAAGGCGAGCGCTCCTGCGCTTCGAACCCTGCTCCGTGTCGGTGACCCAAGCCAGCACCCGCATCACCTGGACGATCCGGCCCGTACTGTTCCTGCCCCTAGCACACCGCCAGGACGCGGAACTCCCGGCCTGCTCGCATGACTTCAAGCCCCGTGCGGAGCCTTCAGCAGGAGGTGTCCAGTAGTAGAAGGAACTTCGACGGACCCGCAAGCCTGGACGGAGCCGCACTTCGTCCAGGCACTCGTACGTGTCGGCAGGCTTCTGAGTTGTTGCCTGGATTGGCACCTTAGTCTGCTTGCCACTGCCGTAAGGGCACCCGGGTGAATCCCTTAACTTTCACTACATACTCATTGGTTACCAGGCCTCTCTGGATACCCACGACATCGAGGAACCGTTCGACTTCGGAGACCCGGCACTCAGAACCCGTTTCGCAGCATCTCTTACGGATCTAGCCTGGTTCGGTGGCCGAGGTCAACAAGGCTGTGGCGGTTGGCAACATAAGGGAGGCCCGAATGAGTGCAGCACTAACGGGAGTCGTGGTCGGCGCAGGGATTACCGCTGTTACGGGCCTGTGCTCAGCACTTTTAGGCTACCGAGGCACCCGCGCGGTGAGCGAACGACATGCAGTAGCTGTTCGCGAGCAATGGACACGGCAACAACGCCGAGATGCGTATGTCGAATTTTTCAAGGCTGGAAGGAATCTATATCTAATTCTTCGTCATACCGCCACCACTGCAGCGGGAGCCCAGATTTGGCAACGCTCCGACCTTGAAGCGACCCAGGCAGCAATCGCGCTGGGGAATGCTTCATCAGTTCTCGCCATCGAGGCGTCACAGAAAATCCTCGACGAAGCAGACGCGCTTCGAGCGCGCCTAGATCATCTAAATCAAGAGATGGCAGATTTTGCTACCCACGGCGCGTCTGAACCGGACTTGGAAACTGCGGGCCGTACTTGGTCTCAGGAGCTCGACGCGCTCCAAGCTGACGCAGAGGTGTGGCTAAAGCATTGCCGCGAAGAACTCCACCGTCCGGAACGAAGCGAACAGTAGGCCAGCCCGGCCTGGCCAAGGCGGCATACCGGGACTAAGCGAGCGACGACCGTCGTCACGTGCGTACCACCAGCACCGCCTGGCTTCTATGCGCAACAACCAACACACCAGCGCCAATCCCGGCCTCCCCACACGCACCGCTACGACGCGCACAGAGAAGCCGATCACGGCCACCGTCAACGATCAGCTGGGATCGGCCTGTCAAGCATCAACCGAGACAAGACAAGCCCCACCCGACCGACTGCGTTACAACTTTCTCTACGGGTTCAAGGCTCGCTGCGCTCGCTCGACCGGTGACCGACGGCGCTTGTCGATCTTCGGGCCGGACGCTCCGCCCAAGCGCATCAACGGCCGCCCACGGCCCGCACACCACCGCCACCACGATCCGGCCTCAGAGATGGAAAAGAGCAACAGCAGCTAGACCCAACGCCCGCGTTTCAGGGGCCACCACGCACCCCTTTCCACCCGGTTGCCTACAGAAGTAGGTCGGATCAAACCGAGGGCCGCGCCAAGCGCGGCGGCGCCGGTCGGTCGCCGCCGCGCCGCCTCCATGTCTTCGCCACCGGCCGCACGTCGCCGCCCGCCCGGCGCCGCACGCAGCGGCCAAATACCAACACGGGCACGGGGGCGAACGATGATCCCAACGGTGCAGGTCAAAAGACGCTTTGTGTTACCGAAAGAGGCCGGATCATGGTGGCGGCGGCATACGGTCCGACGCTGCCAGATACGCGGACGTTCGAACGGCCCGCCGATCCCGCACCAGGCCACCGGCCGGACGGCGGACGCGGCCATGGAATGGGGAGAACCCCGCTGCGGCTGGGGCGGTCGGCTCCGCGACTTTAGCCAGCCACTTTGGCGCGAGCCTCGAAGATCATGGCCCCAACGTCGTGCTTTACCGGGCAGGTCAACAGACTGCCCGACGCGCCGGAAGCTTACGGGGCCATGATCACTCGCGCCAAAGCAGCTCCCGGCCAAAGTCGCTACACCGGCCTAGTGATCACGCTGGATCTAGTCGGTCCTACCTGAATCTCAACCCATTAAGACTGTACAGACCTCGCGCGCGGCCCCTCCAGGATCATTGCCGCCACGAGCCCTTCAGATTGGGACGGCTCAACCTGATGGAGTAGCTGCGGTATCCGAGGGTGAACGGCGCTCATAGCCTGATGATGAGTGACCAGGCCGCTGGTCGCTGCACTTCCGAGGAGTGGCACATGGCTAGCGACATTGAGATCGGCGCACCTGACAATCATGGTACGAAACCGACAGTCCTGCGTGGCGTGAACGGTTTCTCAGGAAATGTGATCTTTGAGGTGGTCCCGGGCACGGACAGCTCATCGCCCAGCGGAGACATCGATGGGATTGGTGCTGCGGCGGCCAACAACGCAGTCGGAGTGAGCGGAATGGGTGTTACTGGCGTCGTCGGTTGGGTGGCGACAAGGACCCGTGACAAGAGTGCCGAGAAGGCAGCCATGGCTGGCGTTTTGGGGATGGGGGATGTAAATGACGCGAACTCACCCGGAGTCGTCGGACAGGGGAGAACGGCCATCCTGGGCACCGGTGGGGAAACTGGCGTATCCGGCCAAGGTGAAAGCGTTGGCGTCCACGGTAAAAGTATTTTCACTGGTGTCAAAGGCGAAATTACGGACACTGACCCAAAGAATACGGGCGCGTTCGGTGTCCAGGGGATCAGCCTCGGAGGGGCTGGTGTATTCGGCCAGTCTAGTTTCGGCCCCGGTGGACTGTTTTCCTCCGGGCGGGCACAGGTCAGCCTTGATCCCCACTTCGACGCCCGTACGCCACCAGTAGAGACGGTCTCCGTAAGCCCACGGGAAGTCGACGCCACTACCGGGGTTCCCCTGGGCCTTCCGAAGAAGGGAAACAAAGGAGACGTGCACGCTCTAGTGCTCAGTTTCCCGGAACGGAATAGAGAAGAGGTTTTTTTCCGCCCATTGTGCACTCTTTGGCTGTGCGTAGAACAAAACAGTTCGGTCGGGGCAGCGAAGTGGGTTCAGATCCTTACTGGCAGCCTCGTCGAAGGTGACCGCGAAGACAGCGGTCCTTGATGGCGCCGCTGAGGTCGGCCACCAATCGGCAAGAGCCAGTTGCTGCCTTTCCTTGGTCGCGGTGCCGTTGCATGCTCCCTACCGTAGGCTCGGGGCCACAGTGAGCAGGCAAGACGCCTCATTAGCTGGGCCGTCCCTGGGCCGTCCAGGGGGGACCGGCGACGACAAATGACGACCACCAGTGACGGGTGTCCCAACCGGCTGCCCCAGGTCACCCGATTCGATCTGCGACACTGGTACAGCCATGCCTAAGCCCGGGGCACTGTGCTGTACAGCAGAGAAGTACAGCAACCGCAACGTCCGCCGGCGACCGATGGAAACCGTCAGCATCCCCATGGCCAGCATGGATAACCTCAGCGACCGCCGCGCCCGTAGTTCGCATCGAGGCGCAGAGCCCCGCAGGGTATACGGTGCTCCCGAAAAGCTGGCCCCCGTGAGGCGCTGATCCCGGTCGCCGGCCTCTGATCACACCGATTGAGGCTCTGCCGACCTGTTGTTAACCAGATCCTCAACCTGCTACTCCAGAAAACTCAAGGAGTGCATGGTCAAATAGATCTCACCATCGACATACTCCGGATCAAAATCAGATTCTTCGTCGCTACCCTCGAAATCCTGCATCTCTTCCGGGTTCCAATCCTCCATCATAGTTGCCGCGTTCGGCCACCTATGCTCCCAGAGGTCGCCATGTCGCAGAATGTACTGAATCCCGTGGTCGATCAAATCTGGGTCCGCGTCGTCAGGGTCGCGAGAGTATCGACTTAGCAGGTCATCAAACATTTCATCAGCCTGCCGGCATAGGTCTACCCGAATCTGATCTTCGACGAATTCAGCTAGGTCCATGGCGTGACTAGCCGCCACAAAGAGACCGGAGTCACCGCGATCCCTATTAAACAACGAAGTGAGGCCTTCCAGCCGCACCGACTCGTGAAGCTTCTTAATTCTCCGATTGGCAGATCCATGCGTGGCTCGGATCAGCGCAATTATGTCACCGGTTGTAGCCCCATAGACGAACCCCGGCAGGTTCAGTCTCTGCACTGCCCAATCCTCAACTTGCGGAACGTGCATTGAACCGGCGAGAGCCAGGCAAACCGCAACCCTCCCAGCCTTGGAGGGAGTAGCCGTCCCATCACGTTCCAACGTGACCAACGCCGCCTTTTCGATTTCTGCCTGAAACGGCGAAAGGTTCAAGCGAGCCGGGACGCCCGAATCGACTGGCGCATCGTGGTAAGACCAAAGAAGTGCCAACTGATCAAAAGAGTATGGATTTTTCAACACTCTAAGGATCAGGTCGCGCTCCTCAGAAAACTTCATCAACATGAAGTCATTTACGGAAGGGTTACTAAATTCAACGTAACTCTTGGAGTAATCGTCAAACAGGCGAACGAGCGTCCCGTCAAGAACTCTCAAACTGGACTTAAATTGCGACAAGCCTCGATTCGAGAGCGCTAGATACGCGTCCCCCAGAGCTGAATAGGTTGCCTTTCCACCCAGGGTGAAGAGGGCGTAGAGGACGTCTCGGTCACTCTCTTTCAGCTGGTGGTCAAAAATATGCCTCCACAATCCCATGGGGTCATTTAGGGCTGCTTCAACTTGAGCCCCAGGTTCGCCCAGATCGGCATCGAAGGGCATGGACAGGAGGTCAGAGATAGCCCTGGGATTAAAGCTTCTGTGCCTAATGATCGGGCGATACACGTCCGGCCGCGAAAAATCCCTCTTTGCAAAGGTCGGCCACTCCGACCAGTAGACATGATTGTAGAGTATCTGCGCTTTTTCTTCCCGTCCAAGAACCTCTAGATCGAGGGTGAACGTGAGCGGATCAAGGTCCCCTCGATCCATGCGCTCATACCTTTGCCGCGCCTGCTGAAGAACGTATTCCCGAGTCGTGCAGATAAATCTCTTCGTAGAATCCTTGCGGATTCGACGAATCAAGGACAGGAGTCTACTGTCTTCATTCTTATGCAACTTGTCATCTAGCGAGGTCTGACCAAGGAAGTCGTCGTAGATGAACACCTGCGGCTCTCCGTCATGCCAGACCCGGTATACATCTTCTACGTTTTCAGATACCTCAACAATATCAAATCCACGATCCGCATAATGCGCACAGATCACCTGCGCCAGTGTCGTCTTACCGACACCTGGCGGCCCCGATACTAAGACCACATGATTCTTTTCCACGAGGTTCATTGCTTTACGCAAATTGGCACTCGGTACATACGTGCGCAGCGTTTCCTTGATATCATCAGCGAGATGAAGTGACCTCTGAATCACATTCTTTGAGATCATTGCCTCAAGGATCGTGGCGTCGTTAAGCCATAGCCTCATATTCTTGCGAACGACTTCGGGATTGTTTTGCAAGAACGACGTGATCTCGGAGATTCCATAGATATCTCCGGTGCTTTGAATGTACGGCCGAAACCCGTCGAGAACCTTCTCTTTGGCGTACGGTGTCATCTCGACCGAGGTGGCCAAAATGTAGCGCATCGGCGTTGGCCGAATTCGATCCAACTTAGGGAGTTCGCTTTCCAGCAAGTGCCCAATAAGTTTGGCGCGCCCACTTTTCATCCAATGCTTACATTGGATGACTATCTTCTGGTTGGGCCCAACGTACCGTAGATCTATTCCACCATCCGGCCCGCTTGAAAAAATCTCAAGCCTTACACCAAGTATGCGTTCAAACATGTCTTTGCATAGACTCTCGAAGTCTAGGTCAGACAGCTTTCGCAGATCGAGCGAGTCCAAGCCTCACCACCCCCCAAGTCGTCTCCCACGCCGCGCAGGAAGATCGTAGTCCTCCGCGACTGTTCCGAGCCGAGGAACAAACACATCCGACCCGCCAGGGTCAAGACGGTTGTCTGCGGCGCTCAAGACTGTCAGTGGCGTTGCCCCGATGGGCGACGAGGCATAACGTCGCGCACCCCAGGGCTCCAACGCACGCGCCTCAGCCTGCAAGGTTCGTGAGAACTGGCACTGCTCCGCCCCGCCAGCACGCCGTGGACCATCTGTGGACATGCCCGGCTCGGCCCGGCGCAGACGTCCCTCTGACCAGCAACGTTTCGCAGGACCGAAAGGCCCTCCGGAGCCGTGTGCGCAGGTTCGAATCCTGCCGGGAGCACTTCGCATGAAGTGCCTAAAGACCCCGCCATCAGCGCGCTAGCTGAGTGCGGGTCTTCGCGTATGTGCAGGCGGAGGCCGCTGAAAGCAGCCGTTTGTCAGTGATCAAGTAATGACGGCGTAATGATCTTGACGGTCCTTCTGCCAGGTCAACGGCCGTTTGCCGTCTCCTTGTCCCGTCTCTGGGCAGGCGGCCAAGGCTCTCCGTCTGACCGCGTTCAAGTGAAGGTACCGGGCATGTGGCCACGCGGCCCGTTTTTAGCCTTCACGCTGGCCACACTCTCATTGACGCAACCACCGCTGTCAGCAGGCATCTCAGGCTCGGCTACGCAGGGCTTCGCCAGGGTGCTGCTGTCCCATGCGGCCAGCACGTCGGATCAAGGAGGAAAGATGCTGGCGAACCTACTGCCCGGCCTTCGTGACGTCCGGGCGCCGCTGTCGGCGGGGTGTATTTGGCTCTTAACGCTCTGGCTGATCGTCGAGCATCGGGTTCCGACACGAGAGCAAGCACATGGTGTGTGGGCGTCGCTGTATCGTCTCGGCGGATTGATGGGATCTGCCGCATTGCTGGCGTCCGCCGCTTTCGCCGCGTACCTCATCGGCGCGATGTTGATGGTCCGAGTCGCCACTGTGAATGTGCAGGAAGCACGAAAGTCGGCGAGGCTCAGGAACATTCAGATGGCCCTCACGCCCCGGGTGTCGAGGCTCGCGTTCGATGACCTGGTCCGTTTCCTGCGGGAGCAAGGGCGAGTGCCGGCCCCAAAGCCAGGAGAGGTCAGAGATCCTCGGCGTGAGCAGGGCGAACGTGGTCTGGTCAACCTTGTAGCACGGGACGTTCTTGGCGAGACCAGGCAGCTTCGCATCAAACTCCTGATCGCCAACTACGACTTGTTCAACGAGTACGACCGAGCGGTGGGAGAGGCAGAATTCCGCAAGAACGTCGCCTACTCCCTCGTAGGTCTCGCAGCCACGCTCAGCTGGCTCTACTCCCCTTGGTGGGCTCTCATGCTGGTCGTGCCTGTCCGGCTCTACATCGCCGGGGTGGGAAGCGAGCGGATAGCCAACGACGTCATCATCCAGGCTGTAGTGGCGGGACTCCTAGAGCCCGCTACCTTGACCGGAGCCGCGGGTCTGCCGGCAGTTCCTGCGGAGCGGGGCCCGTAGCGTCCCGGGAGTCCGACGCACCTCCGACACGACGAAGCCCCGGATCTCTCCGGGGCTCGCGTCAAGCACCCGGCTGCGCCGACGCCCACCCATTGTGGATGGGCCCAGAGGTCATGAGTCGAGCATCCCGGCTTCTGCGGCCCGCCGTCACAGATGATGCCTCCGGCGGGGGACCGGCCGGCACCGGATGGGAAGGGGCAGCGTTGCCGCCCGCGGGCACATCGTGGCGAGCGTAGGGAGCTCCTATCCCGTCCGCCGTCGACCCAGGCAGAGCCGAGCAGACGCGGCCCATGACGTCCAGGTCGTTCGTACAGTGGCGCGCTCCACCTGGACGCCATGAACCACGCCCGCTCCACGGTGTGTGGGTCGACAGCGGACGAGATAGGAGCAGGCGGTATGCGATGACGCGACTTAGGCAGTCTTCGCTCTGCTAGACGGGAGGGATTTTAGGATCGCTGGGACAGATGAGTACCCTTTTGCGCTTTGTTCTTTAGTATCTTCTGCATCCCCGGCTTGTCCGCAACACGCCACATTCTCTCCCATGCGCGCACGTCCGTCAGGTAACCTGGGATCTTGATTTCTTTTTCGCATGCGCATTCAATGAACGCTTCAACGATTGCGACAACCCGAACTCTACTTGGGTGAGTAACTCCCTTGAGATAGGAAGAGAGCTTCGCGACCTCATAACCGGTCTTCATCGATACGATATCGAGATCGGGCGCTCCAGCACGGCGATGCAGTGCGCGCAACTGAGAAGCAAAGGCGAAGCGGAAGTCTCTCGGCGTCGCCTCTTCTACCGTCTTACCCATAGCTGAAACCAGCAGATCGATGGCACCCGCCAGCTCATAGTCCGCTTGTCGCACAGATGTGACTCGCGCAGGTTTCTCCGTTATCATCCCGCCACCGGTCTGACGCCGGGCCGGAACGCCGAGATCATCTCTGCAGGATTCATTCAGCTTATTCCTCAGAGGGACAAGTACTTTATGACCCCGCCCTGCGACAATGACTGTCTCGTCGTTAACGTGCTGCCAGTAAATTTCCTCAGATTCCGGCTCGAACAGCATGAGTGTGACTGGAAGTGAGTGATTCATCCAATACTCGACATGGTTCGCGTCGCAATAGAACCACCACCCGAGATCTGTCGCCTTTGTGAATTGACTGGCGCCAGACTTGATCTGTACAGCCAACAGTCGGCCAGTTCCTCGTCCAGGGGCGCCGCTAGGGAGGCCAGCCCCGTCGACCACCTCAATGTGGGCATCAATTCCGATATCACTGGTCTCTTGCTCACGGAAGATCCAGCCCAATTGGGTGGTGACCAAGTATGCGGCCCGAGACACTCCAGCCCGGTCCACCAGGTGGGTGGGAGGGACGACTGTCAAAGTTGCATCTCCTCATGCCTGCTCCGGCCAACCAATGAGTCCCCAGCCTAGAGGGAGGGACTGACAGCTGGTCTCGTAACTCAACCTCGCAGAAACGGAGTTGGTCTCGTTGCCGATGGCCAGGCAGATGAACGCCCCATGCGCGTCACGACCTCACCATCACGGTCCACGGACGCACAGCGATGGAGAACGCGCTACGTCCTTGAGCGGGGCCGCGCTGCCAGCCGACCCGCGGTCGAAGGCCCAACTGAACACCGAGGGGTCGCCGTTGAGTAGGGGCGCACAGCGCTGTTCGACTTCACCCTCAACCAGTTCAGGGCCAGCCACCGACCCAGTAAGCACGTGCCACATGCGTGCCAGAACGGGCGGGGAACAGCGGGGAATCACGGGCAAGGAGCAGCGCACCGAAGGGTGGCGATCAAGCCGTTTCGGCAGGCCAGAGGTCTGAATGACCTCCAGATGACCTCAGCTTCCCAAGCTGAGAGCGCGAGTTCGATTCTCGTCACCCGCTCTGTGATGAAACCCCAGGTCAGCGGCCTGGGGTTTGTTTCATTGGGGAGCCGTTGCCGCGTGGAGGCGAGCCCTCAGCTCACCGCCCCTGGGCGATGGCGGGCACCCGTCCTGCACGTGCTTCGTCGTGGGCGGCGCACAAGTCCCTGGCAGGAGCAGGCACTTGACTCCCCAGGAGCCTGTGTCAGAGCGGGAGGTCGTCGGGCAGCACCCGGAACGCCTTGTGGCGGCCCAACGGGCGTACGGCCCGGAAGTCCCGTCGGTCGAGGGTGAGAATCGCGTCCGTGTCGTAGTCGGCGGCAAGCACCACGTTCACCGCGTCGGCGAGGTCGAGGTCCAGCGCACGGTAACGGACACGGACGGACTGGGCGGCGCCCAGGTGGTCCTCCGTGATCTCCGGCAGGACGACACGACCCCGGCCCATCCAGCGCCGTAGGTCGTCGACCGCGCTGAGGGCGGCCTCCCTGCCGAGCTCACGCGTCGCCACGTGATCCAGTTCGGCCAGCAGGAGCGGGGACATGACCAACAGGCCCGCCGCCATGATCGCCTCGTTCGCCGCCCGGTGTTCCGGATGAGCCGAGTCCAGCGCCGCCAGAAGGCCGGACGTATCGGCGATGACAATGATCACGCGGCGGATCCGGAATCCGAGCCAGTCTCACGCCGGACGGCATCGGCGACCGTGTCACGGACCTCCGACTTGGGCAGCGTGCGCCCCGGCCCCTCGAAGGTGCGTGAGAACAGCGGCTCGTCCCAGACCCTGTTCGCCATGGCTGCAAGGTGGATGCCCTGGCGGATGATCTCGGCCTCGCTTATACCTCGGCGCTTGGCGGCCTCCTTGATGATCGCCAGGTCCTCGGGGTCCGCGTAGACGTTCGTGCGCTTCATGGACATGTACCAAGAGTAGTCCATGTACCGGATTGATGTATCCCGCCCACTTTCCCGTGTCCCGTTGCCGAGGACCCGCCGAGCCGACCTTGTGCCCGGGATGAGTGTGCGGGTCTCCATTCGTGGAGTGCGCACCTCGATCGGGCCACGTGCGGCGAGGCTCAGCGTGGGCAGTGGCGGCGCCAGGATGTCGACCGGGCTCGGCCCCTTCTACGCGTCGAGTTCTCTCGGCGGCAATCGACGGCGCACCAGCACGCGGCGTACGACACGATCTCGTACGGTCGCCCCCTCAGCCGCGCAACTGAACCGGGCGCGCCGTCAGGCGGAGCGGGCTCAGCAGGAGGCGGAGCGCGATGCCGCCATCTCTCAGTTGCGGGAGCTGAAGCGGCAGATGACGAGCGTTCACCTGGATTCCTTCCCCGCGGCGCATCCGCCCGCCATCCCTGACGCCCTCCAGCTGAGCCTGTCCTGGGCGCTCGCCGAAGCCCGGACGTTCCGTCTTCAGGGTGTGGGGCGGCTGGCCCGCGCGGAGAGGCTGCGGCCAAGCAACGGGCGGAACTGGGCGAACGTACTGTCGATGACCGGCATCGCCACCGCCGTCGTCCTGCTGGTGACCGTGCTCAGCCTGCTGCGGCTGATGCGGCCGGACGGGCTGCGCACCGAGTAAGACCACCGAAGGGCCCTTCCACCCGGGAAGGGCCCTTCGGGCCTCCCGGTGCAGCACCCGCGCCCGCACCCGCAGCGACAGGAGGGTGTATTGAGGGGCGCCCGAGTGAAGCGCATGATGTGCCTCGCGGCCGTCACCCGGCCGACCTCGTGGAAGGCAATCATGCGCCCAGCCTGTCGGCGAAGCGCGGTCGACAGCGGTGCAGCCGTGTCCTGCGGCTGGGGGCTCGGTCGTTCGAGTGCAGGCAGGCGTGATCCTCAACCAACGCTGGTCGGCGATGAGTTGTACGCGCGGCGGGCCGCTCGTCGGTTGTCAGTCCGGCCGTTGGGTGCGGTTCTCGTGGGCGAGGCCGTCCGGGTGGGCAGCACTGCGCTGCCCGAGGGGAAGGACCAGGGCCCGCAGCAGCACAGGGGCCGGCGACCGGAGGACCGTGGGATCCGACGGTCGACGGACCGCTCCGATGTCCTGCCATCCCCACGACAGGAAGGTGTCGCAGGCCAGGGCGTCGGCTTGGTCGACCAGGGTCGCCCCGAGCGAGGCGTGGTGGTCGGAGAGCAGACGTTGCTGGAGTCGGCGGGCGAGGCCCTGGTCGTCCGTATGGGGATGCACCACGATCTCGGTGATCGCGAAGACGTGTCCGGACACGGTGAGCTGTTCCACGCTCTGCGGCAGGGGCCCGTCGAACCCCCTCCACCATGTTCCCTCGCGCGGTACGGGGAATCCGTACGCGCACCCGGCGAAGGCCGTGTCCTCGGCGATCAGCAGGGCGAATCCGGCCCGCCGGATGTCGCCGGTGAGCCGCCGCAGAAACGCTTCCCGCCCCCGGTACTCCTGGCCTGCCTGCGCCCGGGAGGACTCCACGTACAGATCGGCGAGGTCCTCCCGCAGGGTCTCGGCCTGCCAGCGGTTCAGTCGGCGCAGACGTACCGCGTGGGCGGGAGTCGATCCCTCGCTCCATGGCGGCTCGCGGCGGAGCGGGGCCGTCACGGCGCACCGCCCGCGGCAGCGGGAACCCGACCGGGTGATGGTCGAACGGCGAACGGCTCGTGGAGCAGGAAACCGGAGCCGGTGATCTCGATGATGCGGGCCATGACCGGCGGCGGACAGTGCAGTCGGAGGGCTGTTCCGGCATCGGTGGCCGTCCGGTGTGCCGCGAGGAAGGCGTTGAGTCCGCCGGCGTCGCAGAAGGTGGCCGCCGTGAGATCGACGTCGACGTAGCGGACGCCGTCAAGCACGCATGCGGCCACTGCGGTGCGTAGGAGCGGGGCGGTGGCCGTGTCGATCTCTCCTGCGAGGGTGATCGGGGTGCGGTGGCTGCGGTCGTGCCGGTGGACTTTCAGCTGGGGTAGGGGCATGGCTCCTCGGTTCGGGGTGCCCGTCGCGGCGTACCGCCGATGCGGGGATGTACGTGGTGAGGAGTGAACGGCCGGTCCGGCGGCCCGAGTCGGGGAGGGCGGTGGTGGATCGGCCGTTCGGAGATGTGCCTGGCGATCGGACGGAAGGTCCGCACCCGGCGGGCATCGTGTCCTGAAGGGTTACCGTCCGGGGCGCGGATGGCGCTGTCGGAAGCCTGGTCGGCTCGGAGGGAAGCAGGACACGGAAAGACCCCGGCCTGTCAGGAGCGGTGCGGCCGCCGGGGTCCCGGGCTGCGGGCTGTGCGCATCAGTTGGTTCGGTTCGCCCGTTCGGTGACGGGCGGGGAGTGCCTGCCGGAGACGGGCTCACCCGGCTCCGTCACGGGTGCGGCGCCGGGGCCGGAGCCGCCCGCGTCCGCCGTCGCGATGGTCGCGGCGGCGGCCGGCGCTACCCGTCCCCACCCCGCCGCGGGCCTTCCGCGGAGCCGACGCGGCCGGTCCCGCGACAGGCGTTCCGGAGCGGCCGTAGTGGAAGGCGGCGATGCGGTCGCCGTGCTGTGCGTCGAGCAGATGGATGAGGAACACCCCGAGAGCGATCATCGCGAGGATCACGAGCACCGTCACGAACGTCTCCACGGCCCTCACCTCCCCATCGGCCGATACGGCAGCGCAGCGGTCACGGCCGGGATCCGTGGACGTGCGACCGGATCGCGGGCCGCATGTCCTCCTTCGGAGACCCAGACCGCCTCGACGGCCCGGTCGGTCTCGGACACCGTCCGCAGGCGCGCCGCCTCCTCCATCAGCCGGCTCGCGGTCGACGTGCCCAGTGGGTCGCTCGCGGCGGCCATCAACCAGGCGGCCGAGACGGGAGTCGTCTGCGGCGGGACCACGAGGAGGTTCCAGCGGCCCGTGCGGTAGGAGAGCAACAGCAGTTCATGCGGGTCCTGCTCGGCCAGGAACCAGCCCACCTTCACCACATGCCCGGCGACCGGCACCTTGCGCGGGACGACCGGCCAGTGGGTGGGATTCACCGTGACCCGGGTGATCCGCCCCCACAGCGGATCCAGCACGTCGGTCAGGGAGGGGAGTTCCGCCACCAGATCGCGGGAGCGGGGCCACCAGGCGCCGTCCAGCAGAGCCGGTGCGGGACCGACGGGAGCCAGGGACAGACGGACGGAGGACGAGGAGGAACGGTCTTCCGCTTCGGCTGTCGGCGGGAGGGAAATGGTCGCAGTCATGACGCGAACCCTGCCCCGGGCCGGTCGCAACCGGCCCGGCATATTCGATCGCCGAAAACGTCACAAGCATGGAAGCCGGTGCGCGAAATATCCTCGGTGATTTCAGCGTACTCCTCGGACAGGCTCAATGGACCGTTCGGTCGGCGGAGGAACGACCCGGTGCGCAGCTGGGCCTCGGACGCCGTAGTGCCCGCAGAAGCATCATCCGATGACGGCAGGGTTGTTTCGGTCATACGATGACATGTGGGTCAGCCGAGGCCGTCGTACCACCGGCGGAGCGCGCAGACAGGGAGCAGGGCATGATCCGTGCAGCCGACATCCGTGAGTGGCGCGACCATGCCGTGGTCGACCCGAAACAGCGCAGGATCGGCGTACTCGAAGCGGTCTATGTGGACACGGCCACCGACGAACCGGCCATGGCCACCGTCCGGACCGGACTGCCCACCCGTCACCGCCTGGTCTTCGTCCCCGTCCACGATGCCGTCCTCGGCCCCGGCTATGTCAAGGTCTCCTACGACCGGGGGCAGGTACGGAAGGCCCCGTCGATCGGAACGGACGACGTGCTGCCGGCCGAGCAGGAGGAAGAGATCTTCCGGCACTACGACATGACGTACCGGCCGGGAGCAGGGGGCGAACGTCAGCTCGCGCGCCGCTGACCCCGCAGGCGCGGCCCGGAGGAGGTGATCGGATCGATGGCGCTGTTCCTTCTGCTCGTCCTCGTGGCCGTCGTGCTGGGAATCATCGGTGCGGCAGCGAACGGCCTGGGCTATCTCCTGGCCATCGCCATCGTGCTCTTCGTCGCCGACATGGCCTTCTTCGCGGTCCGGCTGTCCCGGCGCGCCAGACGGCGTCCTGTCCGCTGACGGCCGCCATGACAGGAGGGCGGCACGGTGGAGGGTGCGGGAGGTGAAAGGGCGATCGAGCAGGGTTTCTGGCGGCAGGTCGTCGAGCAGCTGGGCAACGCCCTGATGGTGGTGGATCCGGCCGGACGGATCCTCGTCGCCAACCCGGCCGCCGAACGGCTGCTGGGCCGGACCGCCCGCGCGATGCGCGGGATGGACGCGCACGAGCTGCTGCACCGGGATGCGGACGGCAGCACCCTCCTGAGGGAGCTGTGCCCGCTGCTCCAGGCGCTGGCCGAGAGGGTCGCCGCGCGCGGGGAGGGCGACAGCTGTCTGCGCGGTGACGGTCGCCTGGTCACGATCTCCTGGTCCGCTTCTCCCCTGGCGGACGACGGCTCCTTCACGGGCATGGCCGTGCTCTTCACCGACGTCACGGTCGACCACGGCGCGCGTCGGGAACGTGCGGCCTATACGAGTGCCCTGGAGGATCTCAACGAGCGGCTGACGCTGGTCGCGGAGATCACCGACATACTGGGCCAGACCCTGGAGACCGACGAGGCCCTCGCCCGGCTGGGCCGTCTGCTGGTTCCGCGCCTCGCCGACTGGGCGGCGGTGGACCTACGGGCCGGTTCCGGGCAGGTCCACCGGGTGACGGTGACCGGTCCCGCGGGCCGGGACGCCGGACTGGAGGGCGGGCGTGAGCACCTTCCCGAGGCCGCGGAGGGTGACCACTCGCCTCTTGTCCAGGTGCTGAACGGCAGTTCTCCCGCTCTGCAGCAGCAGGAGGAGGAGGCGGCGGAGGCGGAGGCTGCGGCCCCCTCCGGCTCCCCCCTGGCAGCCCTCCACAGCGATTTCCTGCGCACGGTGCACGCGACGTCGGTCATCACCGTGCCGCTGGGCTCCAGACGGCAGATCACCGGCGCGCTGACGCTGGTGCGCACCGATCCGGCGCACCCCTTCGACACCGACGACCTGGACGTGGTGAGCGACATCGGCCGCCGGGTGGGCCTGGTCGTCGACAACGCCCGCCGGTACGGCCGTCAGCGCGCCGTCGCCGAGGCCATGCAGCGCAACCTGCTCGCCCCGCTGCCCCAGCCGGGCCGCCTGCGGCTGGCCGCCCGCTACCAGCCCGCTCCGGTCGGCTCCCAGGTCGGCGGCGACTGGTACGACGCTTTCGAGCTGAAGGACGGCGCGCTCGCGCTGGTCATCGGGGACGTCGTGGGCCACGATCTGACCGCGGCAGCCGGGATGGCCCAACTGCACGGCATCCTGCGGTCCCTGGCCTGGGACCACACCGAACCGCCGGGCGCGATCGTCGACCGCCTCGACGACGCCATGCCCGCCATCACCACCGTCTCCATGGCCACCCTCGTCCTCGCCCGGGTCGAAGGCCACCCGGACACCGGCCCCTGGACACTGCGGTGGACCAGTGCAGGGCATCCGCCGCCTCTTCTCCTGGCCCCCGGCGGACAGGCGCATTACCTCGAAGCCGGACAGGGACTCGTCCTCGGCGCTCCCCCGGCCACGGGCACGGGCAGGCCCGACGCCACCCTGCCCCTGCCGCCGGCCGCCACCCTCCTCCTCTACACCGACGGGCTGATCGAGATCCCCGGCAGTGACCTGGACACCGGCCTGGGCCGGCTGCGCCGCCACGCCCTCGCGCTCGCCACCGCACCGCTGGACACGCTGTGCGACGAACTACTGG
Organism: Streptomyces sp. NPDC001157; assembly: GCF_053598255.1. NCBI lineage: Bacteria > Bacillati > Actinomycetota > Actinomycetes > Kitasatosporales > Streptomycetaceae > Streptomyces > Streptomyces sp. NPDC001157. The sequence goes on from NZ_JBSFJW010000048.1 coordinate 30,139, forward strand.
CCCGGATGCCGCCCGGCAGCACCGACGACGTGGCCCTCCTCGCCCTGCGTCTGCCGACGCCGTGACAGGGGGCGGGCCGCCGTTCGCGATGACCAGCTCGTGGCGGACGTGGTCAGGGCACCAGCACCAGGAAGGGAACGGTCGGCACCGCCCTGATTCCTGATCGCAGAAAGACACGAGTGAACCGCTCCGCGGAGGTGTGCGCTCGGCCGGGCAGGGGACTCGGTGTACAAGGCGGGTTTCAGCAGCGTTCCCCTGGGGACTGGGCCCGCCCAGACTTTTCCGGTTCAGCCAACGTGCCGGCGGAGCCGCACGGGCGGGGTGACGAGAGGGTGCGGAAAACCGGGCCCGGCCGCCGCCCCGCCGTGCGTGTGCGCGGCAGTACGCTGGGTGCACGGCCGCCCGTGACCCCGGCCCTCTCCGTGCAGCACCGTTCCGCGCAACAGAGGCCCTGCGCAAGGCGAAAGCCACTCCACCGACAGAGGAGATGGGCGCGAATGAGCCCGTATCCCGATCTGTTCGACGAGTGCCATGTGGTCCGGGCCGGCGGTGAGCTGGACGTGACGACCGCGCCGGCCTTCGCGCACGACCTGGAGGCCGCCCGGTGCGACGGCGGGCCACCCTTCCTCATAGTCGACCTGCGCGGCGTGACCTTCATGGACGGCAGCGTCCTGGATCCGCTGTGCGCGGCGTGGCACGACTGCCGCCGACGGGGCGGATGGGTGCGCGTCGTCCACATCCGACCGGGCACGACCCTCCTGTTCCGGGCCTGTGGCCTGCTGGCCCGTTTCCCCCGGTACGCCAGCCCCCGGGACGCCTGGCGGGGCATACCCGCCGGCCGCACGGCACCGGACCGGCCCACATGAGGTGCGGCGGCGGACGCGTGGTACCGCGCGACACGGAGCCCGGCCCGTGCCGGAATCCGGCACCGTGATCAGCGACGGCATGGCCGACGTGCTGCGTCGACTGCACCTCGACGCGCCCGGTGATCCGGCGGCGGCCTGGGCGCGGGTCCTCGGCGCCGAGGGCGTCGCGCTGACACTGCTCGTCGGCGCCGAGCGGACGCCGGAGCCACTGTGGTGTCACCCCGAGCTGAGCGCGCGGTTCGAGGAGCTCCAGTTCACGCTCGGCGAGGGCCCGGCACCGGACGCGATCCGCACCGGCTCACCCGTCCTGGAGCCGGACCTGGACCGCGTCCGCCCCGAGCGCTGGCCCGCGCTGCTGTCCGCCGCGGCGGAGCTGGGGGTCCACGGTGTCTGCTGTTTCCCGCTCGGCATCGGCGCCATCCGGGTCGGCGTACTGACCGTGCTGTGTGACGAGGACCGGCGGATGGGCGAGCAGCAGTACGCGGACGCCGGCGCCCTGGCGGCCGCGCTGACCGGCGCGTTCCTGGGCGGGGACCTGCGCCGGGGCGGGGACGGTTCGCCGCTCGGGGTTCCGGAGCCACCGTCGGTGCTGCACCGCCCGGCCGTGCACCAGGCCACGGGAATGATCAGCGTCCAGCTCGGTGTGTCCATGCAGGAAGCGCTCCTGCGCCTGCGGGCCCACGCCTACGGCAGCGAACGCCCCCTCGGGGAGGTGGCCGAGGACGTGGTCGCCCGCAGGCTCCGTTTCCGCAACGACCCCACCGACGACTTCACCGACGACTTCACCGACGATTTCGACGACGATGGAAGCGGGCCGAATTCGCCCGACGGAGGAAAGGGATGATCGGCATGGCCCGCGAACGACGTCTGGCCGAGATCTTCGTGGAGGTCGCCGACTCCCTCGTCGACGACTTCGACGTCATCGACCTGCTGCAACGGCTGTCCACACGCTGCGTCGAGCTGCTCGACGTGTCGGCCGCCGGCATCCTCCTAGCCGACGCGCACGGCGAACTGCAGATCATCGCCGCCTCGGACGAACACACCCGGCTGCTGGAGCTGTTCGCGCTCCAGCAGGACCAGGGCCCGTGCGTGGAGTGCTACCGCACCGGCAACGCCCGCACCAACATCGACCTGACGCGCCCGGAGACGACCGTGCCCTGGCCGCGCTTCGCGGCCCGCGCCCGCGAGACCGGGTACGTGGCCACCCACGCCATCCCGCTGCGCCTGCGCAGCAGGATCGTCGGCGCGCTCAACCTCTTCCAGACCACACCGCAACGCCTCGGCGACGACGACATCGTGCTCGCCCGCGCCCTCGCCGACGTGGCCACCATCGCGATCCTGCAGCAGCGCACGCTGGAGCAGTCACACGTCGAGAACAGCCAGCTGGAGACCGCGCTGAGCAGCCGCATCCTGATCGAACAGGTCAAGGGCGTGCTGGCGGAACGCTGGAACACCTCCGTCGACGACGCCTTCGCCGCGTTCCGGTCGTACGCCCGCGCCCGTCACCTGCGTCTGTCGGAGTTCGCCACGCAGATCATCTCGGGCGGCTTCGACACCGCGGACATCCCGCCACCGGCACCGGACCGTTCCGTGGACCGCGGCGGCTGACCTCTCTCACGTCCCGGTGTCGATGAGGATCTGTGCGGCCTGGGTGACGTTGTCGGCGCGTACCACTTCGGCCATCGCGGCGCGTGCCGCCTCGGGCGTCGCGTGCGGCGGGACCACGAGGAGGGAGAAGTGGTCCGCCTCGCCCCGGGTGACCAGAACGGTGTCGTCGCCGACCGGGAAGGAGTCGATGCGGACCACACGGTCACCGACGACCAGCCGCGTCGGCAGCGGGTCCCACGCGGTGGCGTCCAGGCCGACCCGTGTGACGGGACCCAGCAGCTCGGTCAACGCCGTGACCAGGGCGGGGAGTTCGGCCGCGATGTCACGGGAGCGCGGCCACCACGCCCCGTCGAGAACGCCCCGCCGGTCATCCGTCGTCTCCAGCCGGACGACGGCCGTACCGGGCTTCACGGCCCGGTGGACGGCGTCCGGCGGGAGCGGGGTCACCCGCGGGGAACCGGGTCCGGTACCCATGACGAACCTCCCTCGATGTCGGCCACAGCGGCCGCCATGAGCGGTTCCGCGGCCTCTGCGGTCGTGTCCGGGGGCACGACCAGCAGGTCCCAGCGCCCCCGGCCGGGGGCGAGCAGGACGACGGTGGGCGGGGCGGACGCGGCCAGGGTCCTGTGCAGTCGTACGACCTGGTTGGACACGAACATCCGGCCGGCCGTCACGGGCCAGGCCGCCCCGTTGACGGTGACGCTGGTGACATGGCCCCACTCCCGTGGCAACCCGGCGAGCAGGCGCGGGAGTTCGAGGAGGAGGTCGTAGGAGCGCGGCCACCACGCCCCGTCGATGGCCCGGGGCAGGTCGCCGTGGGGTGCCAGGCGCAGGCGCAGGACAGGGTGGGAGGGAAGCGGGGGTTGCAGTGCGGTGGTCATGGGCTGAGCTCCTGTCGACTGGCCGTGCGCGAGTGGGTGGTTGACGTCAGGCGCGACGGGCCGCGATCCGCTCCGGCGTCGGCCAGCGCACGTCGTGCACCCAGCCGAGGCGTTCGAGGAGGCGGATGACGGCGGCGGACGGGTCGAGCTGACCGCGGTCGACGCCGTGCCGGGCGCTGGTGGGGTCGGCGTGGTGGAGGTTGTGCCAGCTCTCGCCGAAGGAGAGCAGGGCGAGCGGCCACAGGTTGGTGGCCCGGTCGTGGCGCCGGGTGCGGAAGGGACGCTCACCGATCAGGTGGCAGAGGGAGTTGACGCTCCAGGTGACGTGGTGGAGCAGGGCGATACGGACAAGTCCCGCCCACAGCAGGGCGGTCACGCCGTACAGCCAGCTGCCGCCGATCGCCCAGCCCAGCCCGAACGGCAGCGCGAGCGTGAGGACACACAGCAGCGGGAAGGCGCGGGCGACGGCCCGGATGTCGCGGTCGGCCAGCAGGTCGGGGGCGTAACGCTCCGGCGGCGTACGGTCGTTGCGGAACAGCCACCCGACATGAGCGTGCAGCAGCCCGCGCAACTGGCCGCGCAGATGCGTGCCGTAGCGGTACGGCGAGTGCGGGTCGCCGGGCCGGTCGGTGAAGGCGTGGTGGCGGCGGTGGGTGGCGACCCAGCCGATGACGTCGCCCTGGAAGCTCATCGAACCGGCCACCGCGAGCGCGATCCGCACGGGACGGACGGCACGGTAGCCGCCGTGGGTGAGTCCGCGGTGGAAGCCGACCGTGACGCCGAGGCCCGTGATCGTGTAGAGGACGGCGGCGAGCACGATGTCGGCGGGGTGGATCAGGCTGCCCCACAGCAGCCAGCCGGCCAGGCCGAGGGCCACGAACGGAAGGACGACGATCACCGCGGTCACGGCCACGTACAGCCGCTCCCCGCCGTCGCGCGCGGGCAACGGGCCGTCCGGCGGGAAGGGGGAGGTGCCGTCGTAGGTCTGCGGCGGCAGGACGGTGTCCGGCGGAGGTGCCGGGACAGACGTGACAGACGTGGTGGGACTGAGTGACATGGGACGGGGCTCCTGCCCTCGATGAGGCCGCTCTGACGGAGGTGCGGCCGGGGTCACGGGCTGCCCATGGGGCGGGTGGTGTGCTGGAGACGACCTGTCGGATCGGCACGACACACCCTCGTTCTGCCCACCGTACTCCTCGTGCGGGGGAACGCCCGGACACCGCTGGTCAGCGCCCTCCGGCAGGTACCTCCGGGCCGGCGGCGCGTTGACACCCACCGTCGCCGGACGTTGACCGGCAGCACGGCGCAGGGCCAGGAAGGACAGGGCCGACCGGGTCTCCGGAAGCCTGCGGCAGCCCGTCCAGGAGGCGAACGGCGCCTTCGCACGGTGACACCCATCCCCATGGAAGCGGTACACACGACGATGTACGACCAGACACGCGCCCAGCAGCCCGCGGACCGGCCCTCGAGCCCCGTCGGACGCCGTGCCACGGGCCCGGAGCCGCTGCTCCTCTCGGACGGACGGGAGGAGATCGTGCGCCGCCTCGGACATGCCGCCAACACCTTTGCGGACAGCCCGCGCGAGGCACTGGAGGAGGCCGAGGGCGCGTTCGACGAAGCCGCCGCCCAGTTGATGAACGCCCTCGCGGAGCGGCGGCGGGCCCTGCGCGCGGGCTGGGCGGACCTGGACCCCGAGACACAGTCCACGCAACCACGGTTCGCGCTGCGGGAGTACCGGGAGATCACCGGACGGCTGCTGCGCGCCTGGCCAAGGGGCCACGGGACCGGCGGTGGGTGCGATGTACCGCCGCGCGCCGGGGCGTGCCCGGCACCGCGGCTTCCGGCGGCCGCCGCCGGTCACCCGGCTCCGCAGGGGCTGCGAATCGGTCCTTGCCCGGGGTCATGGGGCCCGGGCAGCGTCAGGCCGCCAAACGGTATGCGTTCCCGCGGGATCCCACGGGCGGCCGAACACGGTAGCCCTATGTGCACTCGCCCCGGGTGAGACCCCTCCCGTACACCCCGCTGTCCGGCGAGGCTCATCCTGTGCCCACCTGCCTTTCCGCCCGGCCCGGTGAGCGGCGCCTGGTGGCCCACGGAAACACCCCCGGACGGACGCGCCGAGGTACGCATCGTCGCCGCCTCCCCCGAGGTCGCCCGTCGCGTTGCGGAGGTTCTCCGCCATTGCTTCGCGGCCACCGAACAGGGCAGCTTCCCTGCGGGCACTGGAGGAGGAACGCGGCGTGAGCTCGCCGTGGACACGACGCGGGCGGCGGAACCGGCGCGGTCCTGGTTGGAGACCAGCCGCTCCCCCGGGGAGGACCGCCGACGTAAGTGAGGCGACGTCCGTCCGGCCTCTTCGGGGGGAGCGTGAAGTCATCGGGAGCATTCCGCGCACACGCCTTCCGACGGCCGCCGTCGGGCGTCCGATCCCCGACGACGGCCGCCCGAGGCTCCCCGCGCGGCCGATTCCCCCCGGTCTCGGTGCGCTTTCGGGAGCCGTGTGCCCCACATCGGACCGTGCCACGGCGAGCGGAAGATCACCGCACCGGTCACGCGACGAGGGGAAGCAGGGCGAGGCGAGCACAGGAGCCGACCGGGCGGACAACGAGAGCCGACTGCTCTGCAGGGGCTGGGAATCGGTCCTTGCCCGGGGTCATGGGGCACGGGCAGCCGACGGGCTGCCGAACGTCGTGCGTTCCGTACGAAATCCTGTGCGCGGCGGAATCGTGCAAGCCTATGCGGACTCTCCCCGGGTGGGAACCCATGACGACCCTTGAGAATCCGTCGGTCGGCCCGCCTGTCGACGCACCGGGGCGGAGTAGCGTGGAGCGAACCGGGAGTTTCCCGTGCGCCGGCCCCCGTCGGCGTCGTTCTCGGCGCACCACGACACCGGCCCGTCGCCCGGCGGCCCGGAGACAGGGACCGCGACATGAACGCGCCGACCGGTCGACGCGCCTCGCCCGACCGCAAGCGCTCCTCCCGGAAGCGCCCCTCCTCACTTCGTCCCACCCGGCTCACCCTGCGCCCGCCGACCTTTCCGCCCGGCCCCGTGAGCGGCGCCTGGTGGCCCCGTTCCGACGACCTTCCCGCCGAACTGCCCGCTCTCATCGAGGCGTTCGACACATCGTGGGGGCGTGTGACGCGCATGGCCGCGCACCGCAGTGCCTGGCCGCAGGCGCCGTGCGAGCTGCCCGTCGCCGGTCACACGGTGCGGGCCACGTGGTACACGTCCGGGTTCGACCCGCACGCCATCCGGCTCTTCTCCTACGGCGTCGGACGCCGGGACCTGCTGATCGTCCCGCCCGGGACCGGGGCGGCCACGGCCGGGCGGCTGATGACGGCCGCGGCCGATCCCGCGCTTCACCTCACGGCGAGCGCGCTCCTGGAGGATGCGGGAGGAAGTCCTCCGGCAGAAGACACGTGACCATCGCGCTGCAGCGCCGCCGCGCCGCGACCGGTGAGTCGCTCGCCCGCTTCCGGTTGGCGATCAGCCCCGCGGGGCATCAGGAGGGGACAGGCCCGGCCGGGCAGGACATGCCGCGGCCCGGCGAGTGGCCACGGCCATGGCGGTCGGTGGCCCAGGAGGGGAAGTGATCCGCCATGCGTGCGCATCGGCGTACCCATCGGCGTTCCGTACGAGTCGAGTACCTCCTGCCCGGGAGGCCGAATCGGCGGGCAGGGCACGGAAGTTGACCTCGCAGTTCCTCGCCCGGCCCGACCGCCGGGCGGCAGGGCTCGACGCCGAGCACATCGGCGACGCGACCCTCATCGTCTCCGAACTGGTCACCAACGCCACGCGACACGGCGGCACCTGCCGCCTGCGCCTGCACGCGTCCGACACGCAGGTGACCGTCGAGGTCTACGACGACAGCCCCGGCCGGCCCCGTGTGCGACCGCTGACGACCTGGGGCGAGAGCGGGCGTGGACTCGCCATGGTGCGGTGCGTGGCACAGCGCCTCGACATCGATCCGGTCAGCGGGGGCGGCAACAGAGTGCGCGCGGTCCTGGCCCTGTGACGGCCCTGGCGTCGCTCCCAGGCCAGGCGTAGCCTGAACGTACCCCGAGTTTCCGGCGCTGCTTCGTCTTCAGGGCCCTGCGTGAGCGGAAACGCGCCTACCTGTGGCGGCTTTGTGTGAGACCGCCCTCACCGGATACCCGGGCGGCGTGAGGTTCGGCAGTGTGCCTCACGAGTGGGCCGTCTGCCCCGGATGTCTTCATGAGTGCCCGGCAGGCGGTGCGCTCGTTCCGTGGACCCGTCCGCTGCTGCGGGTCGAGGTGGCCGGCGGCGTACGGTGGAGATACCGAGGGCATCACGCACTCCGGCCGTCCTGCCGGGTCGTCCTCGGCGAGAGACCAACCCCGGGTCGTCCGAGCGGCGGTGCGGAGACAGGTCGGCGTCATGGCCGCCGCGATCACAGCAACTCCGCACACATCCCTGGTCGTTGCGCTTCCCTGCCGAAGGGCGGGTGATGGACGTGCAGCGCCTGGACATCCACCGGCGTGACCGGGGGGAGCGGGCCCTCGTCACCCTTGTCGGCGACATCTGGCCGGCCACGGCGCCCCTGCTGCGGGCCGCGCTGGAGCAGTGCCTGCGCGACGGCATGACCGCCATCGACGTGGATCTGACCACGGTCGGCTCGTGTGACGCCAAGGGGCTGGACGTCTTCCTGACGGCGTCACGGCATGCCGGCCGCGTACACGCCGATCTGCACCTGCACCATCCGTGCGCGCAGATCACCAGGCTCCTCGCCGCCACCGGTTCCGCGCCCCTGCTCCTACCGTCCCCGGCACATCCTGTGCCGCCGGCCCTGCTCCGCGGTCTGCCGGACACGATCGCGGCGGTTCCGTCGGCGCCCGGGAGACTGCCCACTGGTGACTGCGCCCGTGCGTCGGTCGTCGCGGACGCGATCCGACTGCGCAGACTTACCCGTCGGCAGGCGGAGGACATACGAGAGGACATCGCCGACCTGGCCGTGGCGTCTGTGGCGGGCTCCTCCGGAAAGGTGTACCGGGCACGGAGCGACTTCCTGCGGCGGCTTGCCGTCAGCGCCCGACGGCCTGGCTTCGCGCTGCTCCTCGCCGAGACGACGGTGCTGGTGGGATGCGTCTTCGGATTCCCGGTGAGCCCCGTCAGCCGGTCCGAGCAAGGGTTGCAGGAGAGCGTCCAACGGCTCACCGGCTGTGCCCGGTTCCTGCTCCTCACCCAGGTCGTGGCGCACCGGCACCCGCAGCACCGCGACATCGGCCGCCGTCTGCAACAGCGTCTGCTGGCCGATGAGCGCACCGAGCTCGGAGTGGCCCTGCTGAGTCCGGCCGACCGGGCCGGGCAAGCCGCCTACGACTCGTGGGGCTGGCGGAACCTCGGGGAGATGGTCGGGCTGCCCGGTCGGGGTGCTCCTTGCGTGTTGACCCTGTTCCGGGGAAGCGGACCGTCGCTTCCGGCGCCTCGGGCCGCCTGTCCGGGCCGGGCGTAGCCTTGGTGGCACCGAGAGCATGTCGGGCGCACGATCACGACAGCGCCGTTCCCGGCGAGTGACGGAACGAGGGTGGCTGCCAGCCGCCCGGACGGGATCGCACGATGGACTCCCTCACACCGCCGGCCGGAGGCGCGCCACCGCATGACGCCCACACGTACACGATGCCGCTTGCGCGGCTGAGGCTCACGCCGGAGGCCAGCCACGGCCCGCTGGACGGAGCGTGGTGGCCGCGCTGCGACGCCCTGGAACTGGAGCTGCCCGCGCTCGTGGGCTCACTCGACCCCGGCCGTGGCACGGTCACCCGCGTCACGGTGGGCGCTGCGGCCTGGCCCGACGCGCCGCTGACCGTGTCGGCGCCCGACCACGTGATCGAGGTCGCCCTGAGCGACGCCACCGCCGAGGAGCATGCCATCACCCTGGACTGCGGCACCGTGGGGCGCTGGGAGCTGCTGGTCGTCCCGCCCGACGAGCCGGCCAAAACCGCCGAGCGCCTGCTGACCGCCGCCGCCGATCCGCGGAACCCGCTGTCGGCTCAGCGCACCCTGGCACGTGTCGAGGACGGCTTCGGCCGGGAGGGCGCCGGGGAACGGCACGCCCCATGATGAAGCCATGAGACGTGCAGCTCTTTCACCGGCCTGCCCCGCCGCCCGCGTCCATGTGGATCACGGCGGGTGAGCGGATGACGGCCGCACCGGGCACGGACCGCTCCGAGAGCTTCGGGGAAGCCCTTCTGGGGGCGGTTCTCGACGGGGCGCACGAGCTCCCGCCCCACCTCATCGGCCCGCTGGTCGCCGACGTGGTGGAGCGGCTGGGGGGCCGCCGTCCGCAGGTGCTGCTCCAGGACTACGGCCAGTTGCTGCTCGTACCTCTGCGCGGTGAGGGCCTCGCGGGCGGGGATGCACAGGACATCGATGCCTCCGCCGCGGGCCGGTGCTTTCTCGATGGCCGGCCCGTCGAGGTGCCCGAGGACGACGGTGTACGGATCCACCTGCCGCTGTTGGACGGCGGAGACCAGGTGGGCGTCATGTCCGTGACGCTGGACCGGGTCGATGACGACGACCGAAGGCTGCTGGCCAGGCTCTCCGGCCTGGTCGCCGACCTGCTGGTGACCAAGCACGGCTACTCCGACCTGTTCTTCTCCACTCGCCGTGGAGAACCGATGAGCGTCGCGGCCGAGATCCAGTGGTCCCTGCTGCCGCCTCTGGCCATGATCATGCCGCGGGTCGCCGTGGCCGGAATCCTGGAGCCCGCCTACGACGTGGCGGGAGACAGTTTCGACTACGCCCTCAACGGCGACGTCCTCCACGTGGCCATGATCGACGCGATGGGGCACGGCCTGGGTGCGGCCACCATGGCCACCGTGGCCATCGGCGCCTACCGTCACGCCCGCCGCCTCGGCACCGGCCTGTCGGAGATCTACGCCGCCATGGACGCAGCCGTGGCACACCAGTTCGGCCCGGACCACTTCGTCACCGCCCAGATGCTGCGGCTGGACACGACCACGGGGCGGGTGCACTTGGTCAATGCGGGCCACCCGCCACCGATCCTCGTGCGCGATCACCGCGTCGTGCGTCGGCTGCTCGCCCCCACGACCCTTCCGGTCGGCCTGGGCGGGCCGGCGCCGGAGGTGACCGAGCTGGGATTGGAGCGCGGAGACCGCGTCCTCTGCTTCACCGACGGGCTGATCGAGGAACACACGGCTGGTGAGGAACAGTTCGGGGAGGACCAGCTGATCGACTGGGTGAACCGGCTGGAGAGAACGGGCCGCGGGGTGCGGGCGGTGGCACGCTCCCTGTCGCACACCCTCAAGCGGGCGCGGGGCGGACACACGACGGACGACGCGACGCTGCTCCTGGTGGAGTGGCGCGGCTGACCGCACCAGCGGCCACGACGAAGGTCAGCCGGACGGCCTCTCACCGCTTCCCGTGTCGATGAGGATCTGCCCCGCCTCGCTGACGTTGCCGGCCAGGGCAGCCTGTGCCATCGCCGCGCGGGCGGCCTCGGGAGGCGTGTCCGGTGGGACCACCAGCAGCGAGAAGAGGTCACCCTCGCCCCGGGTGATCAGGACCGTGTCGTCACTCACCGGGAAGGAGTCCACGTGTACCACGTGGTCGCCGACGACGATCCGTGTCGGGAGCCCCTCCCAGGCCGTGGCATCCAGCCCGACGCGGGTCACAGGCCCCAGGTGCTCGGTGAGGGCGCTCAGCAGCGCGGGCAGCTCGGCACCGATGTCACGCGACCGTGGCCACCACGCCCCGTCGAGGATGCCTTCGCGCGATGCCGACGTCTCCAGCCGGAGCAGTGCACTCCCTGGCCGCACGGCATGGTGCACACCACTCGGCAGCTCCCCGGAACCAGGGGGTGCGTCGGAGTCGGCCATCGTGGACCACCCGTTCGGGATCCGATGCGAGCAGAATTCACCTCGCCCTGACCACGCTACTCCAGGTACGGCGTGAGACCCGCGGCGTGTGCGCTCAGGCGGTCGACCGGCCGATTTGCCGGACGGCCCCGGGGGACCGGCTTTGCCGAAGCCCCCAACGGGTCGCCGCAAGCGCCCTGTCTCCGCGGGGGCTCTCAGGTGTCGCTCGACGGTTGGACGTAGCGGGAGTACGCCGAAGAACGGCGCTCGGAACCATTGCCTGGACTTGGCTGGGCCGGGCAGTCGGCTATCGGCGACGTAGGCCATCGACTTCGCCGATATGAATGCGGCGAAGGCTTTGATGCGCACGCGGTAATACGCTGGGCTGCGTACCGTGAGTTGCCCGGGCCGCGTGGATCCGGTCGTGAGGGGCGGCTCGGACGGTGGACAGGAAACGAGGCGAGAGTCGGAGCGTTCCGTCAGCGGGCATGACACGGCTGCCATCAGCCGAACCCCTTCAAACGGTGGCCTCTTCGGGTGTGTCTGTACCCCGGCATCTGCTCGCCGTGCGTCCCGGGAGGCGACGGAACGGATCCTTGTGATGTCTGCCGTGCCCCACGATGTTCTGCTGGCCCGGGCCGTGCTCGATCTTGGCTCGCGCACGGACGGTTTCGATGTCCTGGAAATGCTGCACGATCTGACGGCGTATGCGGTGAGGTTCGCGGGCGTGTACGCGGCCGGTGTCACCGTCCTCGACGGGACCGGCCGGGTCGACTACCTGACCGCTTCCGACGAGGCGTGCGGGCGTCTGGAGGAGGCTCAGCTCGACCTGGGTGAAGGCCCCTGCGTGGACAGCGCGCGCACCGGAAGCATGCTCGAACCGGTCTCGCTGCACCCGGGCGGCCCCGGATCGCAGCGCTGGCCCGGCTTCACCCCGCGGGCGGCGGCCGCGGGTTTCACCAGTGTCGCCGCCGTACCGCTGCGCGTCGCCCAGCACACACCGGGTGCCTTGAACCTGCTGCATGGCGGGCCCCACCCGATCACACCTGACGGTCTGCAGCGGGCGCAGGTGCTGGCCGATGCCGCCGGGGCCTGTCTGCACCACCGCCACAGCCTGATCTCCAGGAACGAGATCATCGCCCAGCTGGAGACCGCCCTGCAGTCGCGCATCGTGATCGAGCAGGCGAAGGGCGTACTGGCCGCCCGACTCGGGATCGACGTGCACGACGCCTTCGGGCGGCTGCGCGGGCACGCCCGCTGCCGACGCCAGAAACTCACCGACCTGGCCCGCCAGGTCGTGCAGGGGGACATCCCCGCCGAACTCACTATCATCCGGTGACGTGCCTCGCGACACGGAGGACACCGGATCCCGGAATGTCCCGCGACCCGACGACGCCCTGACCGATCTACTGGCCCGTGCCCACGCCGCGGTCCGCGCCGGAGAGGGACCGTCGCGAGCACTGCCGTCTGGCAGCGCTCGCCTGTTCGGGCTGCACGCCTTCACCCTGAACGCCGTCACCCGGGACGGCCGACCCGAACTGCTGTGGGCAGACCCGCCGCAGGGCCTGGGTATCGATCTCGACACCCTGCAGTACACCCTCGGCGACGGCCCCACCCTCCAGGCCGCCCGAGAGGGCCGGACGGTGACCGAACCGGATCTGCACGCTGCGCACCCGGCCCGCTGGCCGCTGTTCCTGCCGGCCGCCGCCCGCACCCCGGCCCGCACGATCGTGGCGCTGCCCCTGCAGATCGGGGCCACCACCGCAGGGGTCCTCACCGGCTACCGCACCACCCCCGGCCCGCTCACCCCGGCCTGCCTCGACGCCCTGCACGGTCTGGCACAGATCCTGCTGCTTGTACTGGTCACCCAATTCGGCGATCCGACCGGCGACACCGCACCGGGCGCCGACCTGCGGCTCTACCGTGCCGAAGTCCACCAGGCCACGGGCTACCTCGCCGCCGCACTCGACATCCCGATCGACCAGGCCCTGCTGCGGCTGCGCGCACACGCCGCCGCCCACGGCCAGTTGCTGCCCGACCTGGCCCGCTCCTTCCTCACCCACCGTCTGTCCCCCGACGCTCTGCACCGGTGAGGAGCTGCCGAGGTCGTGTCCATCCTCCTCGGCCGGGTCCCCCTTCCCAACGGCAGCCCGGCTCGGTGACCAAAACCGGCGACCGCGAGCCGCACGTCCCGGAACCAACGAGGCGGAGCTCCACACTCTGGACCGCACCCAGGTAGAGGACGACGGCCGTGGTGGCGACGCCCAGGTCGTGGCTGCCCAGGCCAATCGCCGCCGAGCAGGGCCGCCGCTCGTGGCCCATCCGGTGAGAGTCCCAGATCAGCACCGCGTCGTGGAACTGCTCGTCGGTGATCTGGCGCTGCTCGTGCTCCGGCACCGGTACTCCCTGGCTCATCCCTGCTGGTCTTTCCGAATGCCCTCGATGCTGTGCGGCTGGGGGTTCAGCACGTGCCGGAGGGCGACCCCGTTTCCTTCCCGCCATGCTGCTCAGTCCAGGTCAGCGAGCAACCGCCTGCCGATCAAGCGGAGTCCTCGGTCTTTCAGGCGATGGCCCAACTCGCCATGCCGCAGCGGCATCGGCCGGAGCCTCACCCCTGATAGCGAGCCACCGTGTAGGCGCCTGGACCCAGGACAGGCAGTTCGCCGGTTTCGTTGACCATCTCAAAGACCTCGAAACCGGCGAGGAGCGCGTGCAGCTCCAGTTCTCGAGGGCCAAGAACACGCCGCCGGATGGCATCGTGGCACTCCTCCCCCGAGTCGAACACCCAGTGCCGGCGCATGGTGTTGATCTGTGTCCGCAGGTCCCACTGGTAGCTGATGGTCACCGTGGCGGCTCCGAGGGGGGTCTCTACGCGGGCCTGTTGAGGGCTTGGAGACTCGATCGGGGCTACCGGGGAGCACAGGACGAGCAGGGTGTCCGGGTGCGCGTGTGCGGCGAAGGTCTGGAACGCTGCCCGGATATCAGCGTTGTCGTGCACGTAGGCGAGCGAGTTGCCCAGGCACACCAGGACGTCGGTGGTGTGCCCGAGTCGGACGGTGCGCATGTCCCCGACCCGGAAGTCGAGTTCGGGGCGGGTGCGGCGTGCGTAGTCGACCAGGCCGGGCTGAAGATCAACGCCGATGCAGTCGAAGTGCTGGGCCAGCAGTTCCAGGTCCCTGCCGGTGCCGCAGCCGAAGTCCAACAGTGTACGGGCTTCGGGGTAGTGCCGGTCGATGAGTTCCCGGCAGAGGCTCGCGCTGTCGCTGTCAGCCTGCGCGTGATCGTACAGCGTGGGGTCCCGGTAGAAGAGGTTCGACGCTTCGAGGCGTTCTGCCTCCACGCTGTCCAGGCTGCTCATGCAAGGCTCCGGAGTCCGACTTCCAGGGCGAGTGTGTCGCACAGCAGGTCGGGCACCACGGGGGCTCGCTCGGCGTGCTCCCGGGCTCGGGCCAGGGCGACGGGATCAACGTAGCCGAGGTCGACCAGCAGTGACTCGCGGAGCATGTCGTCCAGGAGGGGAAGGCCGTAGCTTCGCAGGCCCGACTCCATGACCGCGAGGAAGTTCTCCGGTTCGTTCGGGGCCGCGACGGATTCGGGCAGTCCGGCCTGCCGCAGGCGGTCGCGGAACATCGCCTTGCCCTCCTTGTGCTCGTGGGGCAGTTGTTCCATGAAACGAACCATTCGGGGGTGGACGAGCGGAGCCACCGGCCAGATTCCGAGTCTCAGGTAGGCCGGGTTGTGCAGGCCGAAGGCCATGAGCGTAGGTACTGGGAGCACGGGGATGGGGGCGAGGTTCTCGTCCACCTGGGCCAGGGCCTCGATGGCCTTGTCCCCGAGCCAAGGGATGGGCTCTGCAGCGGGGAGTGCAGCGCCCGTACGGGAGTGGCAGGCATTGACCTCATCCCCGCCACCGCCCGTGAAGACCACCTCGCAACCGTGGGCGGCCACGTGCCCACGCAAGACGTCGAACGCCTCCTGGTAGAAGGCTCCTGCCGGGTCGTGCGGCAATCCGCGGCCCCGTACCCCACCGGGCACGAACGGCGGGTGCTGCATGGCCGGGACGGCGGTGTCCCGCAGTCCCAGGTGATCCACCAGCATGCGACGTCGGTCTTGCTGAAGCCGACCGATCCGGCCGGCCATGAGCAGGCCGAATGTGTGGACGGAGCCGAAGCCGGCTGCGGCAGTGGAGAGAGTCACGTTGCCCGAGTCGGCCCCGCCGGACACCTCGACGCCGACGCAGCTCGCCGTAGAACGCCACCCGGCCGCAACCTCGGTCAGCAGCACATCGAACGCGTCCACCGGGTCAACACCCGGGCGCAGCCTTCGGGGTTCCAGTACGTGCTGGGCGGGCTCGGGGTAGAGGATCGTGAGTCCCGCGGTCGTGAAGACGGCCGTGGCGCGTTCCGTGAGCCGGTACACACCGTCGAAGAGGGTGTCGGCGCTGTAGCGGTGCCGGCGGGTCAAGGTGCGCGCCATGGCCCGGGGATTAAGTCGATCAGGTCCTTCGCCGGGATCGCCGCGGCGCTCATGTGCTAGCGGCGCCTCTCGCAGCAGGCGTGAGGCAGCGGCACCCCCGCTACGGGACGTTCCAGGCGGCGATGAACGGCTGCCCGTCCTCGGTGGCCAGGAAACTGAGCGTGCCCGGATGCGGATGGCCGAGCAGCCGGCTGGCGGAGGCGTCGAGGCCGAGCCAGCGCACCGTGAGCACACGGGCCAGATGACCATGCGCGACGACGGCGACATCGCCGTCCTCCAGCAGCGGCCGGATCCGGTCCAGCACCGCATCCGTGCGCGCTGCCACCTGCTGGAGCAGCTCGCCAGGATGGTCGTCGTCGCCGGGAATGACGCCGTCCCGCCACAGGTCCCAACCCGGCTTCATCTCCTGGATCTGTGCCGCGGTCAGGCCCTCGTAGCCGCCGTAGTCCCACTCCAGCAGATCGGGATCGGGCCGGACGCCGGTCAGGCCCGCCAGCTCGGCCGTCCGCATAGCGCGGCTCAGCGGGCTGCTGAAAACCGCCACCAGAGGGCGTCGTGCCAGCCTCGAAGCGAGCTCCTTCGCCGCGGCCTCGCCCGCGTCAGTCAGCGGAACGTCGGTACGGCCCGCGTGCCGGCCCGACAGGCTCCATTCAGTCTGGCCATGCCTGATCACTATCAGTTCACCCATGGCCGCGCACGATATCTGCTCATGCGACACGGCCGACCACTCCCGCCTTCGCCGCCACCGCCCGCACTCTCATCTGCGACGGCTGACTCGCCAACGGAGATGACCTCTTTGGCACGTGCGGTCAGCTCAGCCGTGCATCGGCGTACACGGTCATCGCATCGCGCTGGTAGACGGCGAGACCTTCGGCGACCTTGTCGAAGTTGGCCCGCATCTGCGGGTCGTCGACATAGGTCTGGCCCACTCCCTTGTACGCGGCCGCAGTCGGGGTCCAGAACCGGCAGATCTGCTGGTAGTTGGCGTCCACCTCGGCCTGTACCGCAGGGTCGGAGACCGGCGTGCCGGCCACCATGAACTCCGCCATACGGATCATCTGCGCCGTCACCTCACGCTGCCAGCGCTCCGTGTCCTCGGAGGTCATCGCCTCGACTGCCTGCCGGGACTGCTCCCACGCCTGCGGCCACCGCTCCCGTACCTCGGCCTCGGCCTCGGAGGGGCCCTGGAACCCCTCGAACAGGTTCTCCGGCTTGTTGATCTTCGTCATCTTCCCGTTGTCCCTACCTTCTTCCAGTTCGACGATGGTGCGCCCGACCGTACGGGCCAGCGTCTCCAGCCGGTCCCGTTCCGCGAGTAGCCGTTGGTGGTGCTCGCGGAGCACGGCCACCTGGTCGAGCCGGCTGTCCAGGACCGCCTGGATCTCGCGCAGCCCCAGGTCCAACTCCCGCATCAGCAGGATCTGCTGCAACCGCAGCAGATCGGCCTCCTCGTAGTAGCGGTGCCCGTTGCTCCCGATCCATGCGGGCGGCAGCAGGCCGATCTCGTCGTAGTGCCGCAGCGTCCGCGATGTCACCTTGGACATCCGCGCCACCTCCGCGATCGACCAGGCCATCCGGTGCCTCCCTCGCCGGGCCGGTCTCTCCGGCCACACACATGACCGTAGAAGTTGCCGCAACGGAAAGCGCAAGGCCGAAACCCCGTTGGACCGACACCAGGGCCCGACCCGTCGGACAGGCCCTACTAGGACGCGTATCGACTTGTGATCAAGGGGATCCCCGAAGCCATCGGCCCGGTCGGCTTCATCCTGCCCCCCACGGCAGGATCACAGCTCTGGGCGGACACCATCCGCGCCACCGACCACCACACCTTGGGAAAGCAGGCCCGCCATCGCGCGCTCAACAGGTCCTGCACGACCGCGGGTGACCGCCATCAGCGTCATCACGAGGGCCCGGTTCGACCAGGGCGACGGGCCGTCCCGGACCTACTACTGCAACGTCCGTCTCGGCAACGGCACCACGCTCACCGTCGAGAACGAAGGGCAGACGGGCAGGAGCGTGCAAGTCACTTACGACCCCCGGGGGAAGACGGACCCGCAGTTCGGCAATCGACCCCGGCACCGGACCCACGCCCGCTGGAGGCATCCCGGGGCCTGCTGGTCCTCGGCTTCGTCCTGATTGCGGGCGTCGTCATCGGCCCGCTCGAGGACACCCCGGCCGACACGGTGCCGCCCCGGGACGCGGTACCCGCCTCCTGAGGCCGCGCGTCTCTGCCCGCGAAGGCGCTCAGGGCACCCGGAGCTGCGGTGTCGCCGTTGGCGAGGTAGGCGATGTGGGACACGCCGTTGCCGCAAGGTCGGGCCTCAGTGCTCGTGCGGTCCGGGCCGGTGGACGGGGCCGGGCACGGCCACAGGAAGCTGGCCCAGGGCATGGTCGCGGTCCAGCAGTCGGAGATGCAGCTGATGACCGACCTGCTGCGACAGCGCGCCTCGCCGTTCTCGACGGCGACGACGGAACGCGTCGCCCTCGGCGGCGACGGCCATCGGGCCCAGCGCGCCGGTCAGGAGGACGTCGCCGGCCCGCAGCGGGTCGCCCAGGCCGGCGAGGGTGGCGGCGAGCCAGAGGGCGGCGGTGAGCGGGCTGCCGAGACAGTCGGCGCCGGTGCCCCGCGAGACGGTCTCGCCGTTCTTCGTCAGGGTCATCGTCACGGCGCGTAGGTCGACCCGGTCCAGGGGGACGGAGGTGCCGCAGGACGATGCGGCCCTTCTCCGCCGCCCACTCGTTCTCGGCCGGCGGGAGCAGCCGGCGCATCAGGATCCGCAGTCGCGTAGGCGCGTCCGCGCCCTCTTCCAGGGTGGCGAGTTCGGTGTCATAGCTGTCGATCATCTCCCCCGACAGCGCGCATCAGCTCCGGCCGCGTCGGAAAGTAATGCGTGACGAGAGTGATGGAGCCGCCCAGTTCCTTCGGCCCGCAGCCCGAACAGGACCAGGCGATTGATCACTGGCACGATTCATGTCGCCAATCAATCCTCGGCCGCCTGACAATTGAGTCGAGCGATTTCAAGGGAGGGCTCGGTTCTTCGATCCAAGGCCGACGGGTCGCTTGATGGCTCTGTGACTGGTTACAAGGCGACAAACGTCCTTCGGGTCGAGTTTGTGAGATATGCCACGCAAGACTGCCACCGCCTTTGTCGGTGCAGGTCAGGGTGCGGGTGGGCTCCGCATTCGGCTTGTGGCGGGACCATGCTTGTTCACGCAGTAGAAACCCGCCTCGTAAATCCTGAGCCGTCCAAGTCCTTCATACGGCCGACCGCGAGCCGACTATGGGTCGACCGTAAGAGAGTGGCAAGAATTCCAGGAAATTTTCGATCATGGTACGGGGGGACGGGGAAAGCGTGACCAAGGTGATCGCAGAGTGTGGGAGTCTGCCCGCCGCCATCACGAGTTTTGTGGGCCGGCGGGAGGAGACCGCTGAGATCCGCCGCCTTCTGTGCGTACGGCGGTTGGTGACGCTCACGGGCATCGGCGGTGTGGGCAAGACACGGCTGGCGCTGGAGGTGGCCGCCTCGTCCCGGGAGGCGTTCGCGGACGGAGTGTGGCTGGTTGACCTCGCCCCGGTGACCGACCCGGCAGCGGTGGCGGCCACGGCGGCGGGCGCGCTACGGGTGCCCGACCTCGGGGCGCTGCCCTTCCTGGACCAGCTCACGGGCTATCTGGCCGGGCGGCGCGCACTGCTGGTGCTGGACAACTGCGAGCACCTGGTCGACGCGTGCGCCGAACTGGCCGGAACCCTCCTGTCAGCAGCTCCCGAGCTGCGCATCCTCGCCACGAGCCGCCACACCCTGGGTGTCACGGGCGAGCATGTCTTCGCCCTCGCGCCGCTCGCGCAGGACGATGCGGTGGAACTGCTGCGGGACCGGGCCGTCGCGGTGCGGGAGCGGTCCCATGAAGACGAGGCAGGCGACGCCGCCCTCGCGCGCCTGTGTGCCG
This sequence comes from Streptomyces sp. NPDC001157, assembly GCF_053598255.1. NCBI lineage: Bacteria > Bacillati > Actinomycetota > Actinomycetes > Kitasatosporales > Streptomycetaceae > Streptomyces > Streptomyces sp. NPDC001157. The sequence continues at coordinate 49,754 of NZ_JBSFJW010000048.1, forward strand.
ATCTGGACGGGCTCCCGCTGGCGATCGAGCTGGCCGCCTCCCGGCTGCGCACGCTGACCGTCGGCCAGCTGACGGACCGGCTGGAGAACCGCTTCGCCCTGCTCACCGGCGGCTGCCGGACGGCACCGGCTCATCAGCGCACCCTGCGCGGGATGATCGACTGGAGCTACGAGCTGTGCGCCCCGGCCGAGCAGCTGCTGTGGAACCGCCTGACCGTCTTCGCCGGCGGGTTCAGCCTGGAGGCCGCCGAGGCCGTCTGCTCCGGGGACGGCATCGCCGAAGCCGAGGTGCTGGACCTCCTGGACCGGCTCGTCGCCCAGTCGGTCGTCCTGACCTGCGAGGCGAGTGGTCAGCGGCGTTACCGGCTGCTGGCGAGCATCCGGGAGTACGGCCGGGAGCGGCTCGCGGACTCCGACGAGCAGGACGCACTGCGCCGACGCCACCGCGACTTCTATCTGGCCCTCGCCCACCGCATCGACCGGAACTGGTACGGCCCCGGCCAGGAAGAGAACCTGGCCCGGCTGCGCGCGGAGCACCCCAATCTGCTGGCCGCCCTCGACTACGAGGGTGACCCGCGGTCCCGGCTGGCGCTGGTCGCCGCCCTGCGCTGGCACTGGTGCGTCGGCGGTTTCCTCAGCGAGGGGCGCCGCCAGTTCGAGCGGGTGCTCGCCGCCGCACCCGAGCCCGGCCCGGAGCGCGCCCGCGCGCTGCTGGTCGCCGTCTGGGTGGCGCAGACGCAGGGCGACCTCGCGACAGCCGACCGCTGGCTGGACGAGGCCGACGCGCTCGGCGAGTGGCTGGGGGACCCGTGGGTGCGGATCCAGGCGTCGGGCCTGCGCGGGGTGTCCGCGCAGAACCAGGGGCGGCCCAGGGAAAGCATCTGCCGGTACGAGGAGGCCCTGGCCGCCATGACAGCGCTGGGTGACGAGTGCGAGGCGGCATCCTGGCGGCTCGCGCTGGCCTTCAGCCAGGCGTATTTCGGTGACCCTCGGGCCGTACAGACCGGTGCGCGGTTCACCGCCGCCGCCCGGGCGAGCGGGGATCGCTGGGGCCGGGCCCTGGTGCTGATGGCCTTGGGCCACGACGCCTGGGCCCGCGGTGACCGCGAGACGACCGAGACCCTGGTCAGGTCCGCGCTGGACAGCATGCGTGGCTTCAACGACTACGCGATGGTCGGGAGGATGCTGGAACTGCTTGCCTGGGCCACCGCCGCCGGTGGCGCTCATGAGCGGGCCGCCCGGCTGCTCGGCCTGGCGGATGCCCTGTGGCATGACGCCGGCAGCTCGATCAGCGGGTTCGGGCCGCAGCCGGCAGAACAGCACGCGCGGTGCGAGCAAGCTGTCCTCGCTGCGCTGGGGGAGGCGTCGTACCGGAAGGCCTTCGCCGAAGGCGGTCGGCACCACACCCCCGGTGGAGCCGTCGACTTCGCGCTGGCCGCCGACACCGACACGGATCCCGACACCGACACCCCACGCGACGGTGGCACCGATGCCGGCGATATCAGGGAGCCCGAAGCGGGCGCGGTACGGCAACGGCACAAGCCTGCCGCAGCGCCCTCCGAGCCGGTGTCGCCCGACGAAGAACGCTGCTACGACGTGCTGCTTGTCGACGACGACCCGACGGCCAGGGAGAACACCCGGCTCGTCCTTGAGGAGCGCGGCTACCGGGTGCGTACCGCCGCTGACGGTCTGATGGGGCTCACCCTGTTCCGTCAGCAGACCCCGGACGTCGCCGTGCTCGCCGAGCGGCTGCCCGGCCTGGACGGGATGAGCCTGGCCGGGCGGATCCACGAGGAGTCCGCGGTGCCCGTTCTGCTCCTCGCGGACCGCGACGACCCGGCGGACGTGGTCAGGGGCCTGGAGGCGGGCGCCGACGACTGCCTGGCCAAACCCTTCGACGGAACGGTCCTGCTCGCCCGCGTGCGCGCCCTGCTGCGACGCACGGCCCCCGCGGGCCGACGGCGCGACACTCGTGCGAGCCGGTTCGGGGACCTGGTGTACTGCCCGGTGTCACTGGAGGTGTACAAGGACGGGCAACCCATCCACCTGACCACCACCGAGCTGAAGCTGCTGCGGGAGTTCGCGGCTTCGCCCGGCACCGTCCTCACCCGGGACCTGCTCCTGGAGCGGGTCTGGGGTTGCGCCTGGTCCGGCGACACGCACGTCGTGGACGTCCAGGTGATGCGGCTGCGCGCCAAGATCGGCCGCGACCGCATCGAAACGGTCCGCGGTTTCGGCTACAAGCTGCGCGCCTGAGCCGAGGGGGCGGCCGTCAGCAGCCTCCCGCCGCCATGCGCCGCTCCAGGTGGGACAGCCGGTCAGGCGTGTCGTCCAGGACGAGCAGCAGGCGTGGTTCGCCGCCGCCGTCCTCGGCGATGTCGCCGAGGATGGACACGAGGGGGGCCAGGGCGTTGTCCGGCTCGTCGGCGAGGAGGTCGCCGGTCTCCCGGACGATGACTGTCAGCGGCGCGGTCGGCCTCCCGATCGTGGCGGCTGCGCTGGGCGCCGCTCGCGACACGGGTGTCCCGGAGGCAGTCGTAGAAGGCGTCCCAGCTGTGCCCGAAGTGCTCCGGAAGCTGGGCACGGCGGGCTCGTTCGATGAACAGGCCCTGCCTGGGACGGCAACGGAGCCGCGCACCTCCTGCCGCACGGGAACGTCGGCGGCCACCTCGGCCAATAGCCTCGATCGACAACCTCGCCAAGCGCATCACGGACGAGACCACACCTGCATGGCGAGGTACCTATTGGGGCATACGGGGCGATCTGTCTAAAACGAATGCCCTCTCAGAAGCGGTGGGTAGCCTGCTTCCGTCATACGTTCGGTCACCCGAGACAAACGGTCCGGAGTTCCGTCCAGGAGCAGTGACAACGTGGGCCTTGAGCTGTCTTCACCGGCGGTTTGGCCCAGGATGTTCAGAAAGACCCACAGTGCGCTCGCGGGCTCGTCCGCGAGGAGCTCGTCCGCCTCCTGGACGATCACCGCCAGTGGCGCGCTTTCCCCCTCCGAGGAGGCACTCTCGGCGGACGCTCTCGCCACCGCTTCACCGAGACAGTCGCTGAAGGCGTCCCAGTTCCGGCCGAAATAGTCCGGGAAGCCGAGTTCGGTCGCCCATTCGGCGAAAAGGTCCCGGCTGGTACGGCAACGGGAGCCGCGCACGGTACCCAGTGCCGTGATGTCGGCTGCCGCCTGCGTCAACGGGCGGAGCCAGGCAGTCTTGGAGGTCAATCCGATCGTCCCCTTCATTTCCTTCATGACCACCGGGGTGGTGTCACGGACGGATTCACCTGTCTGTGACACCACCCCGACCCGGTCGGCTTCCACGTGCCTAGTAGTGGCCCAGGTAGTAGAACGTCTGGTAGTGGTCGAACGTGGCGTAGACGTTGCCGGTCCTCGTGTTGCGCACGAGCCGCCTCGCGTTACGCGGCGCACCCGCATAGCCGTAGTAGTCGATGTCGTACTCCACGTAGGGAGAGTTCCCATTGACCGCCGAGCTCTGCCAAGCGTCGTTGCTCGAGACGCCATGGTTGCGTTCGGCCTGGGTGACCAGTCCGCCGTTGTCGTGGAACGTGCCGCCGTAGTAGATGAACTGGTCACGCCCTACGCCGGGCTCGTAGAACGCGTACCAGTTACGGCCCCAGAACGCGTCGGGCCATCCACCTCCCGGCTGCGCATCGATGCGGTGGTACCACGACCAGCCGGACCTGACACTCGCCGCGTTGAAGTCGACGTGGTTGTTGGCCCACCACGTCGCCGCTTCGTTCGCGTCGTCCCAGTCCACCTGCTGCACGCCGGCGGGCGCGCCGGCGTAGCAGGCTGCCGGGCATTGGGCCGACGGCGGCTGCGCGAACGCGGCGCCGGACTCGGCAACCGTGCCGCCCAGGAGGGCGAGCGCGATGCCCGCGACGGTCAGGATCCGGCGGCGGCCCCGGAGCCGGGGGCGCTTCGTACGGCGTTCCGCGTCGGACGCGGACACCGTGTCAAGAGAGGGGGACAAGACGTCTCCTTCGCTAGTTCCGGTGTTTCACCCGGGGGCCGTTCGCCCCGGTGCCATCAAGAAACCGGTCGTGCGTAGCAGTGGCCTCTCAGCCGGCTCACAGCTGTCCGACAGACGGAAATGACACCCGGCTGTGACAAAGTCCTCCCGCGTGGCCACCGGTGAACGCACGGTCCGGACCGCTCGCGGTCGGTGAACACGGCGTACTGAGGTCAGCGCACGCAGTCGGCAGTATTCGGTGAGGCAGCCGACGAGTGGCGCATGGCGGGCCAGGCCATCCCGGTGACGGGCGCCGGCCGAACGAGGACACCGGATCGAACGCGACCCGCAGGCCGCGGAAAACGAACATGGTCACCGCCGTCCACGCCCACTACGCGGGCCTCAAAGCGGTGCAGGCACTCGGGACGCTGGTCTCCATCGGCCTGTTCTTCCTCAAGAGGCGCCCTGGTCTTGGCTCCGGCCTGGCCGTCGTCCCCCTGCTGCCCGACGGCGTGGTCGCCCAGCACCACTGGCTGGCCCAGGCACGGTTCCTGGACGCCGTGGCGATGGGGCTGATCACCCCCGGCCGGTCGTCATCACCGCCGCCTCATCGGCTACCTCGTCGGCGGCGCCACCGGCGCACTCATCGCCACCGTCGCCATCTTTGTCCCATCTACCTCGGCGTCGTCGTCCGCGGCCGCTGGTTACGCCATCGCGACAACCCCCAGCTCAAGGCTTTCGGCACAGGCGCCACCGCCGCCATAGCCCTCCTCGCCCTGCTGTGGCGATTCAAGCGCCCCGAGCCGTACATCGTCGGCGCCGCCGAAGCCCTGGGTCTGCTGTTGCACTGACTGGCCGCACGAGCCCAGCTCGTAATGCGCGTGGACGGCGGACCCTGGCAGCGGGCACAGCTCGCGAAGGTGCCATCGGTGGACACCTGGCGGCAGTGGAGCTGGCCGTGGCAGGCGAAGCCCGGCAAGCACCAGCTGCAGGTCCGCGCCATCGACGAGACCGGCAAGGTGCAGACACGAACGGAGCACGAGCCGCTTCCCGACGGAGCGACCGGCTGGCACACGATCGACGTCACCGTGGACCGAGCGGTGTCCTGAGAGGCTCCGAGGACAGATGGAGGCTGCACCCCAGGCGGCCACCGTCCCGCCCGCACCCTCGGCCGGCCCCCATGGCCCCGTGACGTCGGGCAGCGTGGCCCGAACCCGCCAGCCCCCGCGGGGTGCGGGGCCGACCGTCAGTTCCCCGCCCACGGCCTCGGCCCGCTCCTTCATCCCCGCGACGCCGCGTCCCGACCCCAGACCGGCCACGCTGCCGACGCCGTCCGGCGCCGACCCGCGCGGGGGAGCGTTGTCGACGCTGAGCTCCAGGACACCCTCCCCGCGCAGGACGCTGACGCGCACGGCGGAGCCCGGGGCGTGCCGCAGGGCGTTCGTCAAAGCCTCGCGGACAATCCCGTGGACCGCCTCGGCCGCCGGACCGGCCAGGTCGTCAGGGAGAACCGCGTCGATCGGGCGCCCCAACCGGCCGAATCCGGCGATGAGTTCCTCGATGCGCGCCGTCATCGGGCGCGGGTCCGGACGGTCGACGTCGTGCAGCAGACCGACGAGCCGTTGCAGCGCCGTCAGGGTCTCGGTGCCGGTGCGCTCGGCGAACGACAGCGCCTCGGCCGTCAACTCGGGCCTGCTGTCGCCGAGTCTGCGCGCGGCGTCGGCCGTGATGACGACGGACGTCAGGTGATGGGCGCTCACGTCGTGCAGTTCGCGGGCCAGCCGCCGCCGTTCGGTGTCGCCCGCACGCCGCCGGGTCTCCTGCGCGCCGGCCAGCCGACGGGTCGCGAGGAGCCGCCCCTTGAGCCACTGCCGCCGGGCCTCACCGAGTCCCGCGCAGACGATGTACAGGAGCGCGCCCAGCGTCCACTCCGCGGCGAGCTGGGGCCGGACCCCGAGGTGGATGAGAGACAGGAGCCACTCGACGCCCACGGCTGCGGCGAGCGCGCGCAGGGTGACAGGCACGGGGCAGCGGACCGCGACCGAATACAGCGCGACCGGCGCGCCCAACCCGAAGTAGCCGTCCTGCCAAGCCAGTTGGCCCAGCAGGTCCGCGCCCACGGACCACGCCAGGGCCCGGACGGGTGCCTGGCGTCGACGGCCCAGCGCGGCCGTCTCCGCCACCACCACGCCCAGGACGGCGACCAGCGCGGCCGCCCCGGGCGGCTCCGCGCCGGCCAAGCCGGCTCCGGGCCACAGCCAGGCGATCTGTCCGGCCGCGAGCAGTACGGGGAGCAGCCAGTTGCGTAGCGTCGTCTCCATATCGGCACGAGCGTAGGACCGGGTGCTGCGGCGCGGCACCGGTCCCAGGCACGAGGTCGCTCTCCACCCTCCGGCAGAGACGCCGTTCATGCCCGCGGCCGATGTGGGGGCACGGGCCCGCGAAAGAGGCTTGTCGCATGACGAATCCGCTCGCCGCCCCGATGCCCGCGCTCCTGCCCGAAGCGTCCCCCGAACTGCTCCCCTACCACCGCATGGCCCGCGTCTCAGCACGTCACCGATGGTGGCGGCCGGTGCTGGGCACCGGGTTCGTGGTCGTGGCGGTCCTGCTCGTGACCGTACTGCTCTACGGCCTCGGCTCGGCCCTGGGAGCGGCCATGGGATACCCCGAAGCTCCGGACGGAACCGTCGAGTTCGGCCCCGTCCCGGGCACCGCCCTCGACCTGCTGGTGATCGCCTCCACCCTGCCCGTCGTCCTGCTTGCGGTGCGCTGGATCGGCCGCCGCCCGGCGGGCACGGTCTCGTCCGTGACGGGCGGACTGCGCCGGCGCTGGCTGGGCCTGTGCGTGCTGGTGGCCCTCCCGGTCCTCGCCGTGACCACCGGGGCCATGCTCCTGCTGCCCACGGACGACGCCCCGCCGTCGCGGTGGGCGGGCTGGGAGGTCTTCGGCCCGGCCCTCGCCATGCTGGTCGTCCTGGTGCCGCTGCAGGCGGCCGCCGAGGAGTACGTCTTCCGCGGCTGGCTCACGCAGGCGGTCGGCGGCTTCCTTCGCTCTCCCTGGTGGGCGCTCGTACCCCAGGCCGTCCTGTTCGCCGCCGCCCACGGCTGGGGCACCCCGTGGGGCTTCGCCGACCTGGCCGTGTTCGCGGTGGTCGCGGGCTGGCTCACCGTACGCACCGGTGGGCTGGAGGCGGCGATCGGACTGCACGCCGTGAACAACCTCCTGGCCTTCGGCGTCTCGGCAGCCGTCGTCGACGGCCTCAAGAACGACGAAACCGCCGCGGACGCTTCCTGGCAGGTCGTGGTCCTCGACCTGGCAGGCATCGCCCTGTACACGGCGGCCGTCCTCTGGCTGACGCGCCGCCACACGCCGACCCACACCGCCCCCGCGCCGGCACCGGTCCCGCCGCAGCTGCCCTTTTCCGCCGCGTATCCCCAGGTCCCCGCCGCTTACACCCCTCTCCCCTGCGGCCCGGCCCCGGTTCCGCGCACGGAACGCACGGTCGCGCCAGACCTCTCCCTGGGGACAGCTCCCTGTGCTCCTCCACCCGGTGTCGCCGACCGGACTGGGCGCGCGGACTCCGACCTTGCGCACGTCCGACCTACTTCCAAGTTGCCGAACGAGTGACAGTAGGTGCTTGGTCTTCGACCTGGTGCCGGTCGACGGCGCCGCATCGAATCAGCCTCGCCCACCGCTGACACCTCCGACCGGGCCTGCTCGCCTGGCCCTCGCTGGCCGGATGCCCAGCTTCAGAGGAGTGTCGGACAGTGACCCGCTCAAGGGCTCCGGCACCCCGCAGGTCATGCGACGGACCCGGACCGGCGGAGAAGCCCAGCCCAACATCTCGGCCCAGACTCCGACCGCCAGAGCAGGAGCGTGCGTACTGGGCGAGCACGCACCGATCGACTGGTCACATAGATCGAGATATATTGGATGGCACTATTGATATCCATGGAGGTGCATTCATGAGCCGAACCGTGATCGACCTGGACGATCAGCTGGTCGCGGACGTGGCCAAGGCCCTCGGTACCAGCACCAAGAAGGAGACGGTGAACACCGCGCTGCGCGAGGTGCTGGAGAACCGGCGGCGGGCGCTGGCTCTGACCCGTCTACGTGCCTCGGCGGAAGAGGGCGCCTTCGACCTCGGCCTCTTCGAGGACAAGGGAAACTACCGCCGGTGAACGCCGCGCAATACCTGATCGACACCAGCGCGCTCGCCCGACTGCTTCGCGGCGACGCCGAGCAGTACGGATGGGACCAGGCAGCAGCAGCCGGGCTCATCGCCACTTGCCCCATCACCGAGCTGGAGTTCTTCTACAGTGCGCGTTCCCCTGCCGACCGCGCACAAGGCATCGAAGACATACGCCTGCTCTTCGGCTGGGTGCCGGTGGACGACCGCGCCTACGACCGAGCCTGGCGGGTCCAGGAGCTTCTCACCCACCACGGACAGCACCGCAGCGCCGGGGCCGTCGATTTGGTGGTGGCCGCCACGGCCGAGTTGCAGGGGCTCACCCTCCTGCACCGCGACCGGGACTTCGAGTGCATCGCCGCAGTCACGGGCCAGGCACTCCAGTGGTACGGCCCTGAAGCCGGCAAGTGAGGCATGTGTAGGCGGGACGCTTCGCCGGATGGCTCTGCACTCGCGAAGCGCTCCGCGAGCTGGACATGCGAGTCAGCCGGGCCGAGAGCGGACCCCGTTCACTCCGGCGCTCGGCCCGCCGCGCTTCAAAGCCGTGCCCATAACGTGCCCGTAGGAGCGGACAACCACGGTCAACAGCGGTGCCTCCCCGTTCTCGCGAGGCGACCGCTCCACCACATAAGCGCAGGTCAACGACCACATGGCCTTCCAAGCGCCGTCGCTTCCCAAGCTGAGAGCGCGAGTTCGATTCTCGTCACCCGCTCCAGAATGAAACCCCAGGTCAGCGGCCTGGGGTTTGTTTGTTGTCTAAGCCAATTTGGGGGTGGCGTGCCCTCTGCATGTCCTAAGTGCAGGTCAGACCCACTTCCTCCGACTCTCCATCGCCGATCCGTCGAGACGACTGCAGCCTAAGTTAAGTTTGCAGCGGACTGTAATATTGCGAGAGGGTGTAATTTCGCAGTAGCCTTGGCGCCATGGTGAAGCAAGGTCTGCGGGAGCGTGGCAAGGCAAGGCGCAGCGAGGCGGTCATCCGGGCGGCCTTCGAGTTGTTCGCCGAGCAGGGCTACGACGCCACG
>NZ_JBSFJW010000049.1:0-56252 GCF_053598255.1 Streptomyces sp. NPDC001157
GTGCAAGCCGGGCCCATTGGCCGTTCGTCAGATCACCACGTCCCACAGGACGTGATCATCCACGATCAAGATCCACTTTCACAACAGACCCTAGTACGGGGCCCGGAACTGCGCCCACCCGAGCAGCACGATGATCGCCGCCACGCTGCCCAGCACGATCGCCGTCGACACCCACGAGGAGCGGCGCGGCGCCACCGGCTCGGGATCCGCACGGAACGGCTGCGGCTCCGGCGGGTTCTCCCTCCACCGCGCGGCCAGCATCCGGGCCCGCGCCGAGGGCTCCTTGTGCTCCGCGTCGTCCGCCCACCTCAGGTCGAACTCACGCTCCTGGTCGTCGTGTTCGTGCTCCGGCATCCCGTCCACCCCCGTGTCATGTCATCGGCAGAGGCAGAATAGAACATGCGCCCGCGCCCCCGCTGTCGGTACGACAACGGGGGCGCGGGCGCAGGGCCTGGGTCAGGCGTCGATCACACGTCGAAGTACAGCTCGAACTCGTGCGGGTGCGGGCGCAGCTGCAGCGGAGCGATCTCGTTCGCGCGCTTGTAGTCGATCCACGTCTCGATCAGGTCGGACGTGAAGACGTCACCGGCGAGCAGGAACTCGTGGTCGGCCTCGAGGGAGTCGAGCACGGCCGGGAGCGAGGTCGGGACCTGCGGGACGCCCGCGTGCTCCTCGGGGGCCAGCTCGTAGAGGTCCTTGTCGATCGGCTCGGCCGGCTCGATCTTGTTCTTGATGCCGTCCAGACCCGCGAGCAGCAGGGCCGAGAAGGCCAGGTACGGGTTGCCGGAGGAGTCGGGCGCACGGAACTCGACGCGCTTGGCCTTCGGGTTGGAGCCCGTGATCGGGATACGCATGGCCGCGGAGCGGTTGCGCTGCGAGTACACCAGGTTGACCGGCGCCTCGAAGCCCGGCACCAGACGGTGGTAGGAGTTCACCGTCGGGTTGGTGAAGGCGAGCAGCGACGGGGCGTGCTTGAGGATGCCGCCGATGTAGTAGCGGGCGGTGTCCGACAGGCCCGCGTAGCCGGCCTCGTCGTAGAACAGCGGGTCGCCGTTGGCCCACAGCGACTGGTGCACGTGCATGCCCGAGCCGTTGTCGCCGAAGATCGGCTTCGGCATGAAGGTCGCGGTCTTGCCGTTGCGCCAGGCGACGTTCTTCACGATGTACTTGAAGAGCTGGAGGTCGTCGGCCGCGGCGAGCAGCGTGTTGAACTTGTAGTTGATCTCGGCCTGGCCGGCGGTGCCCACCTCGTGGTGCTGGCGCTCGACCTGGAGGCCGGAGTTGGCCAGCTCCAGGGAGATCTCGGCACGCAGGTCGGCGAAGTGGTCGACCGGCGGGGTCGGGAAGTAGCCGCCCTTGTAGCGGACCTTGTAACCACGGTTGTCCTCGAGGGCACCGGTGTTCCAGGCGCCGGCCTCGGAGTCGATGTGGTAGAAGGCCTCGTTCGCGGAGGTCTGGAAGCGCACGCTGTCGAAGACGTAGAACTCGGCCTCGGGGCCGAAGTACGCGGTGTCGGCGATACCGGTGGACGCCAGGTAGGCCTCCGCCTTCTTCGCCACGTTGCGCGGGTCACGGGAGTACTGCTCGCCCGTGATCGGGTCGTGGATGAAGAAGTTGATGTTGACCGTCTTGTCGCGGCGGAAGGGGTCGACGCGCGCGGTGGACAGGTCGGCGCGGAGCGCCATGTCGGACTCGTGGATGGCCTGGAAGCCGCGGATCGAGGAGCCGTCGAAGGCCAGCTCCTCGGCCGGGTCGAAGGCCTCTGCCGGCACCGTGAAGTGCTGCATCACACCGGGCAGGTCGCAGAAGCGGACGTCGATGAACTTGACGTCCTCGTCCGCGATGAACTTCTTGGCCTCGTCGGCGTTCTGGAACATCCAGCTCCTCCTACTCCCGACCGTCCTGCCGGGGTGGTAGTTCGTTCGTGCGGCCAGTGCGGTGGCACACGCTGTCCCCGACCCTAGGGACGGGTGATTTCTCTGGCGTGACCCATTTGTTTCGCACAAGTTAACCGGACCGAGTCCGGTGTACCCCACCTGTCCGTATCGCGAAACGGGCGCAGTACCGTGGACGCGTGGACAACAGGGATGCAATCGGCTCATGGCTCTCGGGCCCCCGCGCGGCCGCAGAGGAAGCCGGTGTCGACTTCGGATACCGCGGTCAGCAGCTCGGTCTGCCCGAGGAGGGACCCGGCTCGATCGCCCGCCCGGGCCGCCGGTTCGGCGCCCTGTTCGTCGACTGGGGCCTGTGCCTCTTGATCGCATACGGTCTTATTACTCACGGCTACAACCAGGCGACCGGCAACTGGGCCCTGCTCGTCTTCTTCCTGCTCGGCGTCCTGACGGTCGGCACGATCGGCTTCACCCCCGGTAAGCGCCTCTTCGGCCTCCGCGTGGTCGCCCTGGACACCGGCCGCCCGAGCCCCCTCCGCGCCACGCTCCGCACGGTCCTGCTGTGCATCGCGATCCCGGCACTGATCTGGGACCGCGACGGCAGGGGCCTCCACGACCGCCTGGCCCGCACGGTCGAAGTCCGCGGCTGAGGGAGCGCCCCGAAGGGGCGCGAGGCTGTGTCGATTAGCGGCTCCGCCGCGTGGGCGCGACCAGCCACAGCGACGCCGCAGACGAAGATGCTTCCGCTACGACGAGGGGGCGCCCGAAGCAATCGGGCGCCCCCTCGTCGTAGCAGCGAAATCAGCGGGCCTTCGGCCCACCCTTGGGCAGCTTCATACCCTTCGGCATAGGCCCCTTCGGCAACGGCATGTTGCTCATCAGGTCACCCATGGCACGCAGCCGGTCATTGGTGGCCGTCACCTGCGGCCCGGTAAGCACGCGCGGCAGCTTCAGCATCGTGGTCCGCAGCTTCTTCAGCGCGACCTGGCCCTCGCCCGTGCCGACGATGACGTCGTGCACCGGTACGTCGGCGACGATGCGGTTCATCTTCTTCTTCTCGGCGGCCAGCAGGCTCTTCACCCGGTTCGGGTTGCCCTCGGCGACCAGGACGATGCCGGCCTTGCCGACGGCCCGGTGCACCACGTCCTGGCTGCGGTTCATCGCCACCGCGGGTGTCGTCGTCCAGCCTCGGCCGATGTTGTCGAGGACCGCCGCGGCCGCGCCCGGCTGTCCCTCCATCTGCCCGAAGGCCGCCCGCTCGGCCCGGCGCCCGAACACGATCGCCGTTCCGAGGAAGGCGAGCAGCAGGCCCAGGATGCCGAGATAGATGGGGTGACCGATCAAGAAACCGATCGCGAGGAAAACACCGAAGATGCCGATGCCGACAGCCGCGAGTACAAGACCGATCTTCTTGTCGGCCTTGCGGGTCATCTTGTAGGTCAGAGCGATCTGCTTCAGTCGCCCGGGGTTCGCAGCGTCCGCTGCAGGTTCCTTCCTCGCCATGCCACGAAGTCTACGTGGCCCCGGAAGCGCCGTACGACGGCAGTGTCCGGAGGGTGGGATTCAGGGGCGGCCGACGAGGGTCTGCTCCATGACGCGCTGGGCCTCGACCCGGTCCTTGGCGCGGCGGCGGTCCTCCAGGACGGAGGTCCAGGCGTTACGACGGGCGGTGCGCTGACCGCTGCTCATGAGCAGCGACTCGACGGCACGCAGTGCAGTGGTGAATGACGGGATGGCGTTGGCGCGAACCGGCGCGGCCTGCATAGTGGAGGTCCCCCCTCGGGATACGGGCACTGGGGCGGGTGTACGTGGCGTGAGTCCAGCGTCACTGATTGGTGTTACCAGGGCGTGACCGACCGGTCAAACACCAATGAAGCCTTGATGCGCCGGGTGAAAACGCTGACGCGGCCCTGACGGCGCCCTCATCTGCGAGGACGGTCAGGACCGCGTCGAATCGGCCGTTACTGGCTGGTAGTTTCTTGTGCGCAGTTTCACACGGAGAGGTGGCACTCCGTGCCATCTGGCGATGGGTCGTGCGACCGTCAGACGGCCTGTGAAGCGACGTAGGAGCCGCCCCGCTGCGGAGCAGCTGATTGACGCAGCTCGACGGCCATCTGGTAGAGCCGGCCGGCCCGGTAGGACGACCGGACCAGCGGGCCGGACATCACGCCGGAGAAGCCGATCTGCTCGGCCTCCTCCTTCAGTTCCACGAACTCGTGCGGCTTGACCCAGCGCTCCACGGGGTGGTGGCGCACGGACGGCCGCAGGTACTGCGTGATGGTGACCAGCTCGCAGCCGGCCTCGTGCAGCTGCCGCAGCGCGTCGCTGACCTCCTCGCGGGTCTCGCCCATGCCGAGGATGAGGTTCGACTTGGTGACGAGCCCGTAGTCGCGGGCGGCCGTGATGACCTTCAGCGAGCGCTCGTAGCGGAAGCCGGGGCGGATGCGCTTGAAGATCCGGGGCACGGTCTCGACGTTGTGCGCGAAGACCTCGGGACGGGAGGAGAAGACCTCTTCGAGCTGCTCGGGCACGGCGTTGAAGTCCGGGGCGAGCAGCTCCACCTTCGTCCGCCCGGCCTCGCGCTCGGCGGTCTGCGCGTGGATCTGGCGCACGGTCTCGGCGTACAACCAGGCGCCGCCGTCCTCCAGGTCGTCGCGGGCGACGCCGGTGATGGTGGCGTAGTTCAGGTCCATCGTGACCACGGACTCGCCGACGCGGCGCGGCTCGTCACGGTCGAGGGCCTCGGGCTTGCCGGTGTCGATCTGGCAGAAGTCGCAGCGCCGGGTGCACTGGTCGCCGCCGATGAGGAAGGTCGCCTCGCGGTCCTCCCAGCACTCGTAGATGTTCGGGCAGCCGGCTTCCTGGCAGACCGTGTGCAGGCCCTCGCTCTTCACGAGGTTCTGCATCTTCGTGTACTCGGGGCCCATTTTCGCCCGGGTCTTGATCCACTCGGGCTTGCGCTCGATGGGGGTCTGGCTGTTGCGGACCTCCAGGCGCAGCATCTTGCGTCCGTCGGGTGCGACTGCGGACACGACCGGCTCCCTAGCGTTGATTCTTCGGCGTGCTCAAGGGTACGCCCGTTGATTTGAATGCCCGGCGCGGTGTTCAGGCTGCCGGTGTCTTCTCGATCACCCTCGGCTTCAGGTCCGCGTTCTCCAGTACCTCCGCCAAGTGCCGCTCCACCACCGGCAGCACTTCCGCGATCGTCACGTCACGGCCCAGCTCGCCGGCCAGGGAGGCGACGCCCGCGTCGCGGATGCCGCACGGGATGATGCGGTCGAACCACCGGTTGTCCGGGTTCACGTTCAGCGCGAAGCCGTGCATCGTGACGCCCTTGGCCACGCGGATGCCGATCGCCGCGATCTTGCGGTCCTCGCGGCGCTGGCCCGCGTTGGACGGGGCGTACTCCGGGCCGTTCATCCGGGGGTCGAACTCCTCGTCGTGCAGACGGGGGTCGAAGTCGAGGGACAGCCCGCCGAGCGACGGGCGCTGCTCGACCGGATCGCCGAGGACCCACACCCCGCTGCGGCCCTCGACCCGCGTGGTCTCCACGCCGAACTCCGCGCAGGTGCGGATCAGGGCCTCCTCCAGGCGCCGTACATGGGCCACCACGTCCACCGGGCGCGGGAGCTTCTGGATGGGGTAGCCCACCAGCTGGCCCGGACCGTGCCAGGTGATCTTGCCGCCGCGGTCCACGTCGATGACGGGGGTGCCGTCCAGGGGCCGCTCGTTGTCCGCCGTGCGCCGCCCTGCCGTATAGACCGGAGGGTGTTCGAGCAGCAGGACGGTGTCGGGGATCTCGTCGGCGAACCGCGCCGCGTGCACCCGTCGTTGCTCGTCCCATGCCGTCTGGTACTCGACGGCCTCGGCACCGAATCCCATGCGGACGAACCGCAGCTCACTCACGGCAAGCGCCTCCCTAGCAGGTCGTAAGGCACGAAACGCGCCTACGCCACTGTACGACCGACCGTGTCACGTCAGCCCTGCGGCCAATCCTCACACGATCGGATGAACGAGTGTCGAAGTGTGCGACCGCCCGCTCACTCTCCGCTACATTCGCGCCGTTCACAGAGGCCATAAGGGCTGCTCACAGGCAATCCGGGCACAGAGGGCCGACGGTCCCTGGAGGCCCGAAAGGCAGGAGACCGCACCGCAGATGACGGAACGACCCGCGCAGCGCACTCCCAACCGCCAGCTCGCCGCGCTCATCGCAGAAGCCGGGTTCTCCAACGCGGGTCTCGCCCGCCGAGTCGACCAGCTCGGCCTCGAACACGGGCTTGATCTCAGATACGACAAGACATCGGTCACCCGCTGGCTGCGCGGGCAGCAGCCCCGCGGCACCACTCCCGCCCTGATCGCCGAGGTCTTCACCCGCCGCCTCGGCCGCCGTCTCACCGCCCAGGACCTCGGCCTCGACGCCTGTGCGCCGGTGTACGCCGGGCTCGAGTTCGCCTCGGCCCCGGAGGAGGCCGTCGACATCGTCGGCGGCCTGTGGCGCAAGGACTCCGGTTCGCACGCCGAGCTCCGCAAGATCGCGTTCACACCCGCCGGTCTCGTCGTGCCCAGCCGCGACTGGCTGATCGGCCGCGCCGACGACAAGGTCGCCCGCGGCGAACAGCCGGCCAAGGTCCCCGCTCAAGGGCGCCCGACGGTGCCCCGGCAGCGCGGCCAGGCCGAACGCGGCCCCGGCCAGAAGGTCACCGCCGGCGACATCGCCGCCCTCCGCTCGGTCGGCGAACTGTTCCGCACCCTCGACGACAAGTACGGCGGCGGCCACGCCCGCCAGGCCCTCGTGCGCTACCTGGAGCACGAGTGCGAGCCCATGCTGCGCGGCACCTACGGCGAGCAGACGGGACGGCGGCTGTTCGCCGCGGCCGCCGATCTGACCCGGCTCGCCGGCTGGACGTCGTACGACATCGCCGCGCACGGGCTCGCGCAGCGGTACTTCGTGCAGGCGCTGCGGCTCTCCCAGGCGGCCGGGGACCGGGCGTACGGCTCGTACGTGCTCGTCACCATGAGCCGCCAGGCCGTCTATCTCGGCCACGGACGGGAGGCCGTGCAGCTGGCGCGGGTCGCCCAGCAGGGCGTCGGGACCAATGCCCCGCCGGTGGTGCAGGCGCTGCTGCACTCGGCCGAGGCGCGCGGGCACGGGGTGCTCGGCGAGGTGCGCAACTGCACCGCCTCGCTGGTGCGGGCGGAGCGGGCCCTGGAGGCCGCGCGAACTGGTGACGAGGTGCCGTTCTGGGCGCGGTTCTTCGACGAGGCACAGCTGGCGGATGAGTTCGGGCACGCGCATCGGGATCTGCAGCAGTTCCGTGCGGCGGCGCAGCATGCGGAGCGGTCGCTGCAGTTGCGTGCGCCTGCGTATGCGCGGAGTCGGCTGTTCTGCCGGGTGGTGCTTGCCTCCGCCCGCCTGGGCCTGGGGGAGCTTGATCAGGCGTGTGCGTTGGGGGCGGAGGCGGCGAGTGCTGCGGCGGAGATGCGGTCTGTGCGGGCGGTTGAGTATGTGCGGGAGTTCGAGCGGCGGTTGGAGCCGTATAAGGATGCTGCGCCTGTGCGGGGGTATCGCGACAAGGTCGCTGCGCTGGGCTAGGCGGGGTATCGCCGTAACTTCGACTGCTGGATGCCGTGCGTGCGTTCGTCGTGGTTTCTCGCGCAGTTCCCCGCGCCCCTGAAGGGGCGCTTGCTCACGCCGCTTGCTTCACTGTGCTGCTGGGTGGGTCCGCCCTGTGTATCGAGCCCGCTGCTCCCAGGTCCGTCAGGATGGCTGTTGAGGCCCTGTGGGCCGAGTGCAGGGCTCCCTGGACTGTGCTGGTGTCACGGTGGTCGCCGCAGACGTACAGGCCTGCCAGCAGCCTTACGGGGCGTCGGAGGTCGTGTGGCGGACGCATCGCGGGGACGGCCTCGGCGGTGTGGTGGACGGTGAGGGTCTCCCAGCGTGCGGTCGAGGTGCCGTAGAGGCGGGAGAGGTGCATGCGTACGGCGGTGTCCAGTTCCGGTGGGGGTGGGCCGAGGACGGTGGAGGAGATGAGGGCGCGGCCTGCGGGGGCCCGGCCGGGGTCCACCGCGCTGACGACCGCCGTGTGGGCGACAGGGCCGCCGCGGTCGGCGTCGAGGAGGAGGGACGAGCCTGTGGCCGGGGGCTCGTCCGTGGTGTGGTGAAGCACCGTCAGGGGGTGGAAGTCCGGTACGCGCAGGCCGGGCAGCAGGTCGGCTGCGGCGCGGGCGTCGGTCGCGAGGAGGACGGCGCGGCAGCGGATCTCGCCGTGTTCGGCGGTCGTGACGGCGCTGGTCGAGACCGAGGTGACGCGGACGCCCGTGTGGACCGTGCCCGGCGGGAGGGCTCGTGCGAGCAGCTCCGGGAGCATCTCGGCGCCGCCCTCGGGCAGGCACAGGCGCCCGCACGCGAAGGCGCGCAGCGCGAGGTCGGCGCATCGGCTGGAGGTGGTCAGTTCCGGGTCGCAGAGCAGGGCGGCCAGCAACGGGCGCAGGAAGCTGTCGATGGTGCGGGCGGGGACACCGCGGGCCGTGAGGGCTTGGGCGGCGGTCGACTCCGGGCGGGACAGCAGACGTTCGATGGGGATCGTGGCGAGCCGGGACAGGGCGTTGCCGAGGCGGGCCTGGTCCACGGCACTGCCGAGCGGGGCGGTGGTCCGGGGGGCGCCCTTGGTGGGGGCGCTCGCCAGGGCGCGCACCGCATGGAGTGCGCCCCTTGCGCCACCCGCGGCCGGCGGGGCGCCCGCGCGGTGGTGGCGTCCGTCGCTGTGCAGCAGAACGCCGGGCGCGAACGGACGCAGCACGAGCGCGTCCAGCCCGGGGGCCAGCCGTAGCTCGGGATACGCCGTGGACAGCAGCTGGCCGATCCGGTCGAGCCGGAACCCGTCGACCTTCTCCGTCGACATGCGGCCCCCCACGCAAGGGGCGGCCTCCAGAACCGCGGTCGTCACTCCTGCGCTGGTCAGCCGATGCGCCGCGGAGAGTCCGGCAACCCCGGCTCCCACGATCACGACGTCCGCCTGGTACGCGGGCTCAAGCACGTGCCCCTCCTCGAGGTTGCGCGGCCGGTGGAGACGTCATGCCCCCAACTGGCTCCAGGGATACCCGAGTTCGGGTCGAGGTTAGGTCCGTGACCGGTCAAGAACAGTCGCGCATGAACAGAGCACGGTCGCACAGCGGTCGCATACGGTCACGCCTTCTTTGTTGCGCCTCCGGAGCGCCTGCGTCCTAAGGCTCTGCGAGTGCGGCCCTGAGCGCCCCTTCGATGTCCGGGGACGCGAACGTGAAGCCCGATTCCAGCAGCCGCCCGGGCAGCACCCGCGCGCTGCCGAGCACATCGCCGGCTATCTCGCCGAGTACGGTCCGCGGGACGGGCGCGGGCGCGGGGAACGGCGTCGGCTGGTGCGGTGGTCTTGGGGTGTCTGGGCCTACGGCTCTGCGAGTGCGGCCTTGAGTGTTCCTTCGATGTCCGGGAATGCGAATGTGAAGCCGGATTCCAGTAGCCGCTTGGGCAGCACTCGTGCGCTGCCGAGCACATCGCCGGCCATTTCGCCCAGCACGGTCCGAAGGATGGGCGCGGGCACGGGGAACAGCGTCGGGCGGTGCAGTACGCGCCCCATGGCCGTGGTGATCTCACGGTTCGTCAGCGGGTGCGGGGCGGTGAGGTTGAACGGCCCGGACAGGTCGTCGGTGTCGATGAGGTGGCGGATGGCGGCCACCTCGTCGTGCAGCGCGATGTACGACCAGTACTGGCGGCCGTCGCCCATGCGTCCGCCGAGGCCCGCCCTGAACAGTGGGAAGAGACGGCCCCAGGCGCCACCGCCGCGGGCCACCACGAGACCCGTCCGGGTGAACACGGTCCGGACGCCCGCCTCCTGCGCGGGGGCCGCGGCGCCCTCCCACACCACGCACAGCTCCGGCAGGAACCCCGTTCCGGGCGGCGCGCTCTCGTCGACCGCCCGGTCGCCGGTCTCGCCGTAGTAGCCCATCGCGCTGCCGTTCACGAACACCCGCGGCTTCTCGTCCAGCGCGGCGATCGCCTCGGCCAGCGCGGCGGTGCCGAGCACCCGGCTTTTCCGGATGCGCGTCTTGTACGCGTCCGTCCAGCGGTGGTCACCCACGCCGGCGCCCGCGAAGTTGACCACGACGTCGCACCCGGCGAGAACGGCCGGATCCACGTGCCCGCCCTCCGGGTCCCAGCGGACCTCGTCCTTCGCCCGGGGCGCCCGGCGCACCAGCCGCACCACCTCGTGCCCGTCCGCGGTCAGGGACCGCACCAGGGCGCCACCGATGAGCCCGGACGCACCGGCCACCGCGATTCGGGAGCGTTCCATGGGCCCATTCTGCCCGGGGGACTCATAAGGTGGCCGTCATGCCGGTTCCGTTCATACGTCACGCAACCCTCGGCGACGAGGAGACGCTGGGACGCCTCGACCGTGTCACCTGGTCCCCGCTGCACTCCGTGCAGCCGCGCCCCCAACCGCCGTACGAACCCTTCTACAACGAGCGGTTCGGGCCCCGGGACCATCTGGTCGCGGAGTTCGACGGGGAGGTCGTCGGCTACATCCGGCTGGCCCGCCCGACCCCGCTCGTCTGCAACGCCCATGTCCGGCAGATCCAGGGGCTCGTCGTCGCCGAGCAGGCGCGGGGCGCCGGCGTCGGGCGGGCGCTGCTGCGGGCCGTGCGGGAGGAGGCACGCAATCAGGGCGCGCGCCGGCTCACGCTGCGCGTCCTGGGCCACAACACCCCGGCCCGCAAGCTCTACGAGGCCGAGGGGTTCGTCGTCGAGGGGATCCTGCCCGGAGAGTTCCTGCTGGAGGGTGAGTACGTCGACGACGTGCTCATGGGGTGCGGTCTCTGACCGCCGGCTCTACGACGTGACCAGGTCGCCCGTGTCCACCGACGCCGTCGCGGTCGCCGCACGCCCGGCATCCGAGGCGACCTCGGCCGCCGTCAGGACGTAGCCCGTCTCGTTGTCGGACGTCGAACGGGCGAAGACGACGCCGTAGACCCGGCCCTTGGTCGTCAGCAGCGGGCCGCCGGAGTTGCCGGGGCGGACGGTCGAGCGGATCGAGTAGATCTCGCGGGTCACCGTGGCGTCGCTGTAGATGTTCTGGCCGGTCGCCCGCACCCGGTTCGCGACCGTTGCCGCCTGGAGGTCGAGGTCACCGTCCTGCGGATAGCCGGCCACGACCGCCGAGTCACCGCGCGCGGCCCCGTCGTCGAACTTCAGGACCGGCGCGCGCAGCCCGGGCACGTACAGCACCGCCACGTCCCTGTCGGGGTCGAAGAGCACCACCCGTGCCTCGTACGACCGCCCGACCCCGCCGATCCGCACGTTCGGGTCGTTGATTCCGGCCACCACATGCGCGTTGGTCATCACATGGTCGCGTGCGTACACGAACCCGCTGCCCTCGCGCCCCTGGGTGCCGGAGACGCCCTCGATCTTCACCGTGCTGCGCTTGGCCGCGTCGGTGGCGCTCGCCGTGACGCTGTCGCCGGTGGGCTTGGCTACCTCTGCCGTCGACTCGTTCTCGAACGGGTTGAACACCTGCGGGAAGCCCGCCTGGGTGAGCGCCGAGGTGGCCCGGGAGAACCAGGCGGGGGTGGTGTCCGGCATGGCGTCCTGCACGGCACCGAGCAGCGCCGAGTCCCGGATCGCGGTCGTGAGCAGTGGTGACGAGGAGGCGCCGAGGACGCTTGCGGCGACCCAGGCCACGATCAGCACGGCGACCGAGTTGGCCGCGGCCCCGCCGACTCCGTCCGCCACCCTGAGCGGCCCCCGGTCCAGCTCCCGGCGCAGCCTGAGCGCGAGACGCCCCGCCAGCTCGTGCCCCACCACGGCCGGGAGCAGCACGGTCAGCACCGCGGTCACCGTCGCCCGGGTCGTCCCCGCGGTCACCAGGTCCATCGTCCACGGCAGGATCCACACGCCGAGCACGGCGCCGCCCACGAACCCGGCGAGCGAGACACAGCCGGCCACCAGTCCGCGCCGGTAGCCCGATGCCGCGTAGGCCACGACCACCAGCAACAGCAGGATGTCGAGCAGGTCCACAGAGCCGCCTTTCTCTCAGACCTCTTAGTACGCGCGGGACGGGCCCAGTGATCAGCCACGCGTGCGTGCATGAGGAAAAACGCCCCGGACCAGGACGATGGTTCCACCGGGTGGCACAGCACACATCGCGGACGGAGCGGATCCGGCCGAGAGTGGGTGCATGCGCGTCCGAAGATCGCGAGGACCCCGGCACGCACGCGCCGCGCTCGCGCGACGGAGCCGCACATCATGCGTGCCATCAGCCGCTGCCTCTGCGGGGCCCGGTGTCCCGCGCGTGCTGCTCGCCTGCCTGCCCGGGCTGGCCGCGGCCCTCGGACTGGTCCTGTGCGCCGACGGCATCGGACACCCGGCCGCGAAGCACCGGCCGCCCGTCGCGGCCCCCCGCCCCGCCGCGCCGCACACCGCGCCCATGCCGCACATCGTGCCCCGGTCGGCCTGGCTCGACTCCCTCGCCCGGCACGCCCAGCCGCCCCCGCGCTACGACGACAAGGTGGTCGCGGTCTTCGTCCACCACACCGACTCGCCGAACGACTACGACTGCGCCGAGGCGCCCCGCATCATCCGCTACCTCTACACGGGCCAGACCGGCGTCCGGAACTGGGACGACATCGGCTACAACTTCGTCGTTGACCGCTGCGGCACCGTCTACGAGGGCCGCGCCGGCGGTGTCGACCGTGCCGTCACCGGCGCCCACACCCAGGGTTTCAACCACCGCACGGCAGGCATCGCGGCCCTCGGCACGTTCACCGCGGGCGCCACCGTCCCGCAGGCCATGACGGATGCGATAGCCGCCCTCGCCGCCTGGAAACTGGGCCTCGCCGACATCGACCCGCGTGCCGAGGCGCGCCTGGTCTCCAGCAACAGCCTCAGCCGCTACGCCTCCGGCACCACCGCCACCCTGCCCGCCCTCGCCGCCCACAAGGACGCCTACATGACCAGCTGCCCCGGCATGGCCCTCACCGCCCGCCTCCCCGAGATCAGACAGCTGGCGGCACGGCTGCAGGGCCGCACGCCCTAGCGGCACCCACGCGGCGGAGCCGCACATCGATACAGCCTCACCTGCGCCCGAGATACGCCCCCAGCGCCCGCTGCAGCACCTTGCCCTGGCTGCCCACCGGCAGCTTCCACTCCCCGAGGTACTCCACCGCCCGGCCGCCCGCGCCCGTCTTGTAACGGAGCCGGTTCAGCAGCCGGTTCTCGGTCAGGACAGGGGTGACGGACCGCAGGTCGTACGTCTCGGCCCCCGCCGCCCGCGCGTCGCACAGCATCCGCCACAACAGCGCGCTGCTGGGCCGCAGTTCACGCCCCTCGCGGCCGGACGCGGCGTATGAGTGCCAGGCGCGCGAGCCGACGTTGATCATGAGCGCCGCGGAGAGCACCTCGCCGTCGTACTCGGCGAGATACAGCCGCAGCCGGTCGTCGTCCTCGGCGTTCAGGACCTTCCACATGCGCCCGAAGTACTCCGGCGGGCGGGCCTTGAAACCGTCGCGGGCGGCGGTCGCTGTGTACAGCCGGTAGAACTCGGGCAGGTCGGCGGCCCCGCCCCAGCCGACGCGCACACCGGCCAGTTCGGACGTGCGCAGGCCACGCTCCCAGTGCGGTGCCAGGGCCCCGCGCAACTCGTCCACCGAGCGCCCCGCGAGCGGTATGTGGCAGCCGTAGCGCGGCTGGCCCAGCCCGAAGCCGCTGCCCTCGTCCTCCTCGCACCGCCGCCACCCGAGCCGCCCCAGCCGCTCCGCAACGTCCAGCGCGTACCCGTCGAGGCCGTCCGCCGGAAGATCGTGCAGATGGCGTACATCGGGGTCGGCGATGCCCGCCGTGACGCCGGCCGCCTCCCAGCGGCGTACGACGAGGGGCGGTCCTATCCGGAGCGAGAACGCCCCGCGCTCCTCGACATGGGCGACGAGCGGGTCCAGCAGGCGTTCCAGGCGAGCGGTGTGCCAGTCGATCGCGGGCCCGTCGGGGAGATAGGCGAGGCAGCGCCGGGTGCCGGGCAGCGGCCGGTACAGCACGAGGGCCGCGGCGACCATCGCCCTGCCCTCGAACCAACCGACGCTCTCCGCCTGCCAGTCGGGCTTCACATCGCCCCACTCGGGAATCTGCAGATGGCTCGCGTCGGGGTGCTGCCGCAGATGGGCAAGGTGTTCCTCGCGCGTGATCTCCCTCACGTACGGGCTGGTCATGGCCTCACAGGTCTCTCTCAGCCGCCTCACGGATCTTCCCGAGGCGCTCTCCCTATCGTCATGCACACGCACTGACTGGAGGTGGGGAAGAAGTGAACAGTCACCACAGCACCACGCACAAGACCGAGGGCCGCTCCCGGCCCGCCCATGGCCCCTGGGCGGCACTGTGCGCGGCCGCGGCCGTCGTCCTGGGCCCGGCCGCGGTCACCGCGTCCGCTCTCGACCAGGCCAACGCGGCCCCGATGCACCACGTGGTCAAGGCCCCCCTGGCGCAGGCGTACATCCCCTCGGACGCGACCCGCCGACGGACGGCCTGATTCTCATCCGGGGTCGCGGTTCACCAGTCCCAGGAACTGTTCGCCGGAGGGGTCGACGTCCACGCCGAGTCCGTTCATGAGGCCTGCCAGCATGACGTAGTAGCCGGTCGTGGTGACGATCTCGATGACCTGCCGGTCGGTGAAGGAGGCGCGGAGAGCTGCCAGGGTGTCCTCGGACAGGGTGTGCCGGGCCACCAGCTCGAACGCCGCGGTCACCGCCGCCGACTCCGACTCGTCGAACTCCCGCCCGTCGGCGCGCCGTTCGGCGATCGCCGCCAGCTGTTCGGGCGTCACCCCCGCGTCGAGGGCGATCGGGTGGTGCTGGGCGGACTCGTACGCACACCGCGTCGCGGCCGCGACGGCCATCACGACCAGCTCGCGCAACCGGACCGACAGCGTCGACTCGCGCAGCACGGCCAGGCCCAGTTCGATCGTCGGGCCCGTCAGCGGCGGGGCGTGCGAGAGCATGCGGAAGGCGTTGAGCGGCACGGGCAGCCGGGCGACGGCGTCGGACGGCCGCTCCGGGTACGGGATTCGAGCCATGGTCCCCCTCGTCGCACGGATGTGAGCGTCACTCCCGGAAGCGTTCCCACAGCTTGGGATATCGCTCCGCCAGCACCCGCTCGTTCTCGAAGTCGAGCGGTGTGCCCTCCGGCTCGGAGGCCGCGGCCGGGATGCCCAGGTCGGGGGCGACGGTCCCGGTGAGCTGCTCGTAGGCCTCGTCCGCCGCGTAGCCCAGTTCCTCCCCGTCCCCGTCGATCTCCTCGTCGAAGTCGTCCAGCAGGTCGGCCAGCGTGTCGGGGTCGTGCACGGCTCCCTCGTACACCTCCCGCCCCTGCCCGATCAGCCAGCACCGGAAGAAGTCGAACGCGTCGTCGCTCGCCCCGTCGAGCAGCACCCAGGCGGCACCCCACAGATCCCAGCTGTAGGCCCGGTTGTAGCGGGACTCGAAATGACGGGAGAAGTCCAGGACCGTCTCCGGGTCGAGCTCCAGGAGCCGCTCCACCAGCAGGTCCGCCTGCTCCTCGGGATCGCCCTCGGCGGCCTCGCGGGCGGCGTCCACCAGCTCCCAGAACTCCGACTCTTCCATCACGGGTCCAGCATCGGCCCTGGGCGGGTGGGACGCACGTGGAGTGCGGCGGATTGTTATGTCCCGTTCAGCCGGTCGTACAAGGCGGCCAGCCGTGCCGCGTCGTCCGCGAAACGCCCGCGCAGGCTCTCGGGCGCCAGCACCTCCACCTCCGGACCGAGCCCCGCGAGCTGCGCATGGGCGACCTCCTCGGACTCCACGGGGACCGTCAACGTCAGCCAACCGTCCTCGTCGGGGGCGCCGGCGGCCGCCAGTGCCTCCCGGGCGGAGGCGGGATCGACGGCGTACGGCAGTCTCCGCGCCCCGGCCGCCGACAGCCGCACCACGACCTCGGCCCGCAGGATCGACCGCGCGAACTGCTCGGCCTGTTCCTCCCAGAAGCCGGGCAGGTCGAACTCCTCGTCCCGCGAGAAACGCTCCTCGGAGGCAGCCACCGCCGTGAACCGGTCGATCCGGTAGACGCGGTACGGCCCGTGGCCCTCCGCAACCCGCGCACACACGTACCAGACCCCCGCCTTGAGCACGAGCCCGTAGGGCTCCAGCTCCCGCTCCACCTCGGCCTCCCGGCTCCGGTAGCGCGCGCTGATCCGCCGGTCGTCCCAGACGGCGTCGGCCACGGCCGGCAGCAGCTCGGGTGTCCTCGGCTCCGTGAACCAGTTCGGTGCGTCCAGATGGAAGCGCTGCGCGGCGGTCTTCGAGGCGTCCCGCAGGGAGGGCAGCAGCGCCGCCGACACCTTCAGCCGGGCCGCCGAGGCCGCGTCCTCCAGCCCCATCTCCCGCAGCGCCCCCGGCACACCGGACAGGAACAGCGCCTCGGCCTCACCGCGCGCCAGCCCGGTCAGCCGGGTGCGGTACCCGCCGATGAGCCGGTAGCCGCCGGCCCGGCCCCGGTCCGCGTACACCGGAACCCCCGCCTCCGACAACGCCTGCGCGTCCCGCGTGACCGTCCGCTCGGACACCTCCAGCTCGCGCGCCAGCTCGGCGGCGGTCATGGAGGGCCGGGACTGCAGGAGCAGCACCATCTTGATGAGGCGGGCAGCACGCATGCGTTCATTCTGCCGAGGCTCTGCGGGTGGGGTACGTCGTCGGGTGCGGGCCGGTGGGGGTTGATCGCGCCCACGCGGCGGAGCCGCAAATCGATGCAGCCCCGCGCCCCCGGACGGGGCCCGGTTGTTGGGGGCGCGGGGAACTGCGCGACAAGCCCCCACCGGCCCGCAGCGACAAACAACCGGAAAAGGGTGAAGGGGCCCCGCGGCAGACCGCAGGGCCCCTTCAGCACCGCGGGCTCTACAGCCCGTACTTCTCGCGCGCTTCCTTCACCGCCGTCGCCTTGACCTCGCTCCGCCGGGCGAGCTGGGCGAGGGCTGCGACCACGATCGACTGGGCGTCGACCCCGAAGTGGCGGCGGGCCGCCTCGCGGGTGTCCGACAGGCCGAAGCCGTCGGCGCCGAGCGAGGAGTAGTCCTGGTCCACCCACTGCGCGATCTGGTCCGGGACCTGCCGCATGTAGTCGGAGACGGCCAGCACCGGGCCCTCGGCGCCGTGCAGCGCCTGACGGACGTACGGCACCCGCTCCTCGCCGCGCAGCAGGGCCGCGTCGGCCTCCAGCGCGTCGCGCCGCAGCTCCGTCCAGGAGGTCGCCGACCAGACGTCGGCCGCGATGCCCCACTCCTGTGCGAGCAGCTTCTGTGCCTCGATCACCCAGTGGATCGCCGTGCCGGAGCCCAGCAGCTGGATGCGCGGGGCGTTGGCCACCGGCGAAAGCCCGGCCGACTCCGCCGTGTTGAAGCGGTACAGGCCCTTGACGATGCCCTCGTCGATGCCGAGACCGGCAGGCTTCGCGGGCTGCGGCAGCGGCTCGTTGTAGACCGTGAGGTAGTAGAAGACGTTCGGGTCCTCGCCCGGCGCCGCCTCGCCGTACATACGGCGCAGACCGTCCTTGACGATCGCGGCGACCTCGTAGGCGAACGCCGGGTCGTACGTCAGCGCCGCCGGGTTGGTCGCGGCGATCACCGGCGAGTGGCCGTCGGCGTGCTGCAGGCCCTCGCCCGTCAGCGTCGTACGGCCGGCCGTCGCGCCGACGAGGAAGCCGCGGCCGAGCTGGTCGCCGAGCTGCCACATCTGGTCGGCCGTGCGCTGCCAGCCGAACATCGAGTAGAAGATGTAGAACGGGATCATCGCTTCGCCGTGCGTGGAGTACGCGGTGGACGCGGCGATGAAGTCGGCCATCGAACCGGCCTCGGTGATCCCCTCGTTGAGGATCTGGCCGTTCTTGGCTTCCTTGTAGTACATCAGCTGGTCGCGGTCGACCGGCTCGTACGTCTGGCCCTTGGGGGAGTAGATCCCGAGCGACGGGAACAGCGACTCCATGCCGAAGGTGCGCGCCTCGTCGGGGACGATCGGCACCCAGCGCTTGCCCGTCTCCTTGTCGCGGACCAGGTCCTTGATGAGGCGGACGAAGGCCATGGTGGTGGCCACGTTCTGGGAGCCGGAACCCTTGTCGAAGGAGGCGAAGGCCTTCTCGGCGGGGGCGGGCAGCGGGGCCAGCGCGTGCGTACGGCGGGCCGGGGCCGGCCCGCCGAGAGCGGCGCGGCGCTCCTGGAGGTAGCGGACCTCGGGGGAGTCGGCGCCCGGGTGGCCGTAGGGCACCTGACCGTCGACGAAGTCACTGTCCTTGATGGGCAGTTCAAGAAGGTCACGCATCTTCTTGAACTCGTCCACCGTCAGCTTCTTCATCTGGTGGTTGGCGTTCTTCGACGCGAAGCCCTCACCGAGGGTGAAGCCCTTGACGGTCTGGGCCAGGATGACCGTCGGGGCACCCTTGTGGTCGAGCGCGGCCTTGTAGGCGGCGTAGACCTTGCGGGCCTCGTGGCCACCGCGCGACAGGTGGAAACACTCGAGGATCTTGTCGTCGCTCAGCAGCTTCGCCATCTCGACGAGCGCCGGGTCCTTGCCGAAGAAGTCCTCGCGGATGTAGGCCGCGTCACGCGTCTGGTACGTCTGCACCTGGGCGTCCGGTACCTCGCGCAGCCGGCGTACCAGCGCGCCGGTCGTGTCGAGGGCGAACAGCTCGTCCCAGGCCGTACCCCACAGCGTCTTCACGACGTTCCAGCCGGCGCCGCGGAACTGGGCCTCCAGCTCCTGCACGATCTTGAAGTTGGCGCGGACCGGGCCGTCGAGGCGCTGCAGGTTGCAGTTGATGACGAAGGTGAGGTTGTCGAGACCCTCGCGGCTGGCGAGTGCGAGTGCCGCCGTCGACTCGGGCTCGTCCATCTCGCCGTCGCCGAGGAACGCCCAGACGTGCGAGGACGAGACGTCCTTGATGCCGCGCGCCGTCAGATAGCGGTTGAAGCGGGCCTGGTAGATCGCCGACAGCGGGCCGAGGCCCATGGAGACCGTCGGGAACTCCCAGAGCCAGGGCAGGCGCCGCGGGTGCGGGTACGACGGCAGGCCGTTGCCGCCGGCTTCCTGGCGGAAGTTGTCGAGGTGCGCCTCGGTCAGACGGCCGTCGAGGAAGGCGCGGGCGTAGATACCGGGGGAGGCGTGGCCCTGGATGTAGAGCTGGTCGCCCGAGCCGTCGGCCTCCTTGCCCTTGAAGAAGTGGTTGAAGCCGGTCTCGTACAGCCAGGCCGCGGAGGCGAAGGTGGCGATGTGGCCGCCGACGCCGTGTTTCGCGCCCCGGGTCACCATCGCGGCCGCGTTCCAGCGGTTCCACGCGGTGATCTTCCGCTCCATCTCCTCGTCACCGGGCACGCCCGGCTCGGCGGCGGTGGGGATGGTGTTGACGTAGTCCGTCTCGAGGAGCTTGGGCAGCGCGATGCCGTTGCCCTCCGCGCGCTCCAGTGTGCGGCGCATCAGATACGCGGCACGGTGCGGGCCCGCCGCCTTGGCGACCGCGTCCAGGGAGGCCTGCCATTCGGCGGTCTCCTCGGGGTCCCGGTCGGGGAGCTGGTCGAGCTCGCTCGGCTGGATGGCGTTGGGGTCGGTCATGTCGCCGCCTTCCTCAGTCGAAGGGGGTTCCCTATGAGGTGTTTCGGGGGTGCCCTTTGTCTTTGGCAGGACAGGGCGAGGGCCCTCGTGCTGTGACACTTTGCGGCTACCGCCGCGGGCCCGTCGGCGACTCTAACCCCCTGATCGATGATCGATCAAAGGGTTGCAGGCAAAACTTCTCGATTACGAGAAAGTAGGCACGCGGTGCCTTTCGGGCGGGCACCCGGTGCCGTGGATTTCGAGGGTTTTCGCAGGTGAGCGTACGTATGCTCGGCTGTGTCAGGCCCGCGGCGCGCAGCCCAGTACATGTGCCTTCACCAGTTCCGCGATACGGGGGTCCCGGCGCCGGAACGCCTGGACGAGCTCCTCGTGCTCCTCGGCGTACGACTGCTGCACCGTGCCCAGCCAGCGGATCGACAGTGCCGTGAACACCTCGATGCCCAGGCCCTCCCAGGTGTGCAGCAGTACGGAGTTGTCCGCCGCCCGCACCAGCTCGCGGTGGAAGCCGACCGTGTGCCGTACCTGGCCCGTGCCGTCGGCGTTGCGGTCGGCCTCGTAGAGGGCGGCGACGTGCGGCTCCAGGGCCGAGCAGTCCTCCGCCAGCTTCTCCGCGGCCAGCTCCGCCGCGATCGCCTCCAGGCCGGCCCGCACCGGGTAGCTCTCCTCCAGGTCGGCCGCCGTCAGGTTGCGCACCCGTACGCCCTTGTTCGGCGCCGACTCGATCAGCCGCAGTGACTCCAGCTCGCGCAGCGCCTCCCGCACCGGCGTCTGGCTGACCTCCAGCTCGGTCGCGATCCGCCGCTCCACGATCCGCTCGCCCGGCTTCCAGCGCCCGCTGACGATCCCCTCCACGATGTGCTCGCGGATCTGTTCGCGCAGCGAGTGGACGACGGGCGCGGTCATGAGAGCTCCTTAAGGGCGTTTGACGCTTAGACAATAAGGCCGCGGGCCCGTTCGGGAGGGGCGCACGGGGGCGCTTTCATGCAGGTGAGACGAGACTTACACGCCCGGCAGACATGGCCCCCCTGTAAAGACCCGTACCGGATGTGGTCCGGAGCCGTCACCGCCGTGTCACCGACGGAACCTGGCGGCCCCGATCCGTGTGGCGTTCGGCAGGGGCGCACGCAAAGAGGCGTACCTGGGAACGGCAGGGGGACGGCATGGACATCGGGGGACGACGAGGAGCGCTGCGCTGGACGGCCGCGGCGGCCGTGATCGGCGCGATCGTCGTCGTGACAGGCTGCCGGCAGATGCCCACACGGGCGACGGCCGAGCCGAAACCGAGCAGCACCGAAGCGATCACGAACATGGCGGGCGCGGCTCGCAGCGGCGACGGACCCGGCGGGGCCTGCGTCTTCGTCAAGCCCGACGGGGCGCAGAAGTTCGGGCACGTGGGCTGGGGCTTCCGGATCACCGGCACGCACCAGTGGGTCTACGGCGCCGTCGAGAACCCGACGAACAAGCTGTACACCCCGCCCGGCGGCTACATCGGCGCCTGGCATGCGCAGGGGACCTACGCGCGGATGCTCAGTGACATGTCCCGGGACGCGCACTACCCCGGCAAGTCCGAGCACCCGTACAGCCGTTACCGCTGCATCTCGTCGTCGACCGGCGACGTGAACAACGCCCGGTCGATGATCCGTACCGTCGAGAGCCGCGGCTTCCTCGTCGGCTTCGACCGGACGACCGGCGAACTCACCTCCCGGGACTGCCTCGACGCCACCTATGACGTCCTGCACGCCTACCGGACGCGGGATCTGACGTACGCGCCGCACCTGGACATCCCCAATGTGTGGGTGGAGACGCTGTGGGACTGGAGCGACCACACGCTGACGCCCCGGTAGCGCATACGCCGGTGCCCCCGCCCGGAAAGCTCCGGACGGGGGCACCGGCGTACAGGCCCTGTGACTTACAGGCCGAGCTCGACCTCGAACTCGCCCGCCTCCAGGATCGCCTTGACCGCGGTCAGGTAACGGGCCGCGTCGGCGCCGTCCACCAGACGGTGGTCGTAGGAGAGGGTCAGGTAGGTCATGTCGCGGACGCCGATGACCGTGCCCTCCTCGGTCTCGATGACCGCCGGGCGCTTGACCGTGGCACCGATGCCGAGGATCGCGACCTGGCCCGGCGGCACGATGATCGTGTCGAAGAGCGCGCCGCGCGAACCCGTGTTGGAGATGGTGAAGGTCGCACCGGACAGCTCGTCCGGGGTGATCTTGTTGGCGCGGACCTTGCCCGCCAGGTCGGCCGTGGCCTTGGCGATACCGGCGATGTTGAGGTCACCGGCGTGCTTGATGACCGGGGTCATCAGGCCCTTCTCGGAGTCCACCGCGATACCGATGTTCTCGGTGTCGAAGTAGGTGATCGTGCCCTCGGCCTCGTTGATCTTGGCGTTGATGGGCGCGTGGGCCTTCAGCGCCTGGGCGGCGGCCTTGACGAAGAACGGCATCGGGGAGAGCTTGACGCCCTCGCGCGCGGCGAAGGAGTCCTTCGCGCGGGCGCGCAGCTTCATCAGACGCGTGACGTCGACCTCGACGACCGAGGACAACTGCGCCTGCTCGTGCAGCGCCTTGACCATGTTGTCGCCGATGACCTTGCGGATGCGCGGCATCTTGACGGTCTGGCCACGGAGCGGGGACGCCTCCAGGGCAGGAGCCTTCTTGGCCGGAGCGGCAGCGGCGGCGGCGGGAGCCGGAGCAGCGGCGGCGGCCTTCGCGGCCTCGGCGGCGGCGATGACGTCCTGCTTGCGGATACGGCCGCCGACGCCGGTGCCCTTGACGCCGGCCAGGTCGACGCCGTTCTCGGCGGCGAGCTTGCGCACCAGCGGGGTGACGTAGGCGCCCTCGTCGGTGGCCTGCGCGGCGGGGGCGGGGGCAGCCGGGGTGACCGGAGCCGGAGCGGCCGGCGCGGGCGCCGGGGCGGCCGGAGCCGGAGCGGCGGCGACCGGGGCGGGCGCGGGAGCCGGTGCGGCGGGAGCCGGAGCCGGAGCCGGGGTCGGCGCGGGGGCCGGCGGAGCCACGGGGGCAGCCGGGGCCGGAGCCGGGGCAGCGGCGGCGGGCGCCGGGGCCGGAGCGGCGGGGGCCGGGGCGGCCGCCGGAGCGGCACCGGGAGCGCCGAGGACGGCGAGCTTGGCGCCGACCTCGGCGGTCTCGTCCTCGCCGACCGTGATCTCGAGCAGCACACCGGAGGTGGGCGCCGGGATCTCGGTGTCGACCTTGTCCGTGGAGACCTCGAGCAGCGGCTCGTCGGCCTCGACGGAGTCGCCGACCGACTTCAGCCAGCGGGTGACGGTGCCCTCGGTGACGGACTCGCCCAGGGCGGGCAGGACCACGTCGGTGCCGGAGGCGCCACCGGCCGGAGCGGCGGGCGCCTCGGCGGCGGGGGCGGGGGCAGGGGCGGCCGGGGCCTCGGCGACCGGCGCCGGGGCGGGCTCGGCGGCCGGGGCGGGGGCCTCGGCAGCGGCGGGGGCCGGGGCGGCAGCGGGGGCGCCCGTGCCGTCGTCGATGACGGCCAGCTCGGCGCCGACCTCAACGGTCTCGTCCTCGGCGACCTTGATGGACGCCAGGACACCGGCAGCAGGGGAGGGGATCTCGGTGTCGACCTTGTCGGTCGAGACCTCGAGCAGCGGCTCGTCGGCCTCGACGCGCTCGCCCTCGGCCTTCAGCCAGCGAGTGACAGTGCCCTCGGTGACGCTCTCGCCGAGCGCCGGAAGGGTTACGGAAACCGCCATGGTTTCGGTTGCTCCTTACGGAAAGTGCGGAAGTCTGTGTCGTCGCTTCGTCGACCGAGGGATCAGTCGTGCGAGTGAAGGGGCTTGCCGGCCAGAGCCAGGTGGGCCTCGCCCATCGCCTCGTTCTGGGTCGGGTGGGCGTGGATGAGCTGGGCGACCTCGGCGGGCAGCGCTTCCCAGTTGTAGATCAGCTGGGCCTCGCCGACCTGCTCGCCCATGCGGTCGCCGACCATGTGGACGCCGACCACGGCACCGTCCTTGACCTGGACGAGCTTGATCTCGCCCGAGGTGTTCAGGATCTTGCTCTTGCCGTTGCCCGCGAGGTTGTACTTCAGAGCG
The DNA here is from genome assembly GCF_053598255.1 of Streptomyces sp. NPDC001157. Classification (NCBI taxonomy): domain Bacteria; kingdom Bacillati; phylum Actinomycetota; class Actinomycetes; order Kitasatosporales; family Streptomycetaceae; genus Streptomyces; species Streptomyces sp. NPDC001157. Next base: position 23,590 of record NZ_JBSFJW010000049.1, read on the forward strand.
ACGACCTTGTCCGCACCGTAGATCTCCTTGGCCTTGGCCTCGGTGATGCCCACGGAGGCGACCTCGGGGTGGCAGTACGTCACCCGCGGCACGCCGTCGTAGTCGATCGGGACGGTCTTGAGACCGGCCAGACGCTCCGCCACCAGGATGCCCTCGGCGAAGCCGACGTGCGCGAGCTGGAGCGTCGGGACCAGGTCACCGACGGCGGAGATGGTCGGGACGTTCGTCCGCATGTACTCGTCGACCAGGACATAGCCGCGGTCCATCGCGACGCCCTGCTCCTCGTAACCGAGACCCTGCGAGACCGGGCCGCGGCCGACCGCGACCAGCAGGAGCTCGGCCTCGAACTCCTTGCCGTCGGCCAGGGTGACCTTGACGCCGTCGGCGGTGTACTCGGCCTTCGAGAAGAAGGTGCCCAGGTTGAACTTGATGCCGCGCTTGCGGAACGCGCGCTCAAGAAGCTTGGAGGAGTTCTCGTCCTCGACCGGGACGAGGTGCTTGAGGCCCTCGATGACCGTGACGTCCGTACCGAAGGACTTCCAGGCGGAGGCGAACTCGACGCCGATGACGCCGCCGCCGAGGACGATCGCCGACTTCGGCACGCGGTCCAGGACGAGGGCGTGGTCCGAGGAGATGATGCGGTTGCCGTCGATCTCCAGGCCCGGCAGCGACTTCGGCACGGAGCCGGTCGCGAGGAGCACGTGACGGCCCTGGACGCGCCGGCCGTTCACGTCGACGGAGGTCGGGGAGGACAGGCGGCCCTCACCCTCGATGTACGTCACCTTGCGGGACGCGATGAGACCCTGCAGACCCTTGTACAGGCCGGAGATGACGCCGTCCTTGTACTTGTGGACGGCGGCCACGTCGATGCCCTCGAAGGTGGCCTTGACGCCGAACTGCTCGCTCTCGCGGGCCTGGTCGGCGATCTCGCCCGCGTGCAGCAGGGCCTTGGTGGGGATGCACCCCCGGTGCAGGCAGGTACCGCCGACCTTGTCCTTCTCGATCAGGGCGACGTCCAGGCCCAGCTGGGCCCCCCGCAGGGCCGCGGCGTAACCGCCACTACCACCGCCGAGGATCACTAGGTCGAAAACGGTGCTGGCGTCGTTCGCCACGTCACGTCCTCCATGCATGTGCGCCACGCCGGTCAGCGGTGACCGGTCGGCGGCTGGTGTCCGGCCGCTCTTTCTTCGGCCCTGTGGTGGGGGCCCTGTCCTGCCGTGCCCCATCTTCGCACTTGTCGAGGGGCAACGAGACGCCGGGCCGGTGTGTGAGACGTCCCACGTTCAGTTGAGCGGATGGGTGAGGCGCATGAACGAGGGGGCTCCGCCCTACCCGCGCGCGGAGCCCCCTCACTCACCAGAACATCAGCCCAGGTCGCCCGAGGCCGTCAGCTCCGCCAGCCGAACCAGGGTCCGCACCGCCGTGCCCGTGCCGCCCTTGGGGGTGTAACCGAACGGTCCGCCCTCGTTGAAGGCCGGCCCCGCGATGTCCAGGTGCGCCCAGGTGATCCCCTCGCCCACGAACTCGCGCAGGAAGAGGCCGGCGACCAGGCCGCCGCCCATCCGCTCGCCCATGTTCGCGATGTCGGCGGTGGGGGAGTCCATGCCCTTGCGCAGGTGCTCCGGCAGCGGCATCTGCCACGCAGGCTCCCCGACCTCCTCGGCCGCCTCGTGCACCGCGGAGCGGAACGCGTCGTCGTTCGCCATGATCCCGAAGGTCCGGCTGCCCAGCGCCAGCACCATCGCGCCGGTCAGGGTCGCGACGTCCACGATGGCGTCCGGCTTCTCCTCGGAGGCTGCCCACAGCGCGTCCGCGAGGACCAGCCGACCCTCGGCGTCGGTGTTGAGGACCTCGACCGTCTTGCCGCTGTACATGCGCAGCACGTCACCGGGACGGGTCGCGGAACCCGACGGCATGTTCTCCGCCAGCGCCAGCCAGCCGGTGACATTGACCTCGAGACCCAGGCGCGCGGCGGCGACCACGGCGGCGAAGACGGCCGCCGCCCCGCTCATGTCGCACTTCATCGTCTCGTTGTGGCCGGCCGGCTTCAGCGAGATGCCGCCCGAGTCGTAGGTGATGCCCTTGCCGACGAACGCGAGGTGCTTCTTCGCCTTGGCGGAGGAGTACGACAGCTTCACCAGCCGCGGACCCGCCGCCGAGCCGGCGCCGACGCCGAGGATGCCGCCGTAGCCGCCCTTCTCCAGGGCCTTCACGTCGAGCACCTGCACCTTGATGCCGTGCTCCTTGGCCGCGGCCGTCGCGACGGCGGCGAACGCCTCCGGGTCGAGGTCGTTCGGCGGGGTGTTGATCAGGTCGCGGGCGCGGTTGAGCTCCTCGGCGACGGCGGTGGCGCGCTCGACGGCAGCCTTGTGCTCCTTGTCGCGGGGCTTGCCGCCCAGCAGGGAGGCCTCGGCGAGCGGCGCCTTGCCGTTCTTGTCCTTGGCGTCCTTGCCGCCCGCGTTGTTCTTGTAGGCGTCGAAGGAGTACGCGCCGAGCAGCACGCCCTCGCTGATCGCGCCGACGTCCGAGGCGTCCTGGACGGGCAGGGCGAAGGCGGCCTTCTTGGCGCCGGTGAGGGTGCGGGCCGCGGCACCGGCGGCCTTGCGCAGCGCCTCGCCATCATAGCCGGAGTCCTTCTCGGGCTCCGCGCCCAGGCCCACCGCCACCACGAGCGGGGCCTTGAAGCCGGACGGCGCGGGCAGCTTCGTCACCTCGCCCTCGGCACCGGAGGCACCGAGCGTTTCCAGGACGCCGGCGAGCCTGCCGTCGTAGGCCTTGTCCACGGCCTCGGCGCCCGGTGCGACGACCGGGCCCTTCGCGCCCTTGGCCACACCGATCACGATCGCGTCGGCCCGAAGACCGGCCGCCGCGGCGGTGCTGAGAGTGAGAGCAGTCACGGTGGTGAATTCTCGCTTCCAATGTGAAGTTTCTGTGGTCGATCTGTGTGGGTCGACCGGGCCCGACAGCCGACCCTAGGACCAGCCTCAGGGTGCGGTCTCAGCGGGGCCTTCCCCGGTACGGCGAACACTCGGGATGAGCCTACGCGTGTGTACGCGTTCACTCATTCCTGTGGGCGTGTGCGAAGTGCCCGGTATCGGAGATCATCCGTACGAACACTTCCCCGCACCCTGGAGCCCGTTCGTTGAAACGTCCGATACGCCTGCTTGCCCTGCTCGCCCTGTCCGTGCTGACGGCAGGCTGCACCAGCGCGCCCGACTCCGAGCCGTCCGGCGGGCGTTGGCAGCCGCGCCCCGGTGTGGCCTGGCAGTGGCAGCTCAGCGGCCACGTCGACACCTCCGTCGACGTGCCGGTCTACGACATCGACGGCTTCGACCAGCCGAGGACGACGGTCGCCACGCTGCACGGCAAGGGCCGCAAGGTCATCTGCTACCTCTCGACGGGAGCCTGGGAGGACTGGCGCCCCGACGCGAAGAAGTTCCCCAAGTCGGTGCTCGGCAAGGGCAACGGCTGGAAGGGCGAGCGCTGGCTCGACATCCGCCGCACCGACGTACTGGAGCCGCTGATGGCCGCCCGCTTCGACATGTGCCGCAAGAAGGGCTTCGACGCGGTGGAGCCGGACAACATGGACGGCTACAAGAACACCACCGGCTTCCCCCTCAAGGCCGCCGACCAGCTCCGCTACAACCGCCTGATCGCGAAGCTGGCCCACGAGCGGGGCATGGCGGTGGGTCTGAAGAACGACCTGGACCAGATTCCCCAGCTGGTGGGGGACTTCGACTTCGCGGTCAACGAACAGTGCGCCCAGTACGGCGAGTGCGCCGACATGAAGCCCTTCATCAAGGCCGGCAAGGCCGTCTTCCATGTCGAGTACGAGCTGCCCACCAGCCGCTTCTGCGCCGAGTCCCGCCGGCTGAAGCTCAGTTCGATGCTCAAAAAGTACGAACTGGGGGTGTGGCGGCGGGCGTGCTGACCCCGAGCCCGGTGACCGCCGTGCCCGCCAGCCGGTCGGCGAGGGAGCGGCGGGTGGGGGAGAACACCGGCAGCGCGTTGAGCAGGAAGACGACCACGGCCAGCGCCCACACCAGCACCGACAGCACGAACTGCCCCTCGACCAGCAGGATGCAGGCGACGGCGTAGACGGCGATGTCGGCGGCCGTGGTGACCATGGCACGCACCGCGGCCCGGGTGGGGGCGCACGGGGTGACCCGCAGCCCGAGCAGCCCCTTGCCCAGGGTCCGTCCGGCGAAGGCGAGGCAGCCCCACTGGTAGAGGAACGTCGCCACGATCAGCATCCCGAAGGCCTCCTCCACGTCGAGCACGGCCTTGTGCCACAGCGACAGCCCGAGGGTCTCCGAGGCGCCGACGACGTCGCCCTGCGAGGTCAGGAGGTCGAAGCCGCCATGGGCGGCGAGCTCGGGCACGTCGGTGACCAGCGCGGATATCCGGTGGAAGGTCAGGACGCCGAGCAGATACGCCAGCGTGAGCACCAGCGCGAAGTCGATGAACCAGGCCACGGCACGACGAAGCTTCGGCACGAACATCCCCCGATCACGATCACTTGTCCGTGTACGGCGGAAGAGATTACTGCCCCAGCGAAAGCACCAGGAGCGAAACCGTCGCAGCCGTCTCGGCAAGCCCCCCGAACACATCGCCCGTGACCCCGCCGAAGCGGCGCGTGCAGTGCCGGAGCAGGAGTTCGGCGCCGGCGAGGGCGACGACGACCGCGGCCGCCGTACGGATCAGGTCGTACCTCCCGAGGAGCGCACCCCCGGCGGCGGCCGCCCCGGTCACCACGGCCACCGCGACCACAGCCGCCCGTACTGGCACCACGCCCGCGACCGCCGCCCCCAGCCCCTCGGGCCGGGCGGCCGGCACGCCTGTCCGCGCGGCCAGGGTGAGCGCCAGCCGGGCCGCCGTCGCCGAGACGACCGCGGCGAGCGCACCCCGGGCCCACGAGTCGCCGTACGCCTGAGCCAGCGCCGCCACCTGCGCCAGCAGCACGAGGACGAGCGTGATCACCCCGAACGGCCCGATGTCCGACTGCTTCATGATCCGCAGCGCGTCCTCGGCGGGCTTCCCGCTGCCGAGCCCGTCCGCGGTGTCCGCGAGCCCGTCGAGATGCAGACCGCGGGTGAGGACGGCGGGTACGGCGGCGGAGGCGACGGCGGCGAGCAGCGCCCCCGCGCCCAGCGCCAGCAGCACCACCCCGGCCAACGCCGCGCATCCGCCGACGACCAGTCCGGCGAGCGGCGCACAGAGCATGCCGCCACGCGCGGCGTCCCGGTCCCAGCGGGTCACCTCCACCGGGAGCACGGTGAGGGTGCCGAAGGCGAAACGGAGGCCGTCCGGCCAGGGGGTCTTGGAGGGGTCGGGCATCGGCGCAGGTTACTCGGGTTCCCTCGCGATGTCCGCACCGGTCGTCCGGGCGACCTGCTTTTCTGCTGGGGGTCTGGGGGGCGCCCCCCAGGAGAGCGCAGTCCGGGCGGTCCGCAGGAGGGCCGCGGCGGCCGTGGATACAGTGCGCATATGGGACATTGGCTGCAGCGCAACATCGTCGAGCCCGGCAAGCTGCCGCTGCTGCTCGCCCTCACCGCGTTCGTGCTGACGTTCCTCATCACCCGGCTCGTCACCCGTCTCATCCGGGCGGGCAAGGGGCCCTTCGGGAACGTGAAGGCGGGCGGGCTGCACATCCATCACGTCGTGCCCGGCGTCGTCCTCACCGTCGTCGGCGGCTTCGGGGCGGTGGCCAGCAGCCGGCACGGCTTCGGCGCGGCCGTCTGCGCGGTCCTCTTCGGCATGGGCGCCGGACTGGTCCTCGACGAGTTCGCACTGATCCTGCACCTCGACGACGTGTACTGGACCGAGGAGGGCCGCAAGAGCGTCGAGGTCGTCGTGCTCACGGCGGCCCTGGTCGGGCTGGTGCTCTCGGGGTTCTCGCCGTTCGGCGTCAACGACATGAGCCAGGAGGAGCTGCACGACCGGGGCAGCGTGATCTCGACCGTGGTGGTCAACTTCCTGTTCTCGCTGGCCGTGCTCAGCAAGGGCAAGGCGCGGATGGCGATCTTCAGCGTGATCATCCCGTTCATCGGCCTGATCGGTCTGGTCCGCCTGGCCCGCCCCGGCTCGCCCTGGGCCAGACGCTTCTACCGCCGCCGCCCGCGTGCCCGTGCCAAGGCCACGCTGCGGGCGTATCGCCACGACCGCCGGTGGGCGCGGCCCCGCCGCAGATTCCAGGATCTGCTCGGCGGCAAGCCCGACCCCCAACCGAATCGTGCCATCGGTCGTTGATCGTCTGCTGCGCCGTCGTGGCTGGTCGCTCCCCCACTCTCGGCTCCGCTCGAGCGGGGGGACCCCCATCGCGGCGGAGCCGCACATCGATACAGCCCCGCGCCCCTAAAAACCGGACCGCACGGTTCAAGATCTCGCCCGTGGAAAACCCGAACCAGAACCGATCCGCGCCACCGGCCGGTGGCGGTGCCGCACCGCCGAGATGAAACACAGCACCCCCACCGCCGCAATCGCCGCCATGTGTTCCTTGCCGGCAAGATTCCCCTTCAGCAACACCTCGACCGCCATCGCCGCCGTCACCGCGCACGCCGTGACGTACGCGCCGTAGCGCCAGCCGAGGAACACGGCGAGGCCCACCACCGCCGCCGACGGGCCGGTGTCCACGACCTGGGCGTCCGAGGAGGGCAGTCCGAAGGCGTTGTCGAAGCCCAGCCAGATGCCCAGACGCGCGTACAGCGTGCCGGCGAGCGTGGCGGCGTAGGCGATGACGAGGGTGCGCCAGCGGCCGAGACAGATCTCCGCGACGCCGAAGACGAACAGGATCTGCGCGAGCGCACCCCACACGGGAAGGTCGAGGGCCGGAACGAACAGCGACAGGGGAGTGCGCAGCAGCGACAGCCACAGCGGGTCCTCGGCGCGCACACCCCCCAGGTTCTGCACGAGCTGAAAGCCCCACGACCGGTTCTGCACGATCTGTATGGCCGTCGTCAGCACCACCGCCCCGAGAGTCATCGGGATCGCCCGCCAGCGCCGCTTCACCAGCGGCTCACGGACCGTGACGTACAGGAATCCCCATTCGGCACGGGCCCAACGGGCGAGCCTGTTCATCCGGCGATCCTCATCTGTGCGTCTCCAGGTGCTTGCGGTACAGCCACTTCGGCATTCCGGGCGCCTCCAGGAACCCCTCCGCGCGGGCGGATGCAATGCCGATGCGCGGCAGGTCCGCGCTCTTCTCGAAGAGCAGGAACCGTGGCTCCCAGATGGGCCGGTACTTGGCGTTGGCGCGGTAGAGCGACTCGATCTGCCACCAGCGCGAGAAGAAGCTGAGCAGCGAGCGCCACAGCCTCAGCACCGGCCCGGCACCGAGGCGCGCGCCACGTTCGAAGACCGAACGGAACATCGCGAAGTTGAGCGAGACCTGCGTGATCTCGATCTCGCCGGCGCGCCGCAGCAGCTCGATGACCATGAACTCCATCAGGCCGTTGTCGGAATCGCGGTCCCGGCGCATCAGGTCGAGGGAGAGCCCGTGCGGGCCCCAGGGGACGAAGGACAGCAGCGCCCTCAACTCGCCCTTGCCGTCGGTGCATTCGAGCATCACGCACCGCCCGTCCTCGGGGTCCCCGAGCCGCCCCAGCGCCATGCTGAACCCGCGCTCGGTGGCCCCGTCGCGCCAGTCGTCCGCCCGCTTCAGCAGATACGTCATCTCCTCTGTCGGAATGTCCTCGTGCCGCCGGATGCGCACCGTGTACCCGGCTCGCTTCACCCGGTTGTAGGCCTGCCGGACGGTGCGCATGGCCCGTCCGTCGAGGGTGAAGTCGGCGACCTCCACCAGGGCCTCGTCGCCGAGCTCCAGGGCGTCCAGGCCGTGCCGCGCGTACACCGTGCCGGCCTCCTCGCTCGCCCCCATCACGGCAGGGATCCACCCGTGCGCGCGTGCCTCGGCGAGCCATGGCTCGATGGCGCCCGGCCAGGCCTCCGGGTCGCCGATCGGATCACCGGATGCCAGCGAGACGCCCCCGACGACCCGGTACGCGACCGCCGCCTTGCCGGTCGGCGACCACACCACGCTCTTCTCCCGCCGCAGCGCGAAGTACCCGAGCGAGTCCCGCTCGCCCTGCCGCTCCAGCAGCTCCCGCAGCCGCTTCTCGTCGTCCTCGGTGAGCGGGTCGACGGCCCGCCGGGAGCGGAAGGCGGCGTAGAGGACGGCGAGGACGAGGATCGTGCTGAGCACGTTGATGGCGACGTTGACCCAGTTCGGCGCGTCGATGCCGGGGAAGCGGGACTCGTCGACGGCGACGGAGACGAGCCTCAGCGTGCCGTAGCGCCAGCGCTCCAGGAACGTCGAACTGGCCGCGTCCGGCGCCTGGTTGGTGACCGTCACCAACAGCGCGGCGAGCAGCGAGGCGCCCAGTGTGCCGCCCACCGCGACGGCGGCGGCGAGCTTCGGGTTCGAACGGTCGCCCTTGGCGTAGAACTCCCGCCGCCCGACCAGCAGGGCGACGACGAAGAGGGCCGTGAGGCCCAGTGAGATCCAGTTCTGGGCGTACTGCCGGATCTCCGGGAACGTCATCGCGAAGCCGAACAGCACGAGGAACGAACCGGCCACGGCCAGGTTGAGGATCCATGCGGCGCGCTTGCGGCGCCGCATGGTGATGGCGAGGAACGCCGTGAACACCCCTGAGGCGAAACCGGCGGTCAGCAGATACGGAGTGAAGAAGTTCTCCTGGTTGTGCCGCCGCACGTCCTGCCCCAGAGAGACCCAGACGGCACTGAGGAAATTGACGAACGCGACGGCCCGCAAATACCAGACGGCGAATGCGGCAGCTCGCCGCGAGGCAATTCGGGCATCTCCCATGAGTAAGGATCATATGGGCGATGCCTGGGTCAACCCATCCATCTTTTGTCTGCGGCTCTGTCGACTTTCGGCCCTCCTGCGGCCTACTCGGTCTCCTCCTTCGTGACGAGGTCAGCCGTGGAGTCATCCTTGGGTTCATCCTTCTCAGGTACCCCGGAGACCTGCGGCTTCTCCGGCAGCTCAGCGGCCAGCGCCGCCGCGGCCTGCACCAGCGGCAGCGCCAGCAGCGCCCCCGCACCCTCGCCCACGGTCACCCCGTGCGAGAGCAGCGGCTCCAGGGCCATCCGGTCCAGCGCCTTGGCCTGTCCCGGCTCCCCGCTGTCGTGCGCGGCCAGCCACCAGTCGGGTGCCCGGAACGCGATCCGCTGCCCCACCAGGGCGCAGGCGGCCGTCACGACCCCGTCCAGGACCACCGGCATCTTGCGCACCGCGCTCTGCAGCAGGAAGCCCGTGATCGCGGCGAGGTCGGCCCCGCCGACGGTGGCCAGCAGCTGCAGCTGGTCGCCCAGCACCGGCCGCGCCCGGCGCAACGCGTCCCGGATCGCCGCGCACTTGCGCATCCATGCCAGGTCGTCGATGGCGAGTCCGCCCCGCCCGGTGACGACGGACGCGTCGGTCCCGCACAGCGCGGCGATCAGCACCCCGGCCGCGGTCGTCCCGCCCACGCTCACATCGCCGAGCACCACCAGATCCGTACCGGAGTCGGCCTCCTCGTCGGCCACCGCGACACCGGCACGGAAGGCGGCCTCGGCCTCCTCGGCCGTCAGCGCGTCCTCGACGTCGATACGTCCGCTGCCGCGCCGCACCCGGTGCCGTACGACCTCGTCGGGCAGCGTCCCCGGGTCGCAGTCCAGCGCCATGTCGACGATCCGCACCGGCACACCCAGCCGCCGGGCGAGCACCGACACCGGGCGGGCGCCCTCCAGGACCTCCCGCACCAACTGGTGGGCGCCGCCCGCGGGCCCCGCCGACACTCCCAGTTCGGCGACTCCGTGGTCGCCGGCGAAGAGAACCACCCGGGGCCGTTCGATCGGCCGCACCGGCACGGCGGACTGTGCCGCCGACAGCCACTCACCCAGGTCGTCGAGGCGGCCCAGCGACCCGGGCGGCACGATCTGGCGCTCCCTGCGCGCCTCGGCGTCGCGGCGTACCCCGCCGTCGGGGCGCTCGATCAGATCGGTGAAGTCGTCGAGATTAAGCGAGCTCATTCGCCGAACAGTACCGGCACCGGTCGAACGGGACAGCGCCACATGGTGACCACGCGCGCGTGACGTCTTTGCCCCCGGGATATGGATCCCATACGTTCCGTTTTGCAGCGGATTGTCCTACGTCTCCAGGAGCCGCCATGACAGCCCTGAGCACCCACGTCAGTGCCCGTGACCGGCGCCGCCACCTCGCGAGGGCCCTTGCGGTCCTGCGGCTCCTGCCCGAACCGGAGAGCTGGCTGGACGTGGGCACGGGCGACGCCCACTTCCCCGAAACGGCACGCGAACTCTTCCCCTACACCTCCTTCGACGGCCTCGACCCCACCCCGCGGGTGTCGTACGCCTGCCATGCCGAGCGTGTGGAGGAGGCCTTCGTGGGGCATGTGACGGACCCTCACATCACCACGATCCTGCGCGCCCGCTACGACGTCGTCACGCTCCTCCAGCACCGCTCACCGGTCCCGGATCTGCGCGCCGAGCTCCGCGCCGCCCTCACTCTCGTGCGCCGCGGCGGCCTCCTCCTCGTGGAGGCTCCGGCCACCCGGTCGAACGCCCTGCGCGCCCAACTCGAGGCCTGGCACTGCACGATCCTCGCGAGGAGCCGGCACGCCCTCGGCGAGTTCCCGTACACGCACCGGATCATCGCGCGCCGCAGACCCTCAGCCTCGTAGCACCATCGCCTGCCCGGCCACCACCAGCAGCACCTGCTCGCACTCCCCGGCGAACGCCGCGTTCAGCCGCCCCAGTTCATCGCGGTACCGGCGGCCCGACGCGGTCGCCGGCACGATCCCCGAGCCGACCTCATTGGACACGGCGACCACGGTCCGCCGGGTCGCCCGCACCGCGTCCGTCAGCTCCCGCACCCGCTCCCGCAGGGCCCGCTCCCCGCCGTCGGCCCACTCCGCGTCGTCCCACGCCCCGACGGAGTCCATCGCGTCCGTCAGCCACAGCGACAGACAGTCGATCAGCAGCGGCGGGCCGTCGGCCGCCAGCAGCGGCACCAGATCGCAGGTCTCGGCCGTCCGCCAGGACCCCGGCCGCCGCTCCCGGTGGACGGCGACCCGGGACGCCCATTCCGTGTCCCCGTTCCGCGAGCCGCCCGTCGCCACGTAGAGCACCTCCGGAAAGGCCTCCAGGCGCCGTTCGGCCTCCACCGACTTCCCGGACCGCGCCCCGCCCAGCACCAGCGTCCGCCGCGGCACATCGGGTACGTCCTCGTACACCCCCACCGTCAGCGTCGCCCCGTCCGGCACGGCCCGCGCCCCCGCGGCGGCGAGCCGCCGCCGCAACTCGGGCCCCGGCGGCACGTCATGGTCGAGATGAACGGCGACTACATCCGTGGTCGGGCCGACGGCGCCGACCGCCCGCAGCTTGGCCAGCGCGTCCGGCCGCCCCACGACATCGGTCAGCACCATGTCGTACACCGCGGCCCCGTTGTGCTCAAGCCCGGCCGGCGCACCCCCCGGTGGCAGATACAGCAGCCGCTGCCCGTTCGGCCCGGTCACCGCGTAGCCCGTGCCCGGCCCGTCCATCGCCACCGCCCGCACCCGATGCCCCGTCAGCAGCGCCAACTCCCGCCCGTCCGGCACCCGCCCGGGCTGCGGCAGCCCCGCCGGCACCTCGACCACGGGCCCGCGGTGCGGATGCGACAACAGCACCTGCCGTACACCGCCGAGCGAATGCCCGGCCCGCGCCGCCGCGAACGCCGCGCCCGGCGTCAGATCGAGCAGCAGGGTCCCGTCCACGAGCACCGCGGTCGCCGCACGGGCATCCGCGCCGAGCGCGGTCGCACAGGCAGCACAGGGACAGTCGGGGCGGGGCAGGCCCGCGGGGGCACCGGTGCCGAGCAGAGTCACTTCCACGGAAGTGATTTTCGCGTGTCTGCGCAGGTGCTGCCCATCCGACTAGGCTTCGCGCAGGAGGCGGACCAAGATCCGCCTTCTGCTCTGCAGGTGCTCAGACACGGGAGGCGTACATGGCGTCATGGACGTGGCGGTTCGAGAAGGCCGATGGGGCGGAGGTCCAGCCCGCGGTCCAGCCCGAGGAGTTCACCACGCAGGGGGACGCCGAGTCCTGGATCGGGGAGCACTGGAAGGCCCTGCAGGACGGCGGCGCCGACCAGGTGCGACTGTTCGAGGACTCCGCGGAGATCTACGGACCGATGAGCCTGCACGCCGAAGAGGCGTAGCCGGTACGGAGGGGGTGGCAGCGGCGCAATCCGGCCGCTGCCACCCCCTTCCCGTCTCACTGCTCGCCCAGCGTCACGTCGACCTTCTTCTGACTCCCGTTCCGGGTGAACGTCACCGACGTCCTGTCACCCGGCTTCTGCGCCGCCAGCGCCTCGGACAAAGACGTGATCGTGGTGATGTCCGTGTCACCACCCAGCCTGGTGATGACGTCCCCGGTCTCGATGCCCGCCTTGTCGGCCGCCCCGCCGCTCTTCACTGCGACCACGGCGACCCCGGCTGCCTGGTAGCTGTCGTCGACGACGGTACGGCCCGTGATGCCGAGCGCGGCCCGCCCCGAGTCGGTGACCTTGCCGCTCCTGACGATCTGGTCGGCGATCGTCTTCACCATCGTCGAGGGGATCGCGAACCCGATGCCGGGCGCCGCACCGTTGCCGAGGCCGGGATCGGTGGCGGCCAGCGTCGGGATGCCGATGACCTGCCCGTCGAGGTTGACGAGGGCGCCGCCGCTGTTGCCCGGGTTGATGGCCGCGGACGTCTGCACCATGTTGGCGATGGTCGCGCCCGTGCCCCCGCCGCTACGGCCCTCGCTCACGGTCCGCCCGGTCGCCGAGACGATGCCCTGCGTCACGCTGGACGACAGCCCGAGTGGCGAACCCATCGCCAGCACGATCTGCCCGACCTGCACCTTCGAGGAGTCCGCGAAGGCGGCCGCCTTCAGCCCGCTCGGCACCTTGTCCAGCTTGATGACGGCGAGGTCCTGGTCCGGGTACGAGTACACGAGCCTGGCGGTGAGCGGGTCCACGCTGTTGGCGGTCGTCACCTTGAACGTCTTCGACTCCCCGACGACATGCGCGTTGGTGACGATGCGCCCCTTGCTGTCGAACACGATCCCCGACCCCAGATCGCCGTCGGCCTGGATCTGCACGACCGACTGCAGAACGTCCTTGATCACCTTCTGGTAGGCGCTCTGCAGATCGCCGACCGCCATGGGCGCAACGGCCTGCGCGGGCTGCGCCGCCTGTGCGGTCGTCTTCTCCTGCTGACCGGAGGAACGCTCACCGGAGCACCCGGAGACGAGCGCAAGCACACAGCAGAGCACGGTGACGGGAACCAGCAGACGGAGGACACGGGTGTGGGTGACGTCCATGCCCCGAGTCTCGCTACGGGGTGAATATCCGGCTCGCGCCATACGCCCGAACGGTGCGGTGCGGCAGCGCCCCGAAGGGGCGCGGGGAACTGCGCGACCAGCCACGATGAGCTCGCAGGCGAAAGTGGTGGCCCGCGGCGCAGCCGCAGCCTGAAATAGCCAGCGGCGCTCAGCCGCGCACGCCGCACAGATGCAGCAACGCCGCCACCCCGCGATACGGATCCGTCCGCCCCGCCCGCTCCTCGACCGCGAGCAGGGTCTCCAGATCGGCCGGGATCTCCGCCCCGTCCGCCGCGGTGTCCGTGAACACCCGCACCCCGTACCAGGCGTGCAGTGGCGCGGCGATCCCGGCGAGTGTCGCGGTCAGCGTCTCCAGGCGGTCGGCGCGCACGTCGAGGCCCAGCCGGTTCGTGTACGACACGGTGTCGAAGGCGCCCAGCGCATCGGCCCAGTCCCCGGACAGTCCCGGCCGCATCGCCAGCGCGTCGCCGTTGCGTACGAGCAGCGACAGCAGCCCGCCGTGGGCCAGCATCCGGGCCAGCCCGGCCAGCAGCGGATCCGGTTCCTCGACGTACATCAGCACCCCGTGGCACAGCACCACGTCGAAGCTGCCCGGCAGGAAGTGCACCCCGGTGTCCCGGCCGTCGCCCTCGATGATCCGCACCCGCTCCCGGATGCCGTCGGGCTCACCGGAAAGGGCCTCGCGCGCGACCGCGACCATCGTCGGGTCCTGCTCAAGGCCGGTGACCTGATGCCCGGCCCGCGCCAGTCGCAGCGCCTGAGTGCCCTGGCCCATGCCCACATCGAGCACCCGCAGCCGCTGCCCGACCGGGAACCGCCCCGCTATCTGCTCGTCGAGCTGCCGGGCCACCAGCTCCTGCCGTACGGCATTGCGCAGACCGCCCAGTTTGCCCAGCCAGGCATCCGCCGCGCCCCCGGAGAACGACGTAGCGCTCAGGGCCGCTCTCCGCGCTTGACCTGCGGCTTCGGCAGCCGGAGCCGACGCATCTGGAGGGAGCGCATCAGGGCGTACCGGGTGGCGCCCTTCGTGTTCTGGTCGGGGAAGCGCTCGGCGAGCTGCTTCCTCAGCCGGAAGGCGCTGACGATCGCGTCCAGCACGATCAGCACGATCACGACGAGCCACAGCAGCAGCGCGATGCTCTGCAGCGCGCCCACCCGCACCATGCTCAGCACCAGGATGACCACGGCCATGGGCAGGAAGAACTCGGCCACGTTGAACCGCGAGTCGATCCAGTCGCGGGCGAACTTCCGCACCGGACCCTTGTCACGGGCGGGCAGATACCGCTCGTCACCGCCGGCCAGCGCCTGGCGCTGCCGCTCCAGCGCGGCACGGCGCTCCTCGCGCTGGCGCTTGGAGGCGTCCTTGCGCGTCATCGAGGTGTTGGCGACGCTGCGGCGCTGGGACTGGGCCTCACTGCGCTTGGGCGTGGGCCGACCCTTCTTCGCCTGCGGGTCACGGGGCTGCTTGGAGTCGGTCAGCGACGCCTTGTCGACGACGGCTGCCTTCTCTTCCTTGGCACGGCTACGGAACACAAAACCCAAGGGTACGGGGTGCCCGGGGTTGGACCCCAGCCCCGCGGGGAACGATCCGGCAACACCAGTCGTCATGTAAGGGACAGAGGGGGCTGTTTCCCCAGGGGGCACCTACTCCCTAGGCCGGAGCGGGAGGGGACGCAGTCGTCCTTGGGGATGAGCGCATCCGTCCCCGAACAGTGCGTCAATGGATGCAGGGCCCGTACTGTGGGTTCTGTCGCAGAGCTGGAGCTGGAAGTCCGTCAGAAGGGGGCGCGCGAAGCCCATGAGCGGTGTCATGAAGCGTATGGGGATGATCTTCCGCGCGAAGGCGAACAAGGCCCTTGACCGGGCCGAGGACCCGCGCGAAACCCTCGATTACTCGTACCAGAAGCAGTTGGAGCTGCTCCAGAAGGTGCGCCGTGGTGTCGCCGACGTGGCGACGTCCCGCAAGCGCCTGGAACTCCAGCTGAACCAGCTGCAGTCGCAGTCCACCAAGCTGGAGGACCAGGGCCGCAAGGCGCTCGCGCTCGGCCGCGAGGACCTGGCCCGCGAGGCGCTGTCCCGCCGCGCCGCACTCCAGCAGCAGGTCACCGACCTCGAAACGCAGCACGCGACGCTCCAGGGCGAGGAGGAGAAGCTCACCCTGGCGGCCCAGCGCCTCCAGGCCAAGGTCGACGCCTTCCGTACGAAGAAGGAGACGATCAAGGCGACGTACACGGCCGCCCAGGCCCAGACCCGCATCGGCGAGGCCTTCTCCGGCATCTCGGAGGAAATGGGCGACGTGGGCCTGGCGATCCAGCGCGCCGAGGACAAGACCGCACAGCTCCAGGCCCGCGCCGGCGCGATCGACGAGCTCCTCGCCTCGGGTGCCCTGGACGACCAGTCCGGCATGCACAAGGACGACATCCAGGCCGAGCTGGACCGCCTCTCCGGTGGTACGGATGTAGAGCTGGAACTGCAGCGCATGAAGGCGGAGCTCGCCGGAG
Organism: Streptomyces sp. NPDC001157; assembly: GCF_053598255.1. Lineage (NCBI taxonomy): Bacteria > Bacillati > Actinomycetota > Actinomycetes > Kitasatosporales > Streptomycetaceae > Streptomyces > Streptomyces sp. NPDC001157. The sequence goes on from NZ_JBSFJW010000049.1 coordinate 39,477, forward strand.
GCTCGCCCCAGCAGGCGATCGAGGGCGGCACCGGCCAGTCGCAGTCCCAGCAGCAGCCGCAGGACACCCCACGCTTCGACAAGCAGTAGGGCCCACGCCTAGGAGGCCGACATGGGCGACATGATCGTAAGGATCATGGGGGAGGGGCAGGTGAGGCTGGCCGACAGCCACCTCACCGAACTCAACAAGCTCGACGACGTACTCCTGCAGGAAATGGAGAACGGCGACGGCCCCGGCTTCCGCCGCACCCTCGGGGCCCTCCTCGCCAAGGTCCGCGAACTGGGCGAGCCCCTGCCCGACGACTCCCTGGAACCGTCGGAACTGATCCTGCCGTCCCAGGACGCGACCTTGGAGGAGGTCCGGGAGCTGCTGAGGGACGACGGCTTGATCCCGGGGTAGGCACCACCAGCCCGTCGTGGGGGTCCCCCCCCGCTCGAGCGAAGCCGAGAGTGGGGGAGTTTGAGGACGAGGCCCCTTCGGGGCCGAAGCGGGGGCCTGGGGGCGGCAGCCCCCAGTGCGGGCACGTCACCGCCGGGTGCGACAAACGAAGCCGCAGCTGACCCCCGTTCCAAGCCCCGCAGGGACGCCGTACTGTTCAAACGTGAGCGGCACCCTGGAACGAACGAGATGTCGCCTGACGGCGCACCCCCTCGCGCTGGACGCGACGCTGGCGGCCGGTGTACTCGCCTGCATGGTGGCCGGCTCCTTCGTCGACCCGCACGGCAAGAACGGCGTCACCTGGGGCGTCCGCACCCCTGACGCCCTCGCCCTCGTCCTCATGGTCCTCGGCGCCCTCGCCCTGGTCTTCCGCCGCCGCGCCCCCCGAACGGTCCTCGCCCTCACCGGCACCGTCTCCCTCGTCGAGTGCGTCGTGGGCGACCCCCGGGCCCCCGTCGCCATGTCCGCGGTGATCGCCCTCTTCACCGTCGCCGCCACCACCGACCGCCCCACCACCTGGCGCCTCGGCCTGCTGACGATGACGGTCCTCACCGGCGCCTCCATGCTCTTCGGCCCGCTCCCCTGGTACGCCCAGGAGAACCTCGGCGTCTTCGCCTGGACCGGCATCGGCGCCACCGCGGGGGACGCGGTACGAAGTCGTAGAGCCGTCGTCCAGGCCATCCGCGAACGCGCCGAGCGAGCCGAACGCACCCGTGAGGAGGAGGCCCGCCGCCGGGTCGCCGAGGAACGCCTCCGCATCGCCCGCGATCTGCACGACGTCGTCGCCCACCACATCGCCCTGGTCAACGTCCAGGCGGGCGTCGCCGCGCACGTCATGGACAAGCGCCCCGACCAGGCCAAGGAGGCCCTCGCCCACGTCCGTGAGGCCAGCCGCTCCGCACTGAACGAACTCCGCGCCACCGTCGGCCTGTTGCGCCAGTCCGGCGACCCCGAGGCCCCCACCGAACCCGCCCCCGGCCTGGACCGCCTCGACGAACTCGTCGGCACCTTCCGCAGCGCCGGCCTGCACGTCGAGGTCGCCCGCGCCGACAACGGCACCACGCTGCCCGCCGCCGTCGGCCTGGCCGCGTACCGCGTCATCCAGGAAGCCCTCACCAACGTCCAGAAACACGCCGGTACGGAGGCGAAGGCCGAGGTCAGCGTCGTACGCGTGGGCCCGAACATCGAGGTCACGGTCCTCGACAACGGCAGCCGCGAGGACACCGCTCCCGCCAGCGAACCCGACAACGGCGGCGGCCACGGCCTGCTCGGCATGCGCGAGCGCGTCACCGCCCTGCGCGGCACCCTCACCACCGGCCCCCGCTACGGCGGCGGTTTCCGCGTCCATGCGATCCTGCCGGTCAAGACCCGTACGGCCACCACGGGGGGAACCGCATGACCATTCGCGTCCTGCTCGCCGACGACCAGGCTCTGCTGCGCAGCGCCTTCCGCGTACTCGTCGACTCCGAGCCCGACATGGAGGTCGTCGGCGAGGCCTCCGACGGCGCGGAGGCGGTACGGCTGGCCAGGGAGGAGCGGGCCGACGTCGTGCTGATGGACATCCGGATGCCCGGCACCGACGGTCTCGCCGCCACCCGCATGATCAGCAACGACCCCACCCTCGCCCATGTCCGCATCGTCATCCTCACCACCTTCGAGGTCGACGACTACGTCGTGCAGTCCCTGCGGGCCGGCGCCTCCGGCTTCCTCGGCAAGGGCAGCGAGCCGGACGAACTGCTGAACGCGATCCGGATCGCGGCCGGCGGCGAGGCGCTGCTCTCCCCGGCCGCCACCAAGGGCCTGATCGCCCGCTTCCTCGCCCAGGGCGACGACGGCCGCGACCCCACCCGCGCCGAACGTCTGGAGGCGCTCACCGTCCGCGAGCGCGAGGTCCTGGTCCAGGTGGCCGGCGGCCACTCCAACGACGAGATAGCCGAGCGGCTGGAGGTCAGCCCGCTCACGGTAAAAACCCACGTCAACCGGGCCATGGCCAAGCTGGGCGCGCGCGACCGGGCCCAGCTGGTCGTGATCGCGTACGAGTCGGGGCTGGTACGTCCAAGGGTGGAGTGAGCTCTACCCGGCCGTACTGCGGCCGGAGTATGCGCCGTATAAGGAAATGGACCTGGGGCCTACGGATCACCGAGTTCCGATGGCTCAGGGTGAAGGGGCGGGCGCTCACATGTGCGTCGGCGTGTGAACTCCTGCCGCTCACAGAAGAAAGAGATCCTTCATCCATGTCCTGGCTGTCGAGATTCAGCCTCGCGCAACGTGCCCTGATCGGGCTGATGTCCGTCATCGCGCTCGCCTTCGGAGCGATCGCGATACCCCAGCTCAAGCAGCAGTTGCTGCCTTCCATCGAACTGCCCGTGGTGTCCGTCCTCGCTCCGTACCAGGGCGCGTCCCCGGACGTCGTCGAGAAGCAGGTCGTGGAGCCCATCGAGAACAACCTCGAAGCCGTGGACGGCATTTCGGGCGTCACCTCGACGGCCAGTGAGGGCAACGCCGTGATCATGGCGTCCTTCGACTACGGCAACGACACCAAGCAGCTCGTCGCCGACGTCCAGCAGGCCGTCAACCGGTCCCGCGCCCAGCTCCCGGACGACGTCGACCCGCAGGTCGTCGCCGGTTCCACCGACGACATGCCGACCGTCGTCCTCGCCGTCACCTCCGGCAAGGACCAGCAGGCCCTCGCCGACCAGCTCGACAAGACCGTCGTACCGGACCTGAAGGGCATCGACGGCGTCGGCCGGGTCACGGTCGACGGTGTACGCGACCTGCAGGTCACCGTCACACCGGACGACAAGAAGCTGGCGAAGGCCGGCCTCACCACCCAGGCGCTGTCCCAGGCCCTGCAGGCGGGCGGCGCGACCGTCCCGGCCGGCTCCTTCGACGAGGGCGGCAACAACCGCACCGTCCAGGTGGGCGGCGGCTTCACCTCGCTCGCCCAGATCGAGGACCTCATGGTCACGGGCGAGGGCACGCCGGCGGCGGCCAAGAAGCCGATCCCGGTCCGCCTGGGTGACGTGGCCACCGTCAAGCAGCAGCAGGCCACCGCCGACTCCATCACCCGCACCGACGGCAAGCCCTCCCTCGCCGTGACGGTCACCATGGACCACGACGGCAGCGCGGTCGCGATCTCGAACGCGGTCAAGGACAAACTCCCGGGTCTCCGGAAGGACTTGGGCTCCGGAACGAAGATCACGGTCGTCAGCGACCAGGGCCCGGCGGTCTCGAAGGCCATCAGCGGCCTGACGACGGAGGGCGGGCTGGGTCTCCTCTTCGCGGTCCTCGTGATCCTGGTCTTCCTGGCGTCGGTCCGCTCGACGCTGGTCACGGCGGTGAGCATCCCGCTCTCGGTCGTCCTGGCCCTGATCGTGCTGTGGACGCGCGACCTCTCGCTCAACATGCTGACGCTCGGCGCGCTGACCATCGCCATCGGCCGGGTCGTCGACGACTCGATCGTGGTCCTGGAGAACATCAAGCGGCACCTCGGCTACGGCGAGGAGCGCCAGGCGGCGATCCTGAACGCCGTCCGCGAGGTGGCCGGCGCGGTGACGTCCTCGACGCTCACCACGGTCGCCGTCTTCCTGCCGATCGGCCTGGTCGGTGGCATGGTGGGCCAGCTGTTCGGCCCGTTCAGCCTGACGGTGACGGCGGCCCTGCTGGCGTCGCTCGTCGTGTCCCTGACGGTCGTACCGGTCCTGTCGTACTGGTTCCTACGCGCCCCGAAGGGCACACCGGAGGACGCGGAAGCGGCCCGCCGCAAGGCGGAGGAGAAGGAGACGAGAAGCCGACTCCAGCGCGTCTACGTCCCCGTCCTGCGCTTCGCGACCCGCCGCCGCCTCACCAGCGTGCTGCTGGCGGTGGTGATCCTGGTGGGCACCTTCGGCATGGCGCCGCTGCTGAAGACGAACTTCTTCGACCAGGGCGAGCAGGAAGTCCTCACCGTCAAGCAGGAGTTGAAGCCGGGCACCGGCCTGGCGGCGACCGACGAGCAGGCGAAGAAGGTGGAGCAGCTGCTCGCCTCGGTGAAGGGCGTCAAGGACTACCAGGTGACGGTCGGCTCGTCCGGCTTCATGGCGGCCTTCGGCGGCAGCACGACCACCAACCACGCGTCGTACCAGGTGATGCTGGCGGACGACGCGTCGGCCACACAGGTCCAGGACGACATCGAGTCGGGCCTGAAGAAGCTCTCCGGCATCGGTACGACGACGGTCTCGGCCGGTGACGGCTTCGGCAACCAGGACCTGAGCGTGGTCGTGAAGGCGGCCGACGGGGACGTGCTGCGCAAGGCCGCGGAACAGGTACGTGCGGCAGTGACGGGCCTGGACCACGTGACGGACGTGACGAGTGACCTCTCACAGAGCGTGCCGCGCATCTCGGTCAAGGCCAACTCCCGCGCGGCGGCGGCCGGTTTCAACGACCAGACGCTGGGCGCGGCGGTGGCCCAAGCAGTGAAGGGCACCACGGCAGCCAAGGCGATCCTGGACGACACCGAGCGTGACGTGGTCATCAAGTCGGCGACCCCGGCGACCACCCTGGACCAGCTCAAGAACCTCCAGCTCGGCCCGGTGGAACTGGGCGACATCGCCACGGTGCAGCTGGTCGACGGCCCGGTCTCGATGACCCGCATCGACGGCCAACGAGCCGCCACCATCACCGCCAAGCCGACGGGCGACAACACGGGCGCGGTCAGCACCAAGCTCCAGTCCAAGATCAAGACCCTGAAGCTCCCGGCGGGCGCCACGGCCGAGATCGGCGGCGTCACGTCCGACCAGGACAGCGCGTTCAAGAACCTGGGCCTGGCCATGCTGGCGGCGATCGCGATCGTCTTCATGCTGCTGGTGGCGACGTTCCGGTCCCTGGCCCAGCCCCTGATCCTCCTGGTCTCCATCCCCTTCGCGGCGACGGGCGCGATCGGCCTGCTGGTCGTCACGGGCACCCCGATGGGCGTCCCCGCGATGATCGGCATGCTGATGCTGATCGGCATCGTGGTGACGAACGCGATCGTGCTGATCGATCTGATCAACCAGTACCGCAAGCAGGGTTACGGCGTCGTCGAGGCCGTGGTGGAAGGCGGCCGCCACCGCCTCCGCCCGATCTTGATGACGGCACTGGCGACGATCTTCGCCCTCCTCCCCATGGCCCTGGGAGTCACGGGCGAGGGCGGCTTCATCGCCCAGCCCCTGGCGGTGGTCGTGATCGGCGGCCTGATCACGTCGACACTCCTGACCCTCCTCCTGGTCCCGACGCTGTACGCGATGCTGGAGCTCCGCAAGGAGCGGCGGGCGAAGAAGCGGGCGGCGAAGAAGGCAGCGAAGACCGGCACGCCGGTGCCGGAGCCGGAGCCGGCAGGAGTCTGATCCACTCGCAGCTGCGTCCCCTTCCTCACAGGGCTCTCATATTCTGTGATCCGGAACTGCTCTGCGGGGGAGGGGGAACGGGGCGGTGGCACTGTACGAGGGAGATCCCGGGTCGCTGGGCGAGTACCGGATCGTCGACCGGCTCGGGTCCGGCGGCATGGGCGTCGTCTACCGGGCGAGGTCCCGGTCGGGCCGTGAGGTCGCCGTCAAGGTGGTGCACGCCCAGTACGCCGCGGACGCCGTGTTCCGCACCCGCTTCCGGCAGGAGATCGCGGCCTGCCGGAAGGTGAGCGGCGCCTTCACCGCGCCGGTCGTGGACGCGGACCCGGAGGCCGAGCTGCCCTGGATGGCCACCCAGTACGTGCCCGGGCGCTCGCTCGCCGACCGCATCCGGGCCGACGGCCCGCTTCAGGGCGCCGAACTGCGGCGTCTGGTCCTCGGGTTGGTGGAGGCGCTGCGTGACATCCACCGCGCCGGGGTCGTGCACCGCGACCTGAAGCCGGCCAACGTCCTGATGGCCGAGGACGGCCCCCGCGTCATCGACTTCGGCATCTCGCGCGCGGTGGGGGACCTGACGCTGACGGAGACCGGGCACATGATGGGCACCCCGCCCTTCATGTCCCCCGAACAGCTGGTGGACGCACGCTCGGTGGGGCCGGCCTCGGACGTCTTCTCGCTCGGCGCCCTGGTGGTGTTCGCGGCGACCGGACGCGGCCCCTTCGACACCGACAGCCCCTATCTGACGGCGTACCGGGTGATGAGCGAGGAACCGGAGCTGGACGCGGTGTCCCCGTCGCTGCGCGCGGTCGTGTCCCGCTGTCTGGCCAAGGAGCCGGCCGCCCGCCCCGGCCTGGACGAACTCGCGCATGCCTTCGTGACGGCCCTGCCGGACCCGGCACCGGGCGACGTGCCCACGGTGCCCCAGCGCCGCGCGGATCCGCAGCCGACGATGCCCCCGGCCGCCGACCCGGAGCCCGCCGCGCCCGCCCCACGGACCCGCAACCGCCGGATACCGGTGCTGGTGTCGACGGCCGGTGTGCTGGTGATCGCGCTCATGGCGTACTTCCTCGGACCGCTCCGGGGCGGCGGTGCAGCAGAGGCAGGGCCCTCGCCGAGTGCCTCGGCGGGCCGCTGGGCAGCCCTCCCGGCCGGATGGCGGCCCTGGCAGACCACGCTGTACGCGACCGCCGCCCAGGGAGTGAAGCAGGCTCCGGCGGCGGACCCCGAGGGCAACGGCTCCGTGACGATGCTGCCGTCCTGCGTGCCAGGTGGTGGGTCCGTCTACTGTGCCGGCGACAGAGTGCTGCCGGTCCGTGTCGACGCCTCGACCGGCCGCACCCTCTGGCGGGCCGCGATCACCCCCCGGGACACGCCTCTCGACCGCTACGGCGCCTCCGTACTCGCCGTGCGCGACGGTGTGGTGTTCGTGCAGGAAGGGGTCATGAACGCCGCGGGCACCGACGGGACGATCACCGTCGCCGCGTTCGCCACCGGCGACGGCAAACGGCTGTGGGCGCGGCAGATCCGGAACCAGTTGGCGGACGCGGAACTCGTCGGCGGTCTCCTGCTCACTCCCGACGGATCGGCCGTGACGGCACGCTCACCGCGCGATGGCACCGCGCGCTGGACGATGCCGATGCCGGCCGGTCACCGCTGCGCGTTCCTCGCGGACGGCGGCCGCCTCTACGCGGACTGCGTCGACTACCACACCGTCTCCGGCGCGCACCGGGTGCTCCTCTCCGTCGACACCTCCGACGGCTCGATACGCCGGCTACGGTCGGCGCCTGCGGTGAACGCCACCTATGTGGGAACTCTGGACGGCCGCCTTGTCTTTCTCGAACCCCGTAGGAGCGCTCCGACCGCTCAGGACAACGGATACACCCGGGCTGTGCTGGTCGACCCCGCCGACGACAGCACCCGTACCACCGGACTGGCCCAGGAGCAGCAGGGGCTCGGCACCCTGGTGCACGGCGTGCTCTGCTTCTCCACCTCCAGCGGCCAGGTGACTGCACTCTCGCCGCTGACCGGCGCGCGCCTGTGGCGGACGGCGACGACACTGGAGCAGCCCGGCGCACCGGTGGCCGACGGGCGCCGCAGCGTGTTCGTCGCCAGCGCCGGCGGACGCGTCGCGGCCCTCGATGCCCGCAGGGGGAGTCTCCTGTGGGAGTCCACCCCGCGTGCGGACCGAGTGAGCGAGGTCAGCGGCCCACGACCGCAACCGCTCCCGTACCAGGGCGCCCTGCTGGTCCCCAGCCCCGACGGCACGCTCTTCACCCTCGACCCCGCGCACCCCGAGCGGAAACCCGTCTCGGGGTGAGAGCAGGGGCACCGAGGACTACGGCAGCGCCAGCATCCGCTCCAGCGCCAGCTTCGCGAACGCCTCGGTCTCCTTGTCGACCTCGATCCGGTTGACCAGGTTGCCCTCGGCCAGCGACTCCAGCGCCCACACCAGGTGGGGCAGGTCGATGCGGTTCATGGTCGAGCAGAAGCAGACCGTCTTGTCGAGGAAGACGATCTCCTTGCCCTCGGGCGCGAAACGGTTCGCCAGCCGTCGTACGAGATTGAGCTCCGTACCGATGGCCCACTTGGAACCGGCGGGCGCGGCCTCCAGGGCCTTGATGATGTACTCCGTGGAGCCGACGTAGTCCGCCGCGGCCACGACCTCGTGCTTGCACTCCGGGTGGACCAGGACGTTCACGCCCGGGATGCGCTCGCGCACATCGTTCACCGAGTCCAGCGAGAACCGGCCGTGCACCGAGCAGTGGCCGCGCCACAGGATCATCTTCGCGGCGCGCAGCTCGTCCGCCGTCAGCCCGCCGTCGGGCTTGTGCGGGTTGTAGACGACGCAGTCGCCCAGGGACATGCCCATGTCGCGGACGGCGGTGTTGCGGCCGAGGTGCTGGTCGGGCAGGAACAGCACCTTCTCGCCCTGCTCGAAGGCCCAGTCCAGGGCCTTCTTGGCATTGGAGGAGGTGCAGATCGTGCCGCCGTGCTTGCCCGTGAACGCCTTGATGTCCGCGGAGGAGTTCATGTACGAGACGGGCACGACCTGCTCGGCTATCCCGGCCTCGGTCAGCACGTCCCAGCACTCGGCGACCTGCTCGGCCGTCGCCATGTCCGCCATCGAGCACCCGGCCGCGAGGTCGGGCAGGACGACCTTCTGGTCGTCGGACGTCAGGATGTCCGCGGACTCCGCCATGAAGTGCACACCGCAGAACACGATGTACTCGGCCTCCGGACGCGCCGCCGCGTCCCGGGCCAGCTTGAACGAGTCACCCGTGACGTCGGCGAACTGGATGACCTCGTCGCGCTGGTAGTGGTGGCCGAGCACGAAGACCTTGTCACCGAGCTTCTCCTTGGCCGCGCGGGCGCGCGCCACCAGGTCCGGGTCGGACGGGGACGGCAGGTCGCCGGGGCACTCGACGCCCCGCTCGCTCTTCGGGTCGGCCTCGCGGCCGAGCAGCAGCAGGGCGAGAGGAGTCGGCTGTACGTCGAGCTCCGGGGTCTGGGCGGTGGTCACGACACGCACCCTTTCTGTTCTGCGGGAGGTTCTGCTGGAGGTACTGCGGACACGCTTCTCGTCTAACTGACGCTATCTATCATAACCCGCTTCACGTCAGTTTGACGATGGTCATAGCGTCGATGTGACATGAATCCCGATGAGCCGTTTTCCGCCCGCCATCGCATGTGCGAGCATGAAGGAGGCGCCGAAAAAGGCGCCCGGCCCGGAATGAATCCGCGGCCTTGCCGGTTGCACCAGTCGGCAAGCAGTCTCCGTACAACCCGGGAGAGATGTAGATGTCCGTATCGGACGAGACCAGCACCGTCACCGACGGCATCATCCTGTCCGACGCCGCCGCGGCGAAGGTCAAGGCCCTGCTCGACCAGGAAGGCCGTGACGACCTGGCCCTGCGTGTCGCCGTTCAGCCCGGCGGCTGCTCCGGCCTGCGCTACCAGCTCTTCTTCGACGAGCGCTCCCTCGACGGAGACGTGGTCAAGGACTTCGGCGGCGTCAAGGTCGTCACCGACCGTATGAGCGCCCCGTACCTGGGCGGCGCGTCGATCGACTTCGTCGACACCATCGAGAAGCAGGGCTTCACGATCGACAACCCGAACGCGACGGGCTCCTGCGCCTGCGGCGACTCCTTCAGCTAAGCCCTCTCGGCTTGCTGGACAACCGAACAGACCGAAGGCGGCGGCCCCCTCCGACAGGGCCGCCGCCTTCGCGTGTCCAGCGGGCTACTGCACTCCGCCGGTCGTCTGCCCCGGCAGCCGCTGCCCCGGGTTCGGCAGCTGGATCTCCTTGCCGTCGGTGCCCACGACCTTCCGGTCGCCCAGCGGCTCGTCCAGGTGCACCGTCTGGTCGATCGCCTTGGCGATCATGATGCAGATCTTGCCCTTCCAGGGCGTCTCGGTCACCTTCACGGTCACCTTGTCGGAGCTCTCGCTCGCCGTCGCCCTGTAGTCGGCGCACACACCGCCGGTGAAGCCCAGGCTCAGCTCCTTGCCGTCGGTGGTGTAGTAGTCCACCTTGACGTCACGGGTGGCAGGCGCCGAGGACGGCCCGTCGCCGGGCGCGCTCGCCGACGGGGTGGGCTCCCCGGACGGCGTCGTCGAGTTCGAGGCCAGGTACTTCGGGTCGACGGCGGGATACGTCACCGTGAAGCCGTTCTGCGCGCCCGCGCCCTTCACCTGGAACAGCCAGGACGGCACCAGCGCCTGCCGCCCGTTCACCGCATGCACGGCCAGCCCGAAGACCGCGTCGCCGACGGTGACGGTCTGCTTCTGCGGCGTCGCGCCCGTCCCGGACGTCGACTGCCCGCACGGCGCCTCCAGCCGGTCCTTCAGCGGTACGGGACTGGCGCAGCCGCCGATGCCCATGCGGTGGTCGGTCGTGGGCGCCGAGTTCATCAGGTCCAGCGTCTTCTGCGCGCCCAGCACGGGGTACGTGTCGCCCTTCACCGGCGCCTTCAACTGCCCGCTGCCGCCCACCACTTCGCCCTGGGAGCCGACGGTCAGCCCGGTCGTCCAGCCGTACGTGGGCAGCCCGCCGACCAAGGGGTTCGCGTTCACCACCCGCTGGGCGCCCATGATCTGGCTCGCATCCACCTTCGCGTCGTCCTGACCGACCGCCTTCAGCACCGGCGCCGCGGCCTTCTTCGCGGCGGCCTCGCTCACCGTGGCACCGGCCGGGTTCACGGGATCCTTCGTACACGCGGTGACGCTCTGGCAGGCATCGGTGCCGGCCGCGTACCGGTGGAACGTCCACGTGCCCGGCGCCTGCTTGTCCACCACCAGGCTCGGCCCGGATCCGTCCTTGGCCGGCCCCACCTGCCAGGCCTGCCCCTGCGCCACCGGCGCCCCGTCCAGCCCGAGGGCCTTGGCCAGCCGTGCCACCTCGTCCTTGGTGACCTCGCCGGCCGCCCGGTACACGGGCGCCGAGTCCGGCCCGTCCGGCAGGGCGCCGTCGGCTTTGTACCGCACGCCGTACGGGTTGGGCTCCCCGGGCGCGATCCCGTTCGTACCACTCTCGGAGTAACCGTCGAGCGCAAGCGGCGGGGGAGTGGTCCCGTCACCGGAGGCACCGGACTCCGTACGACCACCGGACCCGCCGGAGGCCGACGCGGCAAGGTACGCCCCGCCACCGCCCACCAGCAGCACGGCGGCGGCGACGGAGGCGATGAGCACGGGGGAGCGGCGGCGGGACGGAGGGGGTTCCTCCGCGTCCGGATCGGGGGTGGCGTCGTGAACCTCAGTGCCGCCCTCCTCGGCTGCCGGAACCTCGGCGCCGGTGTCCTCGTCGGCCTCTGTGGCCTCGGCTGCGGCGGCTTCCTCGACCGGCGCGGTCGCCTCGACCTCGGCGTCCTCCCCCTCGGTCGCGGCTTCCTCCCCAGGAGCGTCCGCATCGCCCTCCGTGACGCCCGGAAGCCCGGCGCCCGCAGCGGCGCCCTGCTCCTCCACGGCACCCTGCTCCTCGACGGAGCCGGCGGTGCCGTTCTCGTCCGGGGCGTCGTTGTCGGGTCGCTCGGTGTTCACCGCATCGCTCCTTCGGCTGCACAGCTGTCCTGTGACCCTGACCCGGCCCTGTCAAAACGGCCTGCTGGAGGGTCGTATCGCACATCCCCTTCGCGGGGGACGGCGATGGGACGCAGCGGAGGAGCGCGCGGTTCCCTTGACGTGCGCCGGCCCGGGCCACCGGGCCGCAGTGGACCACGGAGCCGTACTCAGTCGCCGTAGTCCGACATCGAGTCCAGCAGGCGGGCCGACTTCGGCGGCACGATCACGCCGTGGATGAGTGACGGGGAGACCGGGCGGGAGGTGATGCGGTCGGGGGCGGTCCAGTGGGGGACCATCCGGGCGCAGTCGCCGCGCAGCGACGCCAGGTCGCCTTCCAGGTCGACCGGGACCGGGGCATGGACCTTCAGGTTCGTCATAGCGGAACCGTATGCACGTCGAAGCCGGTGAAGAAAGATCTACTATCGGGTAGTTCTGGCCACTTCAGAGACCCCCTTCAGCCCTCCGCTACGACCCGGTAGCGTGAACTGTCATTTCGTCTCCCACAGGAGAGTCCCCGCCGTGCGCATCGCAGTCACCGGCTCCATCGCCACCGACCACCTCATGACCTTCCCCGGCCGCTTCGCCGACCAGCTCGTCGCGGACCAGCTGCACACGGTCTCGCTCTCCTTCCTGGTCGACAACCTCGACGTACGCCGGGGCGGCGTCGGCGCCAACATCGCCTTCGGCATGGGGCAGCTCGGCACGGCCCCGATCCTGGTCGGCGCCGCCGGCTTCGACTTCGACGAGTACCGCGCCTGGCTGGACCGGCACGGCGTCGACACCGACTCGGTCCGTATCTCCGAGACCCTGCACACCGCCCGCTTCGTGTGCACCACGGACGCCGACCACAACCAGATCGGCTCCTTCTACACGGGCGCCATGAGCGAGGCCCGCCAGATCGAGCTGAAGACCGTCGCGGACCGCGTCGGCGGCCTCGACCTGGTCCTGATCGGCGCCGACGACCCGGAGGCGATGCTCCGCCACACCGAGGAGTGCCGCTCCCGGTCCATCCCGTTCGCCGCCGACTTCTCCCAGCAGATCGCCCGGATGAACGGCGACGAGATCCGGATACTGCTGGAGGGCGCCACGTACCTCTTCTCGAACGAGTACGAGAAGGGCCTGATCGAGTCCAAGACGGGCTGGAGCGACGCCGAGATCCTCGCCAAGGTCGGCCATCGCGTCACCACCCTCGGCTCGCGCGGCGTCCGCGTCGAGCGCGTCGGCGAGGACCCGATCGAGGTCGGCTGCGCGGAGGAGGAGCGCAAGGCCGACCCCACGGGCGTCGGCGACGCCTTCCGCGCCGGCTTCCTCTCCGGCCTCGCCTGGGGCGTCTCCCTGGAGCGCGCCGCCCAGGTCGGCTGCATGCTCGCCACGCTCGTCATCGAGACGGTCGGCACCCAGGAGTACACCCTGCGGCGCGCCCACTTCATGGACCGCTTCACCAAGGCCTACGGCGACGAGGCCGCCGCCGAGGTCCAGAAGCACCTGGTCTGACCTACGAGACCCGGCGGACCACGTACGCGGCACCGTGGTCCGCCGGCTCCTCACCCACGTACTCCTGGCCCCGCATCTCGCACCACGCCGGGATGTCCAGCCGCGCCGCCTCGTCGTCGGACAGGACGCGCACCGTGCCGCCCACCGGCACGTCCCCGATCACCTTGGCGAGCTCGATGACGGGAATCGGGCAGCGCTTGCCGAGGGCGTCGACGACCAGGGCGTCGTCCTCCCGCACGGTCGGCGCCGGAACCGGCGCCCCCAGCTTCTCCCGCACCCCCGCCACGGCCCCCGGCAGCACCGCGAGGAACCGCTCGACGTCCTCCTCCGCCGTCCCCAGCGGCAGCGAAACGCGCACATTCCCCTCACTCAGCACCCCCATCGCCTTCAGCACATGGCTGGGCGTCAGTGTGCTGCTGGTGCAGGACGACCCGGAGGAGACGGAGAAACCCTCCCGGTCCAGCTCATGCAGCAGTGTCTCCCCGTCGACATAGAGACAGGAGAAGGTGACGATCCCCGGCAGCCGCCGCTCCGGATCCCCGACCACCTCCACGTCCGGCACCGACCGCGGCACCCGCACCCGGATCCGCTCCGTCAGCTCCCGCAGCCGTACCGCCTCTTGCTCCGCCTCCGCCCGCACGGCCCGCAGCGAGGCCGCGGCCGCAACGATGGCGGGCAGGTTCTCGAACCCGGCGGCCCGCCCCGACTCCCGCTCGTCCGCAGGCCCTTGCGACACGAACCGCACACCCTTCCGCACGACGAGCAGCCCGACCCCGGACGGCCCACCCCACTTGTGCGCACTGGCCGTGAGCAGCGACCAGTCACCCTCCACCGGCCCCCACCCCAGCGACTGCGCCGCATCCACCAGCAACGGCACGCCGGACGCCCGGCACACGGCAGCCACTTCGGCCACCGGCTGCACGGTCCCGACCTCGTGGTTGGCGGACTGGAGGCACGCCAGCGCGGTGTCCGGGCGCAGGGCCTCGGCGTATGACTCCGGCGTCACCCGGCCCCGCCGGTCCACCGAGACCTGCGTGACGCTCCCACCGCCGGCCTCGTGCGCGTCAGCCGCATGGAGCACCGAAGAGTGTTCGACCGCCGACACGATCAGGTGACGGCCAATCCGGTGACGCCCGGCCAACGCCCCCGCGACACCGCTGTGTACGGCCCGAGTGCCGGATGAGGTGAAGACCAGCTCGTCAGGACGGCACCCCACGCCCTCGGCGGCAGCCTCCCGCGCGGCATCCAGCAGCATCCGGGCCCGCCGCCCCTCTCGGTACAACCGCGCCGGGTCGGCCCACCCCTCGTCCAGAGAGGCCAGCAGGGCCTGCCGGGCGACAGGATGAAGAGGAGCACTGGAAGCAGCGTCGAAGTAGCCCACACAGCAACGCTAAACCGCCGTTCACTGCAACGCCCTAAAGGGGCGCGGGGAACTGCGCGACCAGCCCCCACGCACCCGCAGCCGCCAATCCAGCGAACCCACGGAGTGACTAGGCACCCCTCCCCGCGAACCCCCGAAGAGCGTCGGCTAGGGTTTGGTCCGCATAAACATCCAAACCCCTGCCCGACGCAGGGCGGCGACCGACCACCGAAGAAGGCAGGCCGCAGCCAACCGCGCGGGCGAGACTCTCGGGAAGGCGCTACGTGAGTCCCAACGGCTCCGACCGCTCGCCGCGGCGCCCGATGCGGCGGAAGCTGCTGCAGGCAATGACCGCGGGCCTGGTCCTGGCGACCGCCACCGGTTGCACATACAAGGACTTCCCCCGCCTTGGTATGCCCACCCCGACCACGGAAGAGGCTCCGCGGATCCTCTCCCTGTGGCAGGGATCCTGGGCAGCCGCGCTGGCCACCGGCGTGCTGGTGTGGGGCCTGATCCTGTGGAGTGCTTTCTTCCACCGGCGCAGCCGCACCAAGGTCGAAGTTCCTCCGCAGACCCGGTACAACATGCCGATCGAGGCGCTGTACACGGTCGTTCCGCTCGTCATCGTCTCGGTGCTGTTCTACTTCACGGCCCGCGACGAGTCGAAGCTGCTCAGCCTCTCCGACAAGAAGCCCGACGTCACTGTGAACGTCGTCGGCTTCCAGTGGAGCTGGGGCTTCAACTACATCGAGCCCGTGCCCGGTGTCACCGGTGACGCGAAGACCGACCAGAACCTGGCCGCCATTCCGGACCGGTTCAAGAACGAGTTCCCGGCGAACGCCGGCGGTGTCTACGACGTCGGTACGCCGGCCACGAGGAACCCGCAGACCGGCAACCCGGGCCCGACGCTGTGGCTGCCCAAGGGCAAGACGGTCCGCTTCGTCCTGACCTCGCGCGACGTCATCCACTCCTTCTGGGTGGTGCCGTTCCTGATGAAGATGGACGTCATCCCGGGCCACACCAACGCCTTCCAGGTGACCCCCAACAAGGAGGGCACCTTCCTCGGGAAGTGCGCCGAGCTCTGCGGCGTCGACCACTCCCGGATGCTGTTCAACGTGAAGGTCGTCTCCCCGGACCGCTACGAGAAGCACCTCCAGGAACTCGCCAAGAAGGGGCAGACCGGTTACGTTCCCGCCGGCATCGCGCAGACGAGCCACGAGAAGAACCGGGAGACGAACAACCTGTGAGCATCGTCAACGAACCCCAGGGCGCCGCGGCGGAGTCCCACTACACGGACGAGCTGCCGGTCCGGCGCAAGCAGCCCGGCAACGTCGTCATCAAGTGGCTCACCACCACTGACCACAAGACGATCGGGACGCTCTACCTCGTCACGTCGTTCGCGTTCTTCCTGATCGGCGGCGTGATGGCGCTGCTGATGCGCGCCGAGCTGGCTCGACCTGGTCTGCAGATCATGTCGAACGAGCAGTTCAACCAGGCGTTCACGATGCACGGCACGATCATGCTGCTGATGTTCGCGACGCCGCTGTTCGCCGGCTTCACCAACTGGATCATGCCGCTGCAGATCGGCGCGCCCGACGTGGCGTTCCCGCGGCTGAACATGTTCGCCTACTGGCTCTACCTGTTCGGCTCGACGATCGCCGTGGGCGGCTTCCTCACCCCGCAGGGTGCGGCCGACTTCGGCTGGTTCGCCTACTCCCCGCTGTCGGACGCGGTCCGTTCGCCGGGCGTCGGCGCCGACCTGTGGATCATGGGTCTGGCCTTCTCCGGCTTCGGCACGATCCTCGGTGCGGTCAACTTCATCACCACCATCATCTGCATGCGCGCACCCGGCATGACCATGTTCCGCATGCCGATCTTCGTGTGGAACGTGCTGCTGACCGCGGTGCTGGTCCTGCTCGCCTTCCCCGTCCTCGCCGCCGCGCTGTTCGCGCTGGAGGCGGATCGGAAGTTCGGTGCGCATGTCTTCGACGCGGCCAATGGCGGCGCGCTGCTGTGGCAACACCTCTTCTGGTTCTTCGGCCATCCAGAGGTGTACATCATCGC